>JBDRKM010000001.1:0-7059 GCA_043814015.1 Pseudomonadota bacterium
CCCACCGGCTGAACTACTACTCGCGAAAGTCCGCGCGCCAGGCGCGGATTGTCGCGAGTAGTAGTTCACGCGCCGCAGGCGCGCGCGCCAATAGGGCGCGGGGTGGGGGGAGCGTCAGCGATGCGGGGGGAGGCAGCCTCCCCCCGCAAAAAAAAGGCAGCGCGGGTGGGTGCGATCACTTTGGGTTGCGGGCGGAGCCCCGCGCTGCGGCACTCCGGCAGCGGAGAGGGGCCGCCGGTGACTGTTGGGTCACTCACCGGTGTTGGCCGCGGGCGCGCGGGTGTGCTGCCCCCTTGCCGAGAACCCCGGCATCGAGTAGCGGCGAGGCATCCGCTGGATTCACGCCCTGTCCGAGACCTCGCCATCCACGCCCCCACGCTCGCCCCCCAGGGGCGGGCCGGCGGGGGCGAGCCGGCAGGCGGCCGCGCGCCGGCTCGCCGAGGAGATGGCGCTCGTGGTGGGCGCGGTGACCCTGGCCACGATCCTCGGGATCGTGGTCGAGCCCTACTTCAGCCAGCCCGACCTCGTGATGATCTACATGGGCGCCGTGGCGGTGGTGTCCTGGCGGGTGCGGTTCTCTGGGAGCGTCGTGGCGGCCATCGGCAGCGCCGTGGCCTTCAACGTCTTCCTGGTGGACCCCCGGTTCGCCCTGGCCATGAGCGACTCGCGGCACATCCTCACCTTCGTCATGCTCGGCGCCGTGGGCATGCTGATCTCCAGCGTGGTCAGGACGTCCCGGGCCCACGAGCGCCTGGCCATGCGCCGGGAGGCCCAGGGGATCGAGCTGTCCCGCCTCGCCGGGCGTCTGGCCGGATCGCGGTCGGTCGAGGAGGCGGCGGAGGTGGCCGCGGAGCAGGTCCAGGCGCTGCTCGGCGCCGCCGTGGTGGTCCACAGGACGCGTGACGGCAGGCTCGAGCGGCTGGCCGAGCGCGGCGGCTGGGTCGAGGACGACACCGAGCGCGAGGCCGCGGAGGTCACCGTCTCCAGCGGCCAGCCCGCCGGGGTGGGCGCGGAGGTCGTGGGGTGGGCGCGGGCGCGCTACCTCCCCCTGCGCCGCGAGTGCCGGATGCGGGGCGTGCTGGGCGCGGCCTCCCCCGCGCTGGCCACCGATCCGGAGGCGCGGCGGCTGCTCGACACCGCGGCCGACATCGTCGCCGAGGTCTTCGACCGCATCAGCCTGGACGACGAGGCCCGCCGGGCCGCGGGTGAGGCCGAGTCCGAGCGCACCCGCGCCACCTTCCTGTCCAGCCTCTCGCATGACCTGCGGACCCCCCTGGCCTCGATCACCGGCGCCGCGACGGCCCTGCTCGACCGCAGCGTCCGGCTCGACCCGGACCAGCAGCGGCTCCTCCTCAGGCAGATCGCCGAGGGCGGACAGCGGCTAGACCGCCTGTTCCGCAACGTGCTGCAGCTCACGCGGCTCGACCGCCCGGGCGTCCACCCGAACCTGGAGTGGCACCTGCCCGAAGACATCGTCGGCACGGCCATCGCCAACGTCGCCCACCTGCGCGGTGAGCGCCGGATCGGCGTGGTCCCGGAGGGCTCCCCCCGCCTCGCGCGCGTGGACGCTGTGCTGGTGGAGCAGCTCGTCACCAACTACCTCGAGAACGCTTTACAGCACGCGCCGTCCGGTCCCATCGAGGTGGGCATCGGGGGTGGCGACGAGGATGTCGTCATCGAGGTGCGGGATCGTGGTCCCGGGATCCCTGATGCCGTGGCGCTGTTCGAGCCCTTCGTGCGCGGTCCCGGGGCCACGCCCCGCGGGGCTGGGCTCGGGCTCGCCATCTGCCGGGCGGTGGCGGGTGTGCACGCGGGGCGGGTCTGGGCTGACCCGCGCCCCGGCGGAGGCGCCATCTTCGGGGTGGCCCTGCCCCGGCGGGGCCCAGACAGCCAGCCCGAGCCCGACCTGGCTGAGGCCGAGGAGGGGCCATGAGACCCGATCCCGTGGTGCTGGTGGTCGAGGACGAGCTGCCCATGCAGCAGTTCCTCCGCACGCTTCTCGCGGGCTGCGGGCTGCGCGTCGTCGTGGAGGGCACGGCCGAGGGGGCGGTGCGCAGCGCGGCCATGCACGCGCCCGAGGTGGTGCTGCTGGATCTCGGCCTGCCCGACCAGGACGGGCTCGATGTGGTCCGCCGGCTGCGCGCCTGGAGCCAGACGCCCGTGATCGTGCTGTCCGCCAGGGGCGGGGACCGCGACAAGGTGGAGGCGCTGGACGCGGGCGCGGACGACTACCTCACCAAGCCCTTCTCGGCCCAGGAGCTGATGGCGCGCGTGCGCGTCGCGCTGCGGCACCGTTCGAGCCGCGTAGGGGAGGAGCCCGCCGTCTTCGAGTCGGGCGGCGTAGCGGTGGACCTCGCGCGCCGGGTCGTGACCCGCGCCGGGCAGCCCGTGCCCCTCACCCCCACCGAGTACCGCGTGCTGGAGCTGCTCGTTCGGCATGCGGGGCGGGTGCTGACGCACGCCCACATCCTCAGGGAGGTCTGGGGGCCCCGGAGCCTGGATCGTGCCCACTACGTACGGGTGCACGTCCACGCCCTGCGGACCAAGCTGGAGGACGATCCCACCCAGCCCAGCCTGATCCTGACCGAGTCGGGCGTCGGATACCGGCTTAGGGAGTGACCAAACGTCGTCTTAACGAGATCTGTATGCGGCGCCGGAGGACCTTGATCCGGCCTGAACGGGGCCGTGGGTAGACTCCCGAAGAGGCAGAAGCGGCCTGAGCTTCTGCAGTCACCACCGGTGCCCGCTTGTCCACCGATCTCGGGGGTGAGCGGCACGAGCGAGCCCTGGCTCGCGGGAGCGACACCATGAGCACCTACCAGCACCATGCCTTCGACACCACCGGCTCATCGCCGCTGTTCGACTGGACAACCCCGGCGCCGGGGGCGCCCTCGGCGGGCACACGGACGGCGGAGGACGCGGCCTCCCCGCCCGAAGGGGCGCGGGTGGGCGCCACTCGGCCCGAAGCGCGCGAAACGACCGTGGCCCTGCCCGACGCCGCGCCCGGCGCGCCCCTGGACCACGGCGACACCGGCGCCAAGCCGCAGGCCCCGTGGCTCTTCGCGACCCTGGCTTTCGGGCTGCCGGTGGCGTTGTTGATCCTGTGGGCGTGGCTCGGCGGGTAGGGCACAGGAACGGGGGCTCGGGCGCCTCCGACCTCAGTGACACCCCTCCGAGCCCGAGCATGACAGCGTGGTCCCCGCGCCGTAGCCGGTGTACGCGGTGCCGCCGGCGAAGAGGTCGTCGGGGCTGTTGTCCGTGGCCTCCTCGCCGAGATCGGCCGCGGTGATCTGCAGCAGGCCAGCGGCCACGCGGACGCCGCCACCGCGGGTGTTGGCCACATTGGCGGTGAGCTGGCCTCCGTCGAGCCAGACATCGGCGGTGCCGTAGAGGTACAGGCCGGCGCCGTAGGTGGCGCTGTTGCCGTCGATCAACAGGCCGGAGAGGTCGGTCTCGGCCTCGGTGTACAGCCCGCCGCCCCAGTCCGTGGCGGTGTTGCCCTGGACCACGAGGTCCTCCAGGACCGAGGTGTCCTGCACGAAGACGCCCGCGCCGGTGCCGGCGGTGTTGGCCTCCAACGTGCCCCCCGACCAGGCGCTGGCGCTGTAGATGTAGGCGCCGCCGCCCGCACCGTCGGCGGTGTTCTCGGCGATGCGCAGGTCGCCGGTGGCCTCGATCTCGGCCTCCACCATGTACAGGCCCGCGCCGTAGTCGGCCTGGCCCCCGGTGACCTCGACCGTGTCGGCGGTCAGCACGCAGGTGTCCAGGAGCATCCCGGCGCCGCCGTAGGCGCTGTTGGCGCGGGCGGTCACCCTCGTGGCCACCAGCGCGCTCTCCACGCAGGCGAGGCCACCGCCGTAGCTGCTGGCGCTGTTGCCCTCCAGGGTGACGTGCGTGAGGGTCAGGTCCTGGCGCGCGTACAGGCCGCCGCCGCGATCGGCCTCGTTGGCGCGCAGGGTCGGGCCCTCCAGGGTGGCGTCGTCCACGGTGTAGGCCCCGCCGCCGTAGGAGGCGCTGTTGCCCTCCAGCACGGTGTCCTCGGCCCGGACGGTGGCCTGGTACATCCTCATGCCGCCGCCGTAGACGGCGCTGTTGCCGGAGAGCGTGCAGCCCTCCATGCTGACCTCGTGCTGGTAGGCGTACAGGCCGCCGCCGCTGGCGGCCGCGGCGTTGTCGGCGATGGTGACGTCGGTGAGGTCCCCGGCGTACAGGTAGAGCCCGCCGCCGGTCCTGCTGGCCTCGTTCCCGCTGAAAATGGAGCGCCGCAGCGTGAGCGTGCCCTCGCCCGGGCCCAGCAGGCCGCCGCCGTAGTCGGCCTGGTTGGCGGTGACAACGCAGCCGTCCACCAGCAAGGAGTCGGCTGCAAATGCCAGGATTCCACCGCCGCACAGATCCGTCTCGCCCTCGGCCACGAGGCCGCCGGTGCCGCCGGTGACGGTGAAGCCCTCGATCACCACGTCGCCGCCGGTGACGGTGACGACCGAGCCCTCCCCGGCCGCCACCAGCGTGGTGGCCTCGGGGCCGGCCGGGGCCCACAGGCGCAGGCTGCGGGCCACGGTGAGGTTCTCCACCCAGGTGCCGGCGCAGACCGCCACCTCGGAGTCGGCCGGGGCGGCGTCCAGGGCGGCCTGTATGGTGGTGAAGGCCTGGCCGTCGTCCAGGCTGACCGTGCCGTCCTCGCCGGTCTCCGGATCGCAGTCGTCGTCCACGCCGTCGCAGCGCTCCAGCGCGCCGGGGTGCACGCCCGCGTCGCCGTCGTCGCAGTCGCCGGGCTCGGTCACCCAGCCGCTGCCGCCCTCGCAGCGCTCGGTGGCGCCCGCGTCGTCGCCCCAGCCGTCGCCGTCGGCGTCGGGGTACCAGGTGCCGGCGAGGTCCTCGTCCACGAGGCCATCGCAGTCGTTGTCCACGCCGTCGCAGACCTCCGCGCTGTGCCAGGTGACGCTGGGATCGCTCTCGCTGCACTCGTCCACGACGCCGTCGCAGTCGTTGTCCTGCTCATCCGGCCCCATGCTCTCCTCGTCTACGCCGGGGTTCACCCCGTCGTCGGCGTCGTCGCAGTCCTCGTACGCGCAGTAGCCATCGGCGTCCGCGTCGGCGCAGCCGGTGTCGTCCGCGGGCTTGGAGTCGTCGCTGTCACAGGCGATCAGGGCGAGGGCGAGGAGGTGAAGATGTGAGCGCACGGTCAACCCCGGGGCTGGGTACCAGGGAATGATACCGCGGTGGGGATAGGGCGCCGAGGTGAGATCTTCCCCGCGAACGCGTCCCCGCCTGCGCCGCCTGCTCCTCGGGCTGGGGGTGGCCCTCGCCCTGCTGGTGGCCGCCGAGGGCGTGCTGCGTCTGGTCCTGGGAGCCCCGACCCCGCCGCCGGCCTTGCAGGTGGGGCATGGAGGGGTGGGCGCGGCCTTCGAGCCGCGCGGTGCGCTTGTGGCTGCGGCGTTTCAGCCCCCCGGGCTGCAGGTGGTGTTCGAGCCGGAGCGCAACGCGCGGCGCTTCGCGGTGCTCGGGGGCAGCAGCGTGCAGGAGGGGCGCCACGGGGTCGGTCGCGGGCGGGAGTTCACCGCGCTGCTGGAGGCCACCCTGGGCGTGGAGGGGTTGAACCTCGGCTCGCCGGGCCTGGACAGCGGCGACCTGGTGGTGATCACGCGGGAGCTTCTGGCCTGGCCGCCCGCGGCCCTGGTGGTCTATGCGGGGCACAACGATCTGGGCAACGTGCTGATGGGCAGGCATCACCCGGGGGTGGGTGGCGCGCTGGTCGCGCGCGTGCGCCACGCGCTGGGCTGGCTGCAGCTCTACGATCTGCTGCGGGCCGCGTTCACGCGCGGCGGCCCGGGGAGGGCATCGCCGCTCGCCCTCAGCGCGGCCGATCGGGCGGCCATCGGGGCGGCCTACGCCGAGAACCTCGATACCATCGCGGGCCTGGCGGAGGCGCGCGGGGTGCCGCTGGTGCTGGTGGTGCCGGTCTCGAACCTGTGCACCACTCCCGAGCCGCAGGCCTGCGAGGGCGAAGGCTGCCCGGAGGTGCTGTACCGGGAGGGGGCGGCCCTGCGGGGCACGGACCCGGTGGCCGCCGCGGCCCTCCTGCGCCGGGCGCGGGACGCCGACGGCCTGGCGCTGCGGGCCGACAGTGCCATGCAGGACAGCGTGCGCGCCGTGGCCGCGGCCCACCCGGGGGTGGTCCTGGTGGACACCGAGCGCGGGCTGCCCCGGGAGCCGGGGCTGGACGTACCGGCGGCGGACCTGTTCTCGGACGTGCTGCACTTCTCCGTGGAGGGCCACCGGGCCATGGCCGAGCTGATCGCGCCCGCGCTGGCGGAGGCGCTGGGGCGCGAGGGGCCGCCCTCTACCCGGTGAGCCTGCTGTGCCCGGTGGCGCGACGCAGCGCGGTCTGTTGGGCGGCGACGGCACGCGTGCCGTGGCCAACGGCGGCACCGTGGACATCGCGCTGCAGGCACGCGATGTGCTGAGGCGGGCTCCGTTGAGCGGACCCATCCCCCCAAAGGTCGAACACCCCTCGCACCCAAGCCCCCCGAAGTCGAACGCTTCGGGTTCCGTGGCGGCGGTTGGCGGCCTCGGCGGGCGGATCATGCGCGAAAACCTGCCTTCGATCGTTGACGCTTCCTCGGAGATCCGTCCAGGTGTTGCGATTCGGCACACATGGGTTCGCGGGGTGTTGCGTTCCAGGGGGGATGGGTCCCGACTTCCCCCCGAGATCTCCCCCTTCGCCCTGCCGTGGGCCCCGATCCGACCTGTGCGGCGGGAGGAGAAACGGACCGCCGCCACGCCGTCCATGACTTCCGGCGTCAGCCGGGTCCCGGGGTAGAAGATGCGCTGGCTCGACTCCATGGAGACCGCTCCTGGATGCGCTCGGCACCCGGCCCGAGCTGCCCCCCGACAGCCTGGCCGTGATCGCTGAGCATCCACAGGGCGCCGTCGTCGGCCACGATCCTCGTGTCGGCCAGACGGTGCCGCAACGCGCCGGCAGCGCGTTCGGTGGGGGCGGGGGGGGTACCCCCCCCCCCGGGGGAAAAGGGCGGGGGGGTTGACCCCCCCCCCACCCCC
>JBDRKM010000002.1:0-7864 GCA_043814015.1 Pseudomonadota bacterium
CAACGCCTACGAGTTCTGCGACCACATCGACAACGACTGCGACGGCCACATCGACGAGGAGTGCGAGGGCGAGGACACCGGCACCGGCACGGACAAGCCCGGCAACGGCGGCGGCTGCGCCAGCGGCCCCGGCCGGGGTGCCTTCGCGACCCTGGCCCTGCTGGCCGGGCTGGCGCTGGCGGGCGGGCGGCGGCGGCGCTGATCGCCTCCAGAGGTCAGGTCGTTGCCATCAAGCGTTGACGGCGACTTGACGAGCCGCATCGACAACATTCCCTCCTCCCAGGAACACGCAGGTAGTGTGAACCCCCGAGGTGACCATGACCCGCGCCCTGCTCCTGCTCCCCCTCCTCACCGCCTGCGACACCGACGGCATCGACAGCGCCGCCCCCCCGGCCCTGGCCGATCTGTCCGGCACGCTCCTGGACTACTACGAAGGCGACGCCCCCGTGGAGGGCGCCTGGGTGGTGGTGGACGACGGTGAGGCCGTGATCTCCACCCGCACCGGCGCCGACGGCTCCTTCAGCCTGCCCGGCCTGCCGGCCGAGGCCCCGGTGACCCTGACCTTCCTGGCGGAAGATCGCGAGGCCATGACCTTCCTCGGCTTCGTAGTGGGCGACCACGAGATGCCCATCGCGCTCCACGGCTGCTCCCTGCGCGACCTGGCCGCCTACGAGAGGCCCACCCTGGAGGTGGAGGGCACCCTCTCCGGCGCCCCCCAGGGCTCCTACGTGCTGCTCTACGGCGAGGACGACTACCACGACTACGTCTCGGGCGCGGGCGATGCGCCGGTGCCCTTCGGGTTCACCGCCCACCTCTCCGAAGGCGCCGAGCGCTTCCGCTTCTCCGCCTTCGCCATCGACGCCGGCTACGCCACCCTCGGCGTGGCCTACGAGGAGGTGGACGCCACCGGCGGGGACGTCACCGGGCTCGATCTCACCCTGACCCCGGCGGAGGCCCTCTCTCCCCTGACCATCGCGTTCGACGCCCCGACGCTGGACGGCGTCCTGCTGGCGGAGATCCCCGAGGAGAACTGCATCTACGCCGGCTCAGCCTTCCCCGGCGTGGACAGCGGCGTGGTCACGGGCTGGGCCGAGACCTGCTCGGACACCGCCTCGGGCTTCGAGGTGTCCATGTCCTACCTGCCCACCGCGGACGACCACGTCTCCGTCTACGCCGCTCCCGACCTGGACGGGGCCACCTACGCCTGGGCGATCGTGCCCATCACCGGCGCCAGCATGCAGGTGCCCCTGCTGGACTCCCCCGTGCTCGACAGCCCCGACACCTTCGGCCCAGGTACGGCCCTGTCCTGGGCCCCGGTCGCGGGCGCCCGGGAGCACACCCTGGCCATCTACGACGACGAGGGCGTGGCCTGGCGCTTCTACGGCGGAGAGGGGGAGGCCGCCTTCCCGGATCTGCCCGAGGGCGCGCCCCTGCCGGCGCTGCGCGGCGCGGCGGCCTGGATGGTCTACGCCCGCGACTACACCGTGGCCGACGACGGCACCCTGGACACCACCGCCCCCTACCTGCTGTCCGCCGCCACCGGCGGCGCCGCGGCCTGGTGAGCGCCATGATCGCCCCCCTGCTCCTCTGCGCCCTCGCGGCCGCCTCCCCCACCGGCTCCCTCTGGCTCGGCGATGTCCGCCTCGGCGACGCCCCGCCGCTGGCCGCCGGCCCCCACCTCGGCGCGCCGGTCCGCATCGGGGACCGCGTCCTGCAGCCCACCTGGCAGCCCGGCGCCCCCGCGGCCCTGATGCACGGCGGCAAGGACGACGACCTCGGCGTGCGGCCCGAGCTGCTGGTGCTCACCACGGCCGCGCTGGCCGGTGGCTCCGCGCTCCTGCCGCGCTTCCTCGATCTGCGCGAGGCCGAGGGTTTTTCCGTGGATGTGGCCACCGAGGCCGACTGGGATTCCCCCGTGGACGCCGGCCCCGACACCCGCGCCGACCGCATCCGGGCCTACCTGCAGGAGCGCTACCTGGACGATCCCGGCGCCTTCCTGCTGCTCATCGGCGATCCCGATCCAGACGCCGGCGATGTGCCCATGACCTGGGTCCACCCCCTGCAGGAGCTGGCCCCCTACTTCCCCGACTGGCTGGCCGCCGAGCTGGAGCCGGTGCCCACGGACTGGCTCTACGCCGACCTGTCCGGCGACTGGGACTGCGACGGCGACGGGCGCTTTGGCGAGCACCCGGACGACGCGGGCGAGGGCTGCGTGGACTTCGGCCCCGAGCTCATCGTCGGGCGCCTGCCGGTCTACGGCGGCGACGTCTCGGCCCTGGACGACCTGCTGGAGCGCGCCATCGCGCGCGATCTCGAGCAGGACAAGTCCTACCGCAGCTCCGTGCTGCTGCCCGGGGCCCTCTTCGGGGTCGTGGGCGCACCCTCGCCCATGGACTCCGACTACGAGGAGAACGACGACGGCGCCTGCATCCTGGACCGCATCGCCGCGGATCTGCCCGCCCCCTGGAGTGAGCAGACCCTGCGCCTGTACGAGGACTCCGGCCTGGTCACCAGCCCCTACCCGCACGACGGCGCGCTCTCGGGCGAGGCCGTGCGCGCCGCCTGGGCCGAGGGCCGCGGGCTCGTGGTTTGGGCCGGCCACGGCAGCGACACCGGCGTCTTCCGCATGATCTGGCTGGAGGACGCCGACGGCGATGGCCGCGCCTCGGTGGAGGAGATGGCCTACCCGGCGTACATGGAGTCGCGCGACACCGCGGACCTGGCCGACGCCGGCGGCGCCTTCACCTTCCACGTCTCCTGCGACAACGGCTTCCCCGAGGTGCCCGACAACCTCGGCACGGCTCTGCTCTCCGGCGGCGCGGCCGGCACCGCCACCGCCAGCCGGCCCTCCATCGGCATGACCGCCCCCTTCGGCGAGGAGTGGGAGCCCCGCCCCGACCTGGCCACCTCCGCCGACGCCGCCTGGACCTACGCCATGGCGCTGACCGCCGGCTGGACCGTGGGCGAGGCCCTGGCCTGGACCAAGGCCGCCCTGCCCGGCGACGGCTGGGGCGAGGAGACCTGGGGCTGGGACTACACCGGCTACGCCTGGATCACCAAGACCGAGTACAACCTCTACGGCGACCCCACCCGCTCGCTCGAGCTGTGCGACAGCGCGGCCGACTGCGACGACGGCTCCCCCTGCGACGGCGTCGAGGACTGCGTCGGCGGCTACTGCGTCCACAGCGACCCGGTGGACTGCGCCGGGCTGGACGACGCCTGCACCGTGGGCCGCTGCGACGACGCCGGCGGCGGCTGCGTGGCCGAGGCTCGCGTAGACGGCGCCCCCTGCGACGACGGCGCCTGGTGCACCGAGGGCGACACCTGCGAGGCCGGCGTGTGCGGGGGCTACGAGCGCGACTGCGGTGAGCGCGAGGGCTGGGAGGTCTGGTGCGACGAGGAGGCCCAGGCCTGCGCCAGCGAGCCCATCGCCGACACGGACGAGGAAGAGCCCCGTGGCGGTTGCGCCTCGGCCCCCGGCCCGCGCAGCGCCCTCGTGGCCCTGCTAGGGCTGCTGGCCCTGGCGTGGAGGCGCCCGCGGGCCGCCGTGCGGTGATATTCCCGAGGTCCTGCCTGCGAGGTCCCCATTGCCCGTCGCCCTACACTGCCAGGGCCTCATCAAACGCTACAAGGATGTGCTCGCCGTGGACGGGCTCGACCTGTCCGTGGCGCGGGGCGAGTGCTTCGGGCTGCTGGGCCCCAACGGCGCGGGCAAGACCACCACCGTGGAGATCCTGGAGGGCCTGTTCCCGCCCGACGCGGGCGAGGTGGGCCTGCTCGGGACCCGCTGGGGCGCCGGGGGCGACGACGCCCTGCGCGCCCGCATCGGGGTGCAGCTCCAGAAGACCGTGCTGGCCGATCGCCTCACCGTGACCGAGATTGTGCGCCTGTTCCGCTCCTTCTACCCGCGGGGCCGCGCTGTGGACGAGGTCATCGCCCTGCTCGGGCTGGAGGCCAAGCGCGACGCCTGGTTCGTGCGGCTCTCCGGTGGCCAGCAGCAGCGCCTGGCCCTGGCCTGCGCCCTGGTGGGCGATCCGGAGCTGCTCTTCCTGGACGAGCCCACCACCGGGCTCGATCCTCAGGCCCGCCGCCGCATCTGGGACGTGATCGAAGAATTCCGCGCCCGGGGCGGCACGGTGCTGCTCACCACCCACCTGATGGAGGAGGCGGAGCGCCTCTGCGACCGGGTGGCCATCATGGACCACGGCCGCCGCATCGCGCTGGGCAGTCCGGCAGAGCTCATCGCGGGCCTCGGCGCCGAGCAGCTCCTCTCGGTGCGTCTCGACGGGGAGATGGAAGAGGCCGCGTTGGCGGCCCTGCCCGGGGTGCGCACCGTGACCCGGCGCGGGGAGGAGTGGATCCTGCAGGTCGCCGCCCTGCACGAGGCCCTGCCTCGGCTCATGGACCTGGTGCAGCAGCGCGGGCTCGTCGTCGTCGCGTTGACCACCCGTCAGCCCACCCTGGAGGACGTCTTCCTGCAGCTCACCGGGAGGGGGCTGCGCGATGGCTGACCGCGTCCGTTCCTCCCTGCTGGAGCTGACCCGCGCGCGGCTGCTGGAGACCCTGCGCGAGCCGGCCGCCCTGTTCTGGACCTTCGCCTTCCCCGTGCTGTTGGCCGTGGCCCTGGGCTTCGCCTTCTCCAGCCGCCCGCCCGAGCCGGTCCGGGTGGCGGTGCTGGGCGATCCGCTGCTGGCGGCCCAGCTCGACGCGGCCGAGGGGGTCGCGCGGCTCGAACTCGTCGGCGAGGAGGCGGAGAACGCGCTGCGCGTGGGCCGCATCGACCTCATCGTGCGCGCGGGGGGCGGTCCCCCTGCCTACGCCTTCGACCCCACCCGCCCCGAGGGCCGCCTGGCCCGCCGGGTTGTGGACGACGCCCTGCAGCGCGCCGCGGGGCGCTGGGACCCGCTGGCGGCCCAGGAGGCGCCCCTCACCGCCCCGGGCGCCCGGTACATCGACTTCCTGATCCCCGGCTTGATCGGCATGAACGTCATGTCCAGCAGCATGTGGGGCACGGCCTGGGTCATCGTGCTGGCTCGGCGCCACAAGCTGCTCAAGCGCCTGGCCGCCACCCCCATGCGGCGCCACGAGTTCCTGCTCTCCTTCGCCCTGGCCAGGGCCGTCTTCCTGGCGCTGGAGGTCGTGGCCCTGGTGGCCGCCGGTTGGCTCCTCTTCGGGGTGGCGGTGCAGGGCTCCCTGCTCACCCTGGCGCTGACCGCCCTGCTGGGCACCACCTGCTTCATGGGCCTGGCCCTGGCCGTGGCTGCGCGGCCCGAGGACACGGAGGTCGCCTCGGGCTGGATGAACGTGGTCATGATGCCCATGTGGCTGCTGTCCGGAGTGTTCTTCTCCTACGAGCGCTTCCCCGCCGCGCTGCACCCCCTGCTGCGGCTGTTGCCCCTCACCGCGCTCAATGACGCCTTGCGCTCTGTCATGAACGAGGGCGCACCCCTCACCCACCAGCTCGGCCGCTTCGCCGTGCTGATCGGTTGGAGCCTGGTGACCTTCCTGCTGGCGCGCCGCCTGTTCAAGTGGCGCTGAGCCGGGGCTACTCGGCGGGCGCGGGCTCGGCCGGGGCCTCGACGGGCACGGGCACCGGCTTGGGCGCGGCCTCCAGGGCCTGGACACGGGCCTCCAGGGCCTTGAGCTGGTGATCCACCTGCTCCTGATGTGAGGTGGCCCCGTCCATCACGCCCAGCGCGCCCACGCCGGCCACGCGGGCCTCGCGCAGCGCGAAGGCGGCCAGCAGCAGGGCGAGGATTCCGGCGCCCAGGGCGACGGCGGTGAAGGTCGGCAGGTGGTCGGAGGAGATCATGGGTGGTGCTCCGGGTAGCAGGGATAAAGCTCCTTACGACGCTGTCAGTGTTGTGTCAATGAGGCGAAGAAGACGGACCGGCCGAGTTCCCTTGCGACGCCGTCTCCGACGCCCTCGGGCTTCTCAGCGGCCGTGGCCGACGCCGCTGGAGCCCAGCCCCATGCCGAAGGGGTCCGCGTCCACCTCCCAACCCACGGAGACCAGGAACGCGACCGCCAGCCGCAGCTCATCGAGCAGGGTCTCGTGAGGTTCCCAGAGGTCCCAGTGCAGATGGATCCCGAGATCCAGCCGGTAGCTCTCCCGGTGCAGCGCGAGGCTCAGCGGTGCGCTGGGGTTCGTGCTCTCGGTGGGGCCCGAGACCCACGGGGCACCTTCCCGAACCTGCACGGGCAGCCAGCATGGATCGCGCCGGTAGGGGCGCAGCCGCAGCAGGGGGCCAGCCTGGGCTGGCAGGCGCGCGCGCACGGCGCAGGTCCTGAGCCAGCTCCAGGTGAGCACCCGGCCGGGGCGCCGTTCGGTGGTGGTGAGGCCCCGGCTCAACCAGTGGGCGACGCGCTCATACGTCAACTCCTCGGCGTGCTCCTGCGAGACCTCGGGGAAGGCGGGGTGGAGGACCACACCTTCGGGCAGCCGCGCGGCGCGCAGCGCCCGGATGGCCTCATGGCCGTCGCGCTTTCCGGGCAGGCCCATCCACCTCCCCTCATCGACCCAGTCGAAGCTCGCCTGCAGGTAGAGGGGCTGCACCAATCCCCGAACGGCCGCGAGGGCCTGGCTCACCTGGTCGATGAAGTGAGGCGGCGGCTGGGGGGTGTCCACATCCAGCAGCAAGGAGAGGGCCAGGCCGGGCCCCTGGGCCTTGCGGTACTCCTCGACTTCCAGGACGGGGGCAGGGTTCATCAGGGGTCCTCCAGGAGGTGTCGCGGCGCCGACGACCTGCGCGCGACCCGGACATCATAGTCGCCAGCGCCACCTTCGCCGCGTCGGGAGCCATGGTGATCGCGAAGCGGCCAGCCGAGGCCATGACGGTGGCTCCGGTGGAGCCCCGAACACCGCGGGCTGGCACGCGGGGAGTCGAGCCCCGGCGGCAGGTCATGTCGCGACGATTCTCAGCGCCCTCCCGAGCCAGCCCGACGGGAGGCGCACCGCGGTGGGGCTGGTTGAAGGGCAGGAAGCGGCAAAGACCTCGTCAGACCTGGGCATCCAGGCCGGCAGCAGGACCTATGCCCCCGGATCCTGTTGGTTGGTGGGACCCATGCCCCCCGAAATCGACGCAAAGCGTCATGTTCGGGGGGGATAACTGCCCCGGACATCAGGGTCGGGGGGCATAGGTGCCCCCAGGCGTCGTCAAAGAGGGGGATAGGTGTGCTGGGTCGTCACGATCGGTGGGTATAGGTGCCCGGTTCGATCTCGAACCTGCCGTGGCCCTGGCACGGTGCCCCCCGGCCTCCAGCCCCGCTGTTTCTGGTTGGTGAGCCATGCGGCTCGCCGAGCCGCACCCACTGAGGATGATACAGCACGAACAAAGTTCCGTATCCGCCGTTCCAATCCCTGCTTCCGGACGCGACCGGCGTGGCTCCGAGGACGAACTGGAGTCTGGACCGGCGGGGCTGCCCTCGCACGTGGTCTCGAGCGCGCGTCGCCTCCGAGCCCCGACTCCGGACGCGGGAACGGGTACGGGAACGGGTACGGGTACGAGAGCCTGCGGCTGTATCTTGATAGTCACCCATGTCGCGGGGGCCGCGGCTCCCTGAGCCAGGAAACAGGAATTTCGCGCAAAGACGCAAAGACGCCAAGGGCAAAGCAAGGGTCGGGTGCACTCTCGCCCGGTGCGATGTGTGGGCAGTTACCCATACGGCTCCTGGTCGTCGGAGGCGGGAATAAGCTACTTCGGCCCTAGTACGTCGGTGGCTGCCGATTGGCGTTGGTGGGGCCTTGAGGCGAAGCAACACGGCGTGTACCGACCTCGTCAGCCACCGACGATCCGCGGACGGCGCGGCAGCCCCTCCAGTCCAGGCCGCGCGGACCACGTCGCCGCTCGCCAGCCGGGAGGCC
>JBDRKM010000003.1:0-19447 GCA_043814015.1 Pseudomonadota bacterium
GGGCGGGGTGGCGGGGACGACCCCCGCGCGGTCGCCGAGGCCCTGGCGGCCGAGCTGACCGAGGCGCCCGCGCGGCTCGGGCTGCACCTGGCGGCCATCGCGCGCCAGCGCGTCACGGGCGTGCTGCTGGTGGTGGACCAGCTCGAGGAGTGCGTCACCCTCTGCCAGGACCGCGCCGAGCGCGGCGCCTTCCTGGCCGCTGTCTGCGCCGTGGCCGACGACCCGGGTGGGCCGGTGCGCCTGGTGCTCACCCTGCGGGACGACTTCCTGGGGCTGCTGGCCGAGGGGGAGCTGGTGCGGCGCGTGCTCGGCCGCCTGTCCGTGCTGCGCACCCCGGGCCCGGCGGCCCTGGAGGAGATCCTCACCCGCCCCGTGCTGGCCGCGGGCTACGCCTGGGACGATCCGGGCCTCACCGCGCGCATGGTGGCCGAGGTGGAGGGGGCCCCGGCGGCCCTGGCCCTGCTCCAGGTGGCTGGACGCCTGCTCTGGGAGCGGCGCGACACGGGCCGGCGGCTCCTGCTGCGCGACGCCTACGAGGCCATGGGCGGCATCGGCGGCGCCCTGGCGCTGCATGCCGACGGGGTGCTCGCGGGTCTCTCGGCCACTGAGTTGACCCTGGCGCGCCAGATCCTGCTGCGGCTGGTGGCCCCGGACCGCCTCGGGTTGCCCGGGCACCGCCGCGTGATCACCCGGGCGGCGCTGCTGCAGGCCCTGGGAGCCGAGGCCGCGCTCGTGCTGGACCACCTGGTGGCCGGCCGCCTGGTGGTGGTGCGCCAGGCCCGCGATCCCGGCGCGGCCCCGGCGCTCGGGGACGCCGAGCTCGAGCTGGTCCATGAGTCGCTCATCAGCGCCTGGAGCCGCCTGAACCGCTGGATCGAGGAGGGCAACGAGCAGCTCGCCTTCCTGGCCCAGGTGGAGCAGGCCGCGGAGCTGTGGGACCGGCGCGGACGGCGCAGCGAGGAGCTCTGGCGCGGCGATGCCCTGCAGGAGGCCCTGGCCCGCCTCGGGCGCCAGGCCTCGATCCCCCCCCTGGTGCGACGCTTCCTGACCGCCGGCCGGGCGCGCCAGTGGCGCTGGCAGCAGCGCAAGCGCGTCACGGTCCTGGCGGGTTTCCTGCTCACCCTGGCCGTGGCCGTCATCCTGGCCCTGCAGGCCCGCGAGGCCGTGCTCGCCGGGCGCGAGGCCCTGCAACAACGCCGGGTCGCGGAGCTTCGGCAGGCCGAGGTGCAGCGCGAGAGCGCGGAGGCCGCCTGGCGGGCCGGCGAGCTGGTGGAGGCGCGCGCGCGGCTGCGGGACGCCCTGGAGCTGCGCGACTCGGGCCCCACCCGCGCCCTGTGGTGGCGCCTGGAGCACGCCCTGCTGCGCTGGCGGCTGAGGGCCCCGGCCCGGGTGCTGGCGGTGGCCGTGGCCCCCGACGGCTGCAGCCTGGCCGCGGGCCTCTCGGATCGCGGCGTGCTGGTGGTGGACGAGAGCGGCAGCCTGCCGCGCCACCTGGAGCTGCACATCGACAAGGTCTCGGCCCTGGCCTACTCCCCCGACGGCACCCTGCTGGTCTCCGGCAGCCTGGACGGCGCCCTGCTCTCGTGGGACCCCCTGGACTGGCGCGGCCGCAGCCTGGGCGAGCAGGGGGCGGCGGTGAGGGCCCTGGCCTTCACCCCCGACGGGGGCCAGCTGGTGGTGGGCGACGACGCGGGGCGGGTGAGCCTCTGGGACCTGGCCCGCGCCGAGATGGATCGCACCTGGCGCGCCCATGGCGCCATCCTGACCGATCTGTCGGTCTCGCCCGACGGCGCACGCCTGGCCACCGTCGGCCAGGACGGCCGGGTGAAGCTCTGGGCGCTGCCCTCAGGCCGTTTGCTGGCCAGCGCGGGCGGCCACGCGTCCGGGGAGTTCGAGGGCGGGGTCGCCTTCCACCCGGGCGGCGAGCTGCTGGCCGACGGCGGCGCCGGCCACGCGCTGCGCCTGCTGGACGCCCACAGCCTGGAGCCCCTGGCCGCCCTCGATGGCCACGCCGGGCCGGTCACGGCGGTGCGCTTCAGCCCCGACGGCCGTCGCCTGGCCAGCGCCAGCCAGGACCAGACCGTGCGGGTGTGGGAGCTGGACGGCTCGGGGCGCAGCCACGTGCTCAGGGGCCACGCCAACTGGGTGAACGACCTCGCCTTCGGCGCGGACTCCGCCCTGCTCGTCTCCGGCGGACGGGACGAGGAGCTGCGCGCCTGGAACCTCGAGGCCCTCGCCCAGGCCTCCGCCGCCCAGGGGCACCAGGCCGACGTGCTGGCCCTGGCCTTCGGGCGCGGCGGACGGCTGCTGGTGACCGGCGATCGCGCGGGCGGGCTGCGCACCTGGGATCCCCGCTCCGGCCGCCCCACCGGCAGCCTCACCACCCCCACCGCGGAGGTCCTGACCGTCGCGGCCAGCGCGGACGGCGAGCGCCTGGCGCTGGCGGGCGCGGACGGCGCCATCTGGCTGATCGAGGCCAGCTCCGGCCGGGTGCTGCAGCTCTTGCGGGGCGGGGACGCGACGGTCCTGGCCCTGTGGTTCGGCGCGGACGACCAGCGCCTGCAGGCCCTGGACGCCGAGGGCGGGCTGCGCACCTGGGAGCTGTCCTCCGGCCGTGCCCACGTGGCCCGCCTCGGGACCAGCCCCGTGGGGCAGCAGGGGCGCTTCGCGGCCGATGGGCGCCTGGCGGTGGTCGCGGGCAGCGACGGCATGGTGCGGGTGTGGGAGACGCGCAACGGGCGCCCCGTGGCCACCCTCGCGGGGCACCAGGGCCGGGCCATCGACGCCGACGTGAGCCCCGACGGGCGCCTCGTGGCCGCGGTCGGTGTGGACCGCCGCCTGCTCCTGTGGTCCATCCGCGGTGGCAAGCCGCGGGTGCTGGCGCGCTTCGACCGGGACCCCTGGTCCGTGGCCTTCACCGGGGACGGACGGGGCCTCGGCGTGGCCTGCGCCGACGGCTCGGTCTGGTTGCTGGACCTGGACGGGCACCGCGACCTGCTGGGTCGCCACCGCGTGGGCGCCAACGCCGTGCGGTTCGCTCCGGACGGCCGCCAGGCCGTGAGCGCGGCCGAGGACGGGACCGTGCAGTTCTGGGACATCGCCCGGCGCCGCCCCATGCGCTGGGCCTCCCTGCTGGCCCCCCGCGAAGGGGGCCTGCTGGGCGAGGCCGGCTGGGCCGACCTGATCGCGGGCGCCGCGCCTCCTCCCGCGCTGCCCGCGGCCATCTCGCCCCGCGACCTGCGCCTCGCCGCGCGCTCGGCCGACGGCGCCACCCTGTGCTTGCAGACCTGGGAGGGGCGCTTGCAGCGCTGGAATCTCACCCGGGGCAGCCTGCAGGCCGAAGCCGACATGGGGCGCCTGGCCGGGCTGCTGGCCTTCCCCGGCGGCTGCGCCCTGCGCGACGCCGACGGTACCGCCTCCTGGTTCGGTCCAGACGCCCAGCTGCGGGAGATTCGCCGCGGGGCCACCGCGCTGGGTTCGGGCGACGGCGAGCTGCTGCTGGCCGCGGGTGGCGCGGTGCGGGCCTACCGGGCGGACGATCTGCGCCCCACCTGGATCGTGCCCATCGCCGACGACGTCACCGCCGTGACCCAGGGCGACGGGCGCCTCACCGTGGGCCTCGCCGACGGTCGCCTGCTGACCTTCCCCCCCCCGCCCGACCCCTCCCTCCCCACCACGCTGGAGGACCCGCCGTCCTTCCCGGCCATCGCGCTGCAGCCCGTGGGCGAAGACCTCCTGCTGGCCGGCTTCGGCGACGGCACGGTGGGGCTGTGGTCCCTGCGGGACGGTGCCCTGTTGGTGGACCAGCAGCTCTACGGCCCGGTGGTCCACCTCGGCACCCACGGCGCACGCCTGCTGGCCGCCACCGAGCTGGGCGACCACCTCACCTGGGACCTCTCCATCCTGGCGGAGCCCTACTGCCAGCTCATGCGGGCGGTGTGGGAGGAGGTGCCGGTGGTCTGGCGGCAGCAGGGCCTGCGGCAGGAGGGGCCGCCGGGCGGGCATGCCTGCGGGGAGTGAGCTGACGCGACTACTTCTTCTTCAGACTGCCACAATCCAGGTTGGACAACACCATCCCCACCTCGGCCGCCCAGCGCGATCCGTCGGGGATGCCCTGCCAGGTGGCCTGGGGCCAGGTGCAGGTGTGGGTGTCGCCCTCGCCGTCCTTGTAGGCCACCGTGTAGCTCTCGCTGCGCTTGCCCTCGCGCTCGGCGCCGAGGCTGGTGCCCTTGCGGAGCTGGCCGACCGAGGGCCAACTGGGGGCCTCCGCCAGGCTCGATCCTGTGGCCTTGGCGGTGCGCTCCCGCTGCCAGCGGTCCACGTGGTAGGTGCACTTGTCGTCGTAGACGGGCTCCTTGCGGTACTTGGTGTGGCAGTCCTCGACCTTCTTGAAGGAGCCGTCGCCTTGATCCTCGCGCCGCGTGGTGCACTCCTGGCCGTCGGCGACATCCTTGGTGGAGCGCTGCTCGCGTTTGCGGGAGACGTCGTAGGCGTCGCTCGGCATGCCGTCGCACCACTCCGAGGCGGACAGCGCCTGGAAGCGCTCGATCTCGATGGTGCGCTCCCAGGTGTGACCCGTGACCACGAGGTCCACGGGCTTCTTCCACAGCAGGACCACGGCCAGGACGGCCAGCAGGCCGAGCACCAGGGCGCCGCCGCAGCCAGCCAGCAGGCAGCCCTTCTTGCTCTTCTTCCTAGGCGGGGCGGGGGGCGCGACCGGCTTGGGCGGCGGGCCGTCCTGCTTCTTGCCGACCTCCTTGGCGTCGCCCTCCTTCGGGCTGCCGCAGGAGGCGCAGAAGGCGGCCTTGGCGGAGTTGGGGGTGTCGCAGCCGGGGCACTGCCAGTCGGCGCCGTGGTAGACGTGGTCGGCGACCGCGATCTCCTCGCCCTCCTTCGGGAAGTAGCGCTTGGAGGCGTCCTGGGGGGCGCCGCAGCTGGGGCAGTAGCGGTGGTCCAGGCCCAGCAGCTTCTTCGTGTCGCAGGCCGGGCAGTCCCACAGCATCTGGAAGGTGCCCTTGTCGTTGCTGTTCATGGGGATGTCTCCGTGGCGGGCGTGGGGGTGCCGACGGCGCCGACGTCATCCTCGGCCTCGTCCAGCAGCTCCTGCATGAGATCCAGGCCCGGGGGCAGGGCGAGCTGGCCGGGCTGGGTGGGCTGGGTGGGCTGGCCAGGCAGAGGGGCCAGGACCGGGTCGGCCGCGCCGCCGCGGTTGACCTCCTGCTCCCAGATCTCCTCGATGGTGGGGCCGGTCTCGGGCTCCGCGAAGCGCTGGGGCCAGGTGGTGAGCGGGGGCACGTAGGCCACCAGCAGCACGCCGACGATCAGCACCAGCAGGAAGGGCAGGGCCATGCGGTAGACCGCGGTGAGCGGCTTGTCGAAACGGAAGCTGGCCAGGAAGAGGTTCATGCCCACCGGCGGGGTGAGGTAGCCCAGCTCGAGGTTGGCCAGGAAGAGGATGCCCAGGTGCAAGGGATCGATGCCGAAGGTGGCGCCGATGGGGATGATGAGCGGCACCACCACCATGATGGCCGAGTAGATGTCCATCAGGCAGCCGACCACCAGCAGGAACAGGTTGAGCAGCAGCAGGAAGGCCAGGCGGTTGGCCACGTGGGCCTCGACCCAGCGGGCCAGGTGCATCGGGATCTCGGCGTCCACCAGGAAGGAGGTGAAGCCCAGCGCCACGCCCAGGATGATCATCACCCCGCCGATGACCGTGACGCACTCCACGAAGACCCGCGGCACGTCGCGCAGGGGGTGGAGATCGCGGTGCAGCACCACCTCGATGAGGAAGGCCCAGGCCGCGGTGAAGGCGGCCGCCTCCACGATGGTGAGCACGCCACCGAAGATGCCACCGACGGCCACCACCGGCAGCAGCACCTCCCAGCGCGCGGCCCACAGGGATGCCCACATCTCGCGGCGATCGCGCCGTTCCCGTTTGCTGCCCGCGCGGATCCCCTGGATGGTGGTCAAGAGCCCCAGCAGACCGATGAGCAGCACCCCCGGCGCGATCCCGGCCACGTAGAGCTCGTCGATGGGCTGGTGCGCGGCCACCCCGTACAGGATCACCGGCAGGCTGGGCGGGAAGAGCAGCCCGATGGAGCCGGCCGCGGCCAGCAGCCCGATGGAGAAACGCTCGGTGTAGCCGGCCTTCAGCAGGATGGGCAGCAAGAGGCCACCCAGCGCCAGGATGGTGACCCCGGAGGCGCCGGTGAAGGTGGTGAAGAAGGCGCAGACCAGGATGGCGGCGATGGCGGTGCCACCCGGGATCCAGCCCACCCAGGCGCGGAACAGGCGCACCAGGCGCTTGGAGGCGCCGCCCTCGGCCAGCAGGTAGCCGGCCAGGGTGAACAGGGGCAGGGTGGGCAGGGTGGGGGAGGCGACGATGCGGTAGGTCTCGGAGGGGACCGCGCTGATGGGCACGGGCATGGACCCGCCGAAGAACAGCAGCATGGCGATGCCGCCCATGCCGGTGAACAGCGGGGCGCCCAGGGCGATGGCCAGCAGCAGCACGGCCGAGCCGGCCCACACCAGGGGCTCGCGCTCGCCCGCCGGCACCAAGGCCATGGCCATGGCCAGGCCCACGGAGGCCACGGAGGCCAGCCGCCCGGGCCAGCGGGGGCTGCCATGCCAGGCCATGCGCACGGCCATGAGCGCGAAGCCCACAGGCATCACGCACTCCACGACCCAGATGGGGATGCCGCCGTAGAGGGTCAGGCTGGAGCTGGACTCCGCGATGACCAGCTTGACGCTGGCGTAGGCCAGCAGCCCCGTGACGGCCGTGCCCACCGCGGCGGTGAAGCCCCGGGCCAGGCGCCGGGCCTTCTCGGACAGCTTGAGCAGCTCACCTGTGGACAGGGCCAGATGCTTGCCCACCCGGGTCGCGGTCAACGCCCCCGCGAAGGCCAGCCAGAGGTTGAGGCTCTGGACGTACAGCCCCATCCCCGCCAGGCTCTCGCCCGCCACCAGGCGCGCGATGGCGCCGATCACGGTGATGACCACCATGGCCCCGAGCAGGACGGTGACCAGCCCGCGCTCGATGGCGTGGAGGCGGCGGAAGAAGGGGGAGGCGGGGACCTCGGGCATGCATAGGACCGGGGCGGGGGGGCGCACTGCGTAACCCACGCACCCCTGGCCCGCGGTCAGCGCCCTTTGCAGCCCTCGACGGTCTTCGTCGTCAGGTCGAAGACCTCCTCGGGCACCACCGGCCCGCGGATGGCCGGGTAGATGCCGTGGGCCATCTGGGCCCACTGCTGGCGGGTGGCGGCGTCCACGGTCTCCACGGTGAGGCCGTACTTCTGCATCACCTTGACGGCGGCTTTGTCCTGCCGACGGATCTCGGCCTGGTTGCGGGCGCCGATCTCGCGCGCCGCCTGCATGAAGGGCTCGTGGTACTCGGCGGGGATGGCCTCCCAGGCGTCCTTGGTGATGACCGAGGCGCCGGTCAGCGGGGCCCAGGGGACGTCGAGCATGTGGGGCGAGAGCGCGAACCATTGCATGGAGAGGGCCGCCAGCGGGGTGGTGAAGAAGCCGTCGATGAGCCCGCTCTGCAGGGAGGGGATGACCTCCACCGACTGGACCACCACCGGGTTGAGGCCGGCCTGGCGGAACGCCAGCACCGCGGCGGGGTCGCCCTCCCAGGCGAAGACCTTGTAGCGGGCCGCGTCGGCGGGGGTGTGGACCACCTCGCGGTTGAAGTAGTAGGCCCAGCCCGCATCGGACCAGGCGAGCACCACGAAGCCCTTCTCCGCCAGGCGCGACTCCAGCACGGGGGTGATCTTCGCCATGGTGCAGTCGAGGGTGGGGTAGTCCTCGATGAGCATGGGGGTGTTGATGACCTGGGGTGCGGGGTCGATATCGAGCAGCCCGAGGTTGGAGAGCGCGGCGGCCTGCAGCTGCCCGATGCGCATCTTGCGCACCTGGGTGCCCTCGTTGCCGGCCACCCCGCCCGGGTAGATGCGCAATTGGACCTTGCCCCCGGAGATCTCGGTCCAGCGGTCGCCCATCTCGCGCAGGGCGTTGTACCAGGTGGTCCCCTCGGGGGCGAGGGTGGCCATCTTGACGGTGATGGGGGCGGCCTGGGCCGCGGGGGAGGCCAGCAGGATGAGGGCGGCGGCGAGGGATGTCAGGGGCATGGGAACCTCAGATGAACAGGTCGTCGGCATGGGACAGCAGAAACTGAGCCTGTTCGCGCGCGTAGGCGTTGGCCAGGCGATCCGGGGGGCTCTGCTCTACGTCCACGGCCAGGGCCTGGCCGAGCAGCGCCTCGAAGCGCTCGCGGTCCTGGGCGTCCACGGTGGTGGCCGTGGCCAGGGAGACGAAGGGACCGGCGCGGGCCCCACCGTTCAGCTCCATGGCTCGATCGAAGTGGGCTTTGGCGCGTGCCGGGCCATCCGGGCCGGGCAGCACGGGCTCGAGGCTGATCAGCACCTCGTGGATGGAGCCGCGATCCCAGGCCTCGTCCAGCGCCTCCGCCCGGTGCAGGATGTCCGCCACCGTGGGGATCTGGCCGATCATCTCCGGGTCCTCGCGGGAGGAGGAGATGGCGGCCAGCCAGGAGGCGCCCAGCCAGTACAGGTAGGGGACGTCAGCGGCGGTGCACGCGGCCAGGGCGGCCTCCGGGTCCGTGAGGATGCCCTCTGAGAACCCCGGGTGGACCATGTCCATGCCCTCGAAGGCGTAGCCCCGCGCGCGCAGCAGCATGGCCCGGGCCCGCTGCACCCCCGCGCGGTAGGCCGCGAAGTCGCCGTACTTCTCCTGCTCCGCCGGCCACAGCACCCAGACCATGGCGTACTGGGTGAAGCCCGAGGCCAGGGAGAGGCGCAGACCGCGGTGATCCGGGACCTCGGCGGCCAGGCTCTCCATGAGCTTGAGCGCGAAGGGCACGGCGTCGCCCACGAGCTGCAGATCCTCGTCCTGGCCGAAGGAGCTGGACGAGGACGAGGCGAAGGTGTCGGCCAGGGAGCGCAGCGCCACTTTCTTGACGCAGCCGGTGAGGGCCACGGTCAACAGGACGCCGAGCCATGCGGAGCGGGGGAGGGCTGGGGTGCGCATGGGGGGAACCTTGACACCGCGGCGGGGGAGCGTCAAACGCGGGGTGGGGCGATGGTGAGCCGGCTGGCGCGCCCGCTGGAGCGAGATCAGGCCAGGAAGCGGTCCCAGAAGGCCCGGATCTCGGCGTCGCCGCCGGTGCGGCCGACGTGCGCACACCAGATGGCGCGGGGCTGATCGTCTCGCCGTAGCGAGGGCATGGCGGGGCCGCGGCGTGCTAGGGTCTCCCCAACCCGAGCCCCCGGACCCGCCGATGCCCCCCCCGAAGCCCCGCCCCCTGCGCCGCGAGATCGCCGCCACCGCGGTGCTCTGTGCCGCCGTGGGGGCGGTCTGCTGGCCCTGGTGGCTGCCGAGCCGAGCGGTCTTCGTGCAGCGGGACAGCGCCTTCACTGTGCTCGCCAGCCACCACCTCCAGCAGGCGGCGCTGGGGCAGCAGGCCTGGGCCCAGGGGCCATTGGGCTGGCCCATGCCCTGGTCCGTGACCCAGGCGGACTTCACCGCGGGCCAGGGGCTGCTCTCCCTGCCCGTGGAGGCGCTGGGGGTCGAACCCTTCGGGGCCATGGGCGTGGTGGCCTTCCTGGGGCTGCTGCTCACCGCGTACTTCGCCCACCGCGTGGCGCGGGCCCTGCTGGGGGCCGGGCCCCACACCTGGGTGGCGGGGGTGGCCGCGGCCTGCCACCCCATGCACCTGGCCCACGCCCAGCACGTCAACCTGGTGCACCACGAGTGGATGGTGCTCGGCGCCCTGCTCCTGGGCTGGGGCCTGGCCACGCGGCGGCCGAGGCGCGCCCTCGGGGGGGCGCTGGCCCTCTCGCTCTCGCCCTGGTTCGGGCTCTACATGGGCCTGCACGCCGCCGTGGTGGGCGGGATCGCGCTGGCCGTGGCCGCCGCCACGCGCCAGGGCGACCGCCGCACCTGGCTGGCCACCGGCGCCGGGCTGCTGGTCGGGGTCCTGGCCTTCGCGCCGGTGCTGTGGGCCTACGCGCGGGTGGGCTTCCTGTTCGAGGTCTTCACCGACCGGGCCTCGCTGGCGGGTTGGTCCTGGGATGTGAGCACCTCCCTCACCCCGCTGCAGCGGGCTCCCCTGCACCGCTGGCTGTTCGGTCTGGGGAGCAACCTGGCCGGGGTCACCAGCGACCCGGCCAACCCCGGCTACGCCATCCTCGCGTTGGCTGGCGTTGGCCTCGCGAGCTGGCGCGCGCGGCCGGGTCCGCGCTGGGGCTGGTACGCGCTGACGGCGGTGCTCGCGGCGGCGCTCCTGCTGGCCCTGGGGCCGGTGATCGTCTGGCGCGGGGAGGCCACGACCCTGCCCGGACCCTACCGTTTGGTCGATTGGATTCCCGGCTTCTACGGCCTGCGCGACCCGGTGCGCTGGCTGGGCGTGGCGCAGACCGCCCTCGGCCTCTTTGCGGGCCTCGGCGCCTGGACCCTGCTGCGCACCCTGCGCCGCTGGGGCCGCCTGCCCGCGACGGCGGGCGGACTGCTGCTGGTGGGCGCCCTGGTGGCCGAGCGGGTCGTGCCCCAGACCACCCCGCCGGAGGCCCTGCGCCTCGATCCCGTCTACCTGGAGCTGGACACCATCGGCGGCCACGGCCCCATCTGGGACGACGCGGTGGTGCTGGGCCGCGGCGAGCGCGCCTGCACCTGCGACATCGGCCACGCCTACCGCGCCGCGCTGTACCACGGCCGCCCGCTGGTGGGCGGCACCGCGGCGCGCGGGACCGACGCCGGCAAGGCGCTCTACCAGGTGCTGCAGGGCTGGCCCTCGGCACCGGCGGTGGAGCTGCTGCGCGCGATCGGGGCGGAGGTGGTGCTGGATCACGATGGCCACGACATCCCCGTGCGGGACGGCATGATCTGCTCACCCACCCACGGGCACCTGCTCTGCACGCTGACGCCACGCCCCCCCCTGCCCGCGCCCGCGGCCGTGCGCACCGAAGGCGAGGGGCCCGTGGTGGGCCTGCGCTGGCAAGGCGGGGCACGCGGGGCCATCGAGGTGCGCTGTGGCTCCGAGGTCATCCACACCACCGCCGAAGTCTGGCAGGCGGTCACCGTGCTGCGCGCGGGGACCCAGGCCACCTGGGTGGAGGTCTTCTTCGAGACGCCGTGCCGCGGGGAGATCCACGCCTCGCCGCTGCTGTGGACACCGCTGTACGCCGACGAGGACGCGGATTCCTGGCCGGCGCCGTGGACCGGGAGCGGGCCGGGGATGGCGCGGGCGTTCGCGGATGCGCCGGAAGGGGACGGGCGACGCCGGAAGCCGAGGCCCTGAGCGCCGGAGGCGCGCGCCCGATGGGGAGCGCCGCTCTCGAGGACCAGCGACCCATGCCCCCCGATCCTGACGCCCTCGGGGACCTATCCCCCCGAAGTCGACGCCAGAGGGCACCCATGCCCCCCGATCCTGACGCCAAAGGTGGGGTAAGCCCCCTGATCCCTACGCAGAGCATCATCTTTGGGGGGCATGGGTCGGGAGACCCCTCAAGATCAGGGGGGATAGGTTCGGGCGCCCGCCGGTTCCAGCCCAGGTCACCCGCCCGCCAGCCCCCTCAGGGCCTCGTCTGTCAGCTCGCCGAGGGCCGAGTCCACGAACTCCTGGAGGTCGAGGCCGGTGATCTCGCGGTAGCGGGCGGCCTGCAGGGCCATGTCCAGCTTGTCGCAGGCCCGGACGAAGCGTGCTTCTGGCGTGCTGCGGGCCTCGAACTCCCGCCACAACCCTGCCAACTCCGCACGCCCCTCCAGCGGCCCCATCAACCCCGCCAGCGCCCGGGCCTCGCGCGCGGACTTCTCGGCCGCGGGGACGCCGTCGGCGGGCGTCAGGTCGCCAGCCCGCACCTCGGCGAGGTCGTGCAGCACCGCCAGCGCCAGGGCGCGACCGCGGTCCACGCCGGGGGGGCAGAGCGCCAGGACGAGCCAGGCCACACCCCAGGAGTGGGCCGCCACGCTCTCGGGCGCCGGCACCCCCGCCCGCACCCAGCCAGCGCGAGGCAGCTCCTTGAGGCGCAGCGCCTCCAGCAGGAGGGCGCGGAGGGGGTCGGGGGGAGGCATGGCGGCCCTATACCACCCCGCTCACCTGCAGACCTCGGGCCCCTCATCCATCGCGCAGACCTTCAGCATAGCGCGGGGCTCCGCCCACAACCCAAGGGGAGGCTGGAGGCCGTAGGCCCTAGGTCGGACACGGCGCGCGGGTCACCTGTCCGTCCTCCGCTGCGGTCCTCTGGGCTGTCGCCTCCGGTCTCCGGTCTCACTTCTCCGGCCTCCAGCCTCCAGCCTTTCGCGCCTGGCGCGCGGACTTTCGCGAGTAGTAGTACAGTAGATCAGAGCAGCCAGAAGCCCCCCGCACGTCGTGGCACAGCCACCGCTCGCCGGTGTCGATGGCCGCGCCAGCGGCGAACGCGTCGTCAATGGAGAAGTCCACGCGACATGCCCCAGCACCGCCACACCCGCCACGATCACCCCGAGGAGCTGCCTGCGCCACATCCCTAGCGCCTCCGCCAGCCCCCCAGGGCCACCTGGTCCAGGGCCTTGTACAGGGGCGCTAGGGGCCCGAGGGTGGATGGCACGCGCGGATCCGAGCTGACCTCCACCACCGCCACCCGCTCGCCCTGCCGCGCAGAGAAGGCCCACACCTGAGGTGAGAAGGACCCCATGCCCGCGAACAGGCGAGGCGGGGTCTCGGGGAGGGTGCCCTCGATCCGCGGCGGCAAGGCGAAGAAATCGCAGGCGTCGAGCGCCTGGATCACCTTTATCCGCTCTGCCTCGACCACCAGGGGATGACCGCTCATCGCGCGAGACTCTGGCATACGCTGGGTCTCTGAGCCGCTCGGCTCGGTCACGAAGTAGCGGCCGTCCGCGGCGATGCGCCAGGTCTGGCCTGTGCTTCGGTTGAAGAGCTGGATGAACACGTCCGCGGGCAGATCGGGTACGTCATACAAGGGAGCCTCCACTTCAACAGGGGCGAGGGTCGGGGCGGGCGCTGGGGCGGTGACCTGATCGCCCGCCGCCACACACGCCAGCAGGAAGATGCTCGCAGCGCCCATCATACGCCCCACTCCGTCATCCCCGTGATCTGCCTCTGGACCTCGAGGAAGGGGCTCACGTGCCATGAGCGGACCTGGGAGCCCATGCTCATGACGCTGTCGTCGTCGGCCGCCACCACGTTGTCTCCGGTCTGGGCGGTGACCATGCCCCGGTAACCAGCCTCCACGGGGGCTCCGGCAACGCGACCCGTGTCCACGTACTCGTCGCCCAAGCCCAGCATGTGCCCGGTCTCGTGCATGGCCGTGTTGAAGACCGCCTGGTTGCCTACCTGGAGATCTACACGGCAGTCGGTGAGGCTCGTAGTGGAGCTGGACTGTCCATAGTCGCGCACCATGATCCGAGCGGGTGCGATCCCCGCCGAGACGAGGAGCTGCTCCACGGCTCCGGTTCGCCGTCGCGCCAGGTCCATGTTCTCCTCCTCGCCCTGGGCGACGGTGGTCCCCCCGCGTCGATCCGAGCTGGAGAATCCCTTGAGACGTACGTGGGCCGCTGGGTCGGCCTGGAGCTGGGCCAGCACAGCCTGAATCTTGCCTTGCTCGCCAGGAGGGACGGCGTCGCTGCCCCGGTCGAACTGGATCGAAGTGACCGCCGCAAAGCGATCGAGCATGTGCTCGGGATCGAGGTCGTTGGAGGAGAGCACGGTCGTGCCGCTGTTCGGCGCCGAGCCACCCCCGGCAGGCGCGGTATTCCCGTCGCACTGGGTGCGGGTGGGGTCGTGGTGGTAGCCGGGTTCGCAGACGGAGCTGCGGATGGAGTCGGCGTTCTGAGGGTACTTCTCCACGATGACCGTGAAGTGTGGGTCGGCATCGTCGCGAACCACGTTGATGCGGACGGCCGCCTGTAGGGCGCTCCAGTACTGCCTGTTGCACCTGAGCAGGAAGTTGGCCCCGGTCCAGGCGGCGGTCATGTCCGTCAGGAAGCGGGCGGACCAGGTGGCGTCCTCTCCGGGCGCCCACTGGTACTCCTCGGGGTGGAACCCCGCCAGGGTGTTGGCCGCGTTCCCCTGGATGAACTGGAACCCCACCTTGAGGGTGATGGTGAGGGTGCCCCAACGCGGGTCGTATTGGGCGTCGAACATGCCGTATCCGCTGGATGGCCGATAATCGACGAGGGGGGCGAAGGTGCGGCCCAGGAAGGTCTCCAGCGCCGCCGCGGCGTCCTCCTGGGCGTCCAGCTCTGCCTCGTTCTCGCGCAGGTCCAGCGCATCGCCCACGGCGTCGAGCAGGCCGCGCTGGATACCGCCGCCGTCCTCCTCGATGACCGGTGTCTCCCCTGCCATCACGTCCGCAGCCGCGCGTTCGGCCTCCACCTCGGAGGCGTCCGAGGGCCCGCTCACCTGCGACGCCATCTGCCCTCCCCCCCGTCGGCTCTGGACCACGTGGGTCAGCTCGTGGGCCACGGTCTCACGGTCAGGGCTGGTGGAGGCGAAGGCCACGTCCTCGCCCTGCGCCGCCGCCCTGGCGCCCATGCCGGCCAGCGGCGCGTCCTGGCCCATGAAGGCGCCGACGTCCGAGAAGTCCTCACTGAAGGAGGCCTCCATCTCGGTCTTGAAAGGGATGGGCCGCGAGCCCTCCGAGGTCGCCCGCTCGAATCCCTCGCGGGGGCTGCGCTCGGAGGCGATCATCTCCTGGATGCGCGCGTTGCCCACCGTGTCCTGGAGAGATGCCACGGCCCAGGGATCGTGCATGTCTGCCTCGATAGCAGACTCCAGCGTGGAGGTGGGGGTGGAGGTGTCGGGAGCCTGGAGCCGTCGCGGTCGGGGGGAACGTCGCTTCGAAGACATGGAAACCCCGATACAGGAGGTACCACAGGTGTATCACGAGAGAGGGGGACCGGCTGACAACCCGACAGATCCGGGGGCGGGCCGTTAGTCCTCTCCCATGCTCGCCCTCGTCCTCGATCTGGACGGCACGCTGCTGGACAGCTTGCCCGACATCCACGCGGCCATGACCTCGGCGCTCGCCGCCTGGGATCGGCCGCCCGTGCCCATCGCCGCTCTGCGCGCCATGCTCGGCGACGGGGCGCCCGTGCTCGCGGGCCGCGCGCTGGCGGCCACCGGCGGCCACCTGCCGCCCGAGCAAGAGGCCGCCTTCGCGCGCCACTTCATGCGCACCTACGACGCGAACTCCACCGCCACCACCCAGCCCTTTCCGGGCGTCGTAGAGACCCTCGCCCTCCTGAAGGGCCAGGGCCACCGCCTCGGCGTCTGCACCAACAAGCCCCACGCCCCCAGCCTGGTCATGGTGCAGACCCTGGGCCTCGCGCCCTTTTTCGACGCGGTGCTGGGCGGCGATGCCCTCGCCAACTGCAAGCCCCACCCCGACCACCTGTGGGCTACGGTCCGCGCCATGGGCGCCCAGGGGTGGCCCGCGGTCATGGTGGGCGACACCAGGCCCGACGCCGAGGTGGCCCGTCGCGCCGACGTGCCCTTCGTGCTGGCCGCCTACGGCTACGCGCGGCCCCAGGATGGGGAGCTGGCGGCGGACGCGGTGATCGCGTCGTTCGCGGAGCTTCCTGGTGTGCTGGAGGGGCTGGTCTGGCGCTGATCCTGACCCCTGCCCCCTACCCCCTACCCCCTTGCGGCCTCCCCCACCAGCCGCCGCACCGCCTGCCCGCAGTTGCTGCCCACCTCGTCCTCGCGTGGATCGCCGATGGAGATCACCACGTCGAACCCGAGCGCGTGCAGCGCCTCCACCGCCCCCTCCAGCACTCCGGGGGCCGCGGCGGAGAGCACGGTGCCCAGGCCCTGCTCCTCGCCCTGGCGGGTGGGGTTGAGCGGGGTGAGCTTGACCGCGAAGTGCTCGGGGTCGAACAGGCGCGCCACCTCGGCCGGCTCGAAGGGGACTCCGGCGGCCAGGGCGTAGTTGAGGGTGACCTTGCGGTCGCCGGGGGAGAAGAAGCGGCGCCCATACTCGGCGAGCTGCTCGAAGGGCTGGTGCGGGTAGGGGGTGAGCACCCTGCGCCAGCCGGGGTCCGTGGTGTTCAGCGAGAGCTGGAGCTGGAAGCGCCCATGGAACCGCGCCCGCTTGATCTCCAGCAGCCGCTCGAACCAGGGCTCGCTGCCCTTCGGCGCGGTGGTGGGCACGCAGGCCCACAGATCGGGGTTGGGGATCTGGTCGGGGAGCTGGGCGATGACCTCGAGCACGGCGGGGTTCAGGGCCGGCTCGCCCATGCGGGCGAAGTGGACCTTGAGCTTGCGGCAGCCGCGGCGTAGCTCGGCCGGGCGACGGGCCAGGACGCGCTCGATCTGCGCGATGATGACCTCGGCGGGGATGTTGCCACGAAAGCGGAAGCCGGCATCGCAGAAGGGACAGCCCACCGGGCAGCCGAACTGGGTGGAGACGTTGACGATCCACTTCTCAGGCCGCGGATGTGCCGGATCCAGGCCGTCCACCAGCTCGATCATGCGGTCGTCGCGGCCGTCCACGCGCGCCACCAGCACGTGGGCCACGCCCTCCATGCCGGACTCGCTCAGCACCTCGATCCTGCCTGCGTCCATGCCCTTTCCGTGAAGATCCTCGGGGCCAGCCCGCTAACGCCCCAGCAGGGCCTCGGCGAGCCGGGCGGCGCGCAGCCCGTCGCCCGCGGCCACGGCGGCGTAGCGCACGTTCCCACGCACGATGTCGCCCGCCAGGAAGAGCCCGCGGACGTGGGTCTCCACCTCCCAGGTCGGGCGGGCCTCCACCCCCATGAGCTGACGCCAGAGGAGATCCTCGGGATCGCGGCCGTGGCAGATCAGCAGGTGGTCGGGGGCCCCCTCGGTGAGCGCCTGCGCCACGCTACTTCCACGATGGACCTGCACTCCGGCCTCCGCGGCCCGCCTCACCAGCAGCTCCATGGCGCGGGGCTCGCCGCGCAGGAAGACCTCCACCGAGGCTCCCCGGTCCCGGGCTTGCAGCGCGCTGTCGAAGGCGGCGTCGCCCCCGCCCGAGATCCACACGCGCTCGCCCGCGAGGCGCCGGGGCAGGCTGTCGGTGCCGTGGTGGACCGGGCCCGCGAAGCCCTCGGGTGCGACCCCGCGCGGGACGGTGCCGGTGGCCAGGATCAGGCAGGAGGCGGTCCACGCCGCCCCGGCGTCGAGGCAGAACCGGCCCTCGTGCTGGCGCGCCCCGGTCACCTCCGCCTGCTCGATGAGCACCCCCAGCACCCGGGCCTGCCGCACCATGGCGGCGGCGAGGCGCGGGCCCTGGATCCCGCCGGGGAAGCCCGGGTAGCACTCCACCAGCCCGGCGGCGTGCAGCAGGCCCCCCGGGCGGCGGCGCTCGAACACCCGATGCGCGATCCCGGCGCGCGCCAGGTGGAGGCCCGCGGCCAGGCCGGCGGGCCCGCCGCCCACGACGGCGACCTGCAGCTCAAAGGGCATGAATCACCTCTTCGGCGCTGGCGACCCAGGTGAAGCCCGAGGCCAGACAGGCCAGGGCGGCGTGCTGCAGGTCGGCGTCGCGCGTGGCGGTGGCATCGCCCACCACGACGGCGCGGACGTCCCGGGAGGCTGCCTCCACCCCGGCGGCCAGGACGCAGCGGTGGGTGGTGACCCCGGCGATGACCAGCGGCGCGCCGGGCGGCAGCAGGGCGGCGAGGTCGGTCCCGCTCCAGGCCGAGTAGCGGGCCTTCTCCAGCACGCGCTCGCCCCCTGCGGGCTCCATGGCGAGCGCCGAGAGCGGGTCGTCCCGCCGCAGGGGGCGGCCGCCGAAGTCGCCGATGATCCCGGCTCCATCCTCCCCGGGGTTGATGTGCCGGGTCCAGATCACGGGCCGCCCGCGCTGGCGGAAGGCGGCCAGCAACGCCGCGCAGGGCCCCGCGGCGGCGGGCCAGCCCCGCAGGAAGGCCGGCGAGGCCGGGTCCACGAACAGGTGCTGCAGGTCGAGCAGCAAAAGGTGGGCGCCAGCCAGGGAGGGCAGGGAGCGGCGGCCCGGGCGGCCGGCGAGGGCGGCCAGCCAGGCGGGCTCCGATGCGGCGATGCGAACCATGGACCGACTCCGCGGTGGACCTTGGGTGTCAGCAGTGGCCAGGGCGGCCGAGCAAGATATCATCCGCCTCCACCCTGGAGCGCCCCATGGAGTCCGCGGCTCCCCTCTCCGTCCAGAGTCTGCCCGAGGCTCGTTGGTCCTGCCAGGGCTGCGGCGTGTGCTGCGAGCGGTTCACCCTGGGTCCGCTCACCCCGGACACCCTGGCGCGCCTCGAGGCGGCCGACCTCCCCAGCCTGTGGCCCCCGGCGGCCGCCGCCGCCTGGTACGAGGAGCGCCCCGGGCCCGACGGCCGGCCAGCCTTCTTCCTGGCCCGCCGCGCGGGCACCTGCATCTTCCTCGACGCCCAGCACCAGTGCGCCGTGCACCGCCTGCTGGGCGAAGGCGCCAAGCCGGAGTTCTGCCGGGTCTTCCCGCTGCTCCTCGTGCCGGAGCCTGCCGCGGTCCGGGCCACCGTGCGCCCCGTCTGCCCCCGCTGGTACGCCAGCCGGCTCGACGGCGAGCCCCTGGGGCCCCAGGCCGAGGCGCTGCTGCCCTGCCTGCCCCAGGCCCCACCCGCGGCCCAGGGTCTGGTGGAGATCCTGCCCGGTGCGGGTGTGGAGCGCGCCTCCTGGGACGCGGTCGAGCCCGCCCTGCTGCGCGTGGCCGGCGCCCCCGAGGGCTCCCCGGAGGCCCGCGTGGCCGCCCTGCGCCGCGCCCTGCTGCGGGCCCTCGGCCGGTCCGAGGCCCCCCCCGATCCCGCCGCCGAGCAGGCCGCCCGGGGGCGCCTGCTGGAGGTCCTGCGCGCCCCCCTGCGGGCGCTCGACCCAGGTCCGGCCGACCCAGACCCCCGGGCCGCCCTGCTCCGGCGCTGCCGCGCCTGGCTGGCCCCCCTCGACCCCGACACCCCGCCCACGGCCTGCTCGCCCGACGCCGAGGACTACCTCGGCCTGGTCCTGCGCAACGCCCTCTTCGGCCGCGGTCCGCTGGCTCCCGGAGGCCTGCCGGTCACCATGGGCAGCTTCCTGCTCGACACCTGGATCGCCCGCGCCCTGCCCAGCGCCACCCCACTGAGCGCCGCCCTCGTGGCGGATCGCCTGGCCGCCTGGCAGATCGTGGCCGCCCACGCCGCGGTGCAGGCCGCGCTGGCACGCGCCCGTCCCTCTCTCGCCGATCTCTTCCTGTACGCGGACGGCCCCTGAGCCGGCCCCCTGGAGCACACCATGGCCTCGCAGCAAGCCCTCGCCGTCATCCTGGGCGGCGGACGCGGCACCCGCCTCTTCCCCCCTCACCAAGATGCGGGCCAAGCCGGCCGTGCCCCTCGCCGGGCGCTACCGCTTGATCGACATCCCCATCTCCAACTGCATCAACTCCGGGGTGAGCCGCATCTTCGTGCTCACGCAGTTCCTCTCGGC
>JBDRKM010000004.1:0-3179 GCA_043814015.1 Pseudomonadota bacterium
GCGCCCGCGGACCGCGGCGGGCAGGGCCAGCAGCCGGCCCGCCGGGGCGGACGCCGGCGCGAAGGCCAGCCCCATGGGGAGCCCAAGCTGGGCCGCGAAGGCCATGGCGGCCACCTGGCAGGCGCCCGGCAGGGACGCCACCAGATCTGCCGGCGCAGGGCAGGTGGCCGCCAGGGCCACCCCGAGGCGCTGACGCAGGGTGTGCACGCCCAGGCCCTCGAAGGAGGATCCAGGCGGCGCCAGCCCGACCCACTCCTGGACGCAGGCAGCGGGCTCCTGGGCGCCCCAGGGCCTGAGCGTCCAGGGCGGGGCGCCGGGCTCGAGGATGGCCAGCTCGCCGACCCCGACCTCGCGATGCTGGTGCAGCCCCATGGCGTCCAGGGCGCCAGGATCGCTGGCCGCGGCGCAGCCCCCCTCCCCCGTCCCGATCCAGAGCGGGCGGAAGCCGCGGGGATCCCGCCCGGCGACACACATCCCGGCGGTCACGAGCGCGAAGGAGAAGCCCCCCCGCAGGCTCCCCAGCGCATCGACCAGGCGGTTCACGAACGTGCGCTGGGGGCTCTGGGCCATCAAGTGCAGGAGCAGCTCCGCGTCGTCATCCCCGCGCAGCAGTGCGCCGCGATCGGCCACCAACTGGCGCAGCGCGTCGGCGTTGTGCACACGACCGACCAGCCCGGCGACCACACCATGCCCCAGCAGCAGCCCGGAGGCGGCGGTGGCGGGGTGCGGGCGGGCCGCCTGCGCCGGCGCCGAGCGCGCGAGCCCAGCGTGCCCGCCGGAGAGGAGCGCAGGCCAGCCGCCGGGCTCCCCCTCGACGAGCTCCACGTCACCCGGACGTCGGACGACCCAGCAGCCGGCCCAGCCGGCGAGCCGCCGGGGCATGGCCTCGAAGGCGCCCGCCAGCCGGGCTGCGACCTCCCCACCACCCACGAAAGCGGCGAGCCCGCCGACCTCCGCAGGGGACGTGAGCAGGAGCGGCCCTTCGGGATCAGCGCTGGTCCGGCGCACGGGGCTCGCCCTCCGGAGCATCGCGCGTTGGCATAGACACCTGCTCGGGCTCGACCGCGGCGCCGTCGCCCCCGCGCCCCGATCGCGCCGAGACCTCGATCTGGAGCGCGACACCGGCGTCGACCACGACCTCGGTCTCGCCCAGCTGGTAGGTGCCGATGGGCAGCAGCCCCTCGAACCGACCCTGTTCGGCGAAGGCGTGGACCGCGAACTCCACCGCCGCCCGGCGGTCGGGCGCAAACGGCAGGACCTCGGGAACCAACGCCACCGGGCGCCGGCTGTCGGAGGAGAGCACCACGTGGCCATAGCCGGCAGCCAGATCGCCGAGCCAGGCCCGGATCTCCGCGGTGGAGCGGATCTGGGCGGCCTGCTTGAGGCGATCCGAAGCGCCCTGGGCGTCCCCGATCCCGCGGGCGGCGTGCGCGCCGTAGACAAGGTCGTCGAAGCCGGGCTCGATGCCGAGCTCCACCAGCTCGGTGAAGCGTTGCTCCACCCCCGCCCACGCTTGCCGCCGCGCGAGCTGCTGGATCTCCCCCGAGAGGCGCTGGTGCTCGGCCGCCACCACGGCAGGATCCATCGGGAGCGCATCGCCACCTGCGGCCGCGAACCCCACGCCGAACCCGATGAACAGCAGGGGCAGGTAGGGAACGCTCACGTCTGGACCTCGGGGCAGGCCCACACCGCGCACCATCGGCGGCCGGGCCACCCCCGATAGCCTCTTTCCGGTCCTCGGGCGAGGCGCCGACAGCGAGCACGACGCCGTGCTACGTTGCCCCGTCTGCCGCACCGGGAACAGGATCGCCGGGATGAACCAGGACGTGCCGCCGCCGTCGAGCGCACCCCATGACGTCTGCGTCGCGCCGTGGAGCCGAGCGTTCACTCAGGCCGGCCACCATGGCGTCGTGGTGGGCGTCCACCTGCCGCCGGACGGCCCCCCTCCGGGCGAAGCCGTCCTCCAGCGGCTCCACCCGCGCGAGCGCATGGTCGCCACCAGCCTCGAGGGCCGCCGCCAGGCCGAGTGGGTGGGCGGGCGGCTGGCGCTGCAGCAGGCCCTCAAGCGGCTGCACTCCCGGCGGCAGCCCTTCCTGGTCCACGCCTCCGGCGCCGTCATGGCGCCGCGGCAGTACAGCGCCTCCGTGAGCCACAAGCGCGACCTCTGCGTCGGGCTCCTCGGGCAGCTCTCAGCGGGCACCGTCGGGGTGGATGTCGAGTGCCTTCTCCCCGATCGCAGCCACCTCGCCAGCCGCATCCTCACGCCCGGTGAGCTCGAGGCCTGGGAGGCCCTTCCCGCTGGCCGCCGCTGGTCCGCGCTGCTGATGACCTTCTCCATCAAGGAGTCGATCTACAAGGCGATCCACCCCCGCGTGCAGCGCTACGTCGGCTTCCAGGAGGTCGAGATCACGCTGCGCCCGGATGGCTCGGCGCGGGTGGACTGCCTGTTCGAGCACGAGGGCCGGCCGCTGGACGTCGAGGCCAGGTACTTCTGGGTCGTCGACAGGATCGTCACCACCGCCAGGCTGCGCGTCCTCACGGCGTGAGCGCCCACGGGGTCCACTGCTCGAGGGGGAGCGCCAGCAGGGGCAGGCTCTCCACGTCGGGGCCGACCTCCACGGGCACCCAGCGCAGCGCGCCGCGCCCCTCCCGCACGCAGGCGAGCACGGCGACATCCCCGACCACCGCCAGCCCTCCGACGGCGTCGAGATCGGGTGCCAGGGTGCTCTCGACCCCGTCGGTCTCCAGCCGCAGCAGGCGTGTGTGCCCACCGACGCGCCGCAAAAAGAGCACCTCCCCCGCGCGGCCCGCACCCGGCTCGAGATCGAAGGCGCCCTCCGGCGCGCGGGTGAGCCGCCGAGGAGCGGATTCGCTGCCATCCAAGGCGAAGATCCCCGGAGCGTCGTCGTCCGGCGCGAGCGGCTCACGGCCAGCGCCGTAGACCAGGACACCCTCCACGATCCGCGGCGAGTAGCGGATCCCGGCCATGGACAGCACCGGCGTGCCGTCGGGATGGCACAGGTCTGGACCCGCACACTCCCGTACAGCCCCCGCGGGGGCCTCCATCCGCCGGGCCAGGCCGCCGCCGGCCTCCACCCGCCACCAGGCGCCCGCGGCCTGGAACGCGAGGGGCCCGGGCAGGCGCGCTCCGGGCGCCAGGGGCGCGGCCAGCAGCGCGT
>JBDRKM010000005.1:0-12184 GCA_043814015.1 Pseudomonadota bacterium
CCTCGGGCCGCAGCTCTGCCCTTGGCGTCTTTGCGTCTTTGCGCGAAATTTCTGGGTCACGACTCCGCGCGCCACGGCTCGAGCGGCATGGGCGCCTGCCGAAGCGGGATGTTTCTGCGGGAAACCACCCTCCAGGCAGACGGGGCCGGGAAACACCGAATGCCCCCATCGATGGATACTCAAGCCTCCAGCACCCGAACGAACCCACCCCCCGCATACCGGATGATCGCTCGGTCCTTTGTCACCAGTGTGGAATTCGTGTATCGCGCCGAGGAGATGATCAGGCGATCAGCAGGATCGCCATGCGGTTGGCCAGGCAATCGCGTGCTGTCGATAGCAATCTCGGGGCCCAATGGCACGACCTGGACACCCGTCCTATGCAGAGCGCTCCTCACCCAGGACAGGCAGTCCTGGCCGAGGTGGATGCGACCTCTCGCGTCGAGCATGGCTACCTCCCAGATAGAAATCGCTGCGATGGAGAGGCGTCCCGAGCGGGATGCAGCCTGGATCTCGGACACCACCTCAGCGCGCAGCTGCCCCTCTGCTCCACTGACCAGCCAGATGAAGACGTGTGTGTCCAGGAGGAGTGCAGCTACCTCATCGCTTCCCATTCTTCCTCCAGCGGTGCGATGATGTCGCCAACGATCTCCACCGTGCCCTTCATGCAGCCGAAGACGCTCGATTCCACGTCATCGCACACGGGCACGAGCCGCGCCACGGGCTTACCTCGCTTGGTGATGACCACCTCGCGCCCCGTGTCTCTCACCTCGTCCATGAGTCTCAGGCAGCGCGCCTTGAACTCTCCAGCCGTGATTTCCATGATGCCTCCTTTTACCATGGTCATCTTACCATGGTCATCGCTGCGAGCAATGGCTGATCGAGAGGGGGAGAGCGATTCCCCGAACGGGCATTGACATCCGCTGACGCCAGCCTGAGGGCATTCCTCGTCAACACAGGTTTCTGGTACCGACCACCCTCCAGGGAGCGCGGACCAGGAAACCACTACCTCCAACCAAAGCACCGCGAGGTAGCCGCCCAGCGGACAGTACTCCGCACTCCGCGCCCAGAGAGGCGCGTGTCGACCGCCTACTCCCAGCCCCCAGGGATGTAGACCACGCTGCGCTCGTGGCCCTGGCGGGCGTAGGTGATCACCATCCGCTCCTGGTCCGCCGCGATCGCCGCGTCGTCCAGGAAGAGCGAGTCCGGCCCGCGTTGGTAGACCTCCCAGGTGCCGTCGGCGTACACCCGGGCCTCGGGGCAGGGGGCGAGGCAGTCCGGTCCGCAGGTGGCCAGCAGCGGCACCACGAGGCCGAGGGCGAAGGCGCGTCCGGCTCCGCTCATCGGGCTGTGTCCGCGGTCGGGGCCGAGCGCCAGGCCAGCTTCACGCCGCCGTCCTCTCGGACCATCAAGAGGTGCATGTCGCGGTCGTCGAGGAGGTACAACGATCCGCTCGCAGACCAGCCGTCTGCGGTCGCGTCGAAGGCTGTGTCACCGTCCTCCGTGGCGGCGGTGAGGGTCAGCCGCCGGGTGGGGCAGTCGGAGAAGGCCAACGCCCTGTCCACCGCGAAGGGCAGCGCCAGCCCCAGCAGCAGGGCCAGCGCGGCGAGAGCGAAGCGTGCGAAGGGCTTCATGGCGGCAGTATAGGTCCGAGGCAGCTCCGCCCGCCAGGTCTCCCCAGCGGGCGGGCACTTCGCAGCGCGTGCGCTCAGAACGCCACGCTCTCCTCGGCGGCGTACTCCTCCTCGGGCTCCTCCGGGTCCACCACCTCGCCCTCCTCGTCGATGGGCTCCTCGGGGGTCACGGAGCTGACGTCGTAGTCGCCCGTGCGGGTGGCGGTGTAGTCGGTCTCGATGCGCAGGGAGGCGCCGATCTCGACGCCGTCCACGGCGCAGCCGGCGGCCCAGCCGTAGGTGATGATCCCGCTCTCGATGGCGGTGGCGTCGGCGTTGAAGTTGCCGGTGACCGTGCCGATGCCGATGGCCAGGCAGTGCTCGTTGCCCGAGAGCGCGAGCCCCGAGAGCATGGTGAACAGGCTGTTCTCGTCCATGAGGCCGCCGAGGCGCGCGCCCGCGCTCTCGTCCTCCACGTCGAGGTTCACGAAGTTCAGCAGCATGTAGTCGGGGCCCCAGGGCTGATCGACGGCCACCTCGTTCCAGAAGGTCTCGCTGGGGCACTCCACGCCCTCGTCGGAGCACAGCGTGGAGACCTGGATGATCTCGCCGTCCCACTCGATGTCGGCGTCCTCGCCGTCGGTCACCTCGGCCACGAGGGTGTCGTCGATGTAGACGCGCAGGTTGTTGGCGTACTCCACCGAGAAGTTGCCCATGACGTCGTGGGTGGCGGGCAACTCGAAGCAGCCGGTCAGGGCGATGAGGGCGAGGGGGGTGAAGCGATGCATGGTGTCTCCTCCTGGTTGGTGCCGGTGGGCTCACCGGCGTGGTCACCCGTATGGAACCGCGGGGCGGCGGAGGGTGAAAAAGAAAAACACGCGTCGCCGCGGATGGTACCATTCCGGCGCCACCACCGCGGAGTCCTCCATGCGCCTCGCCTTGTTTCTCCCCGTCGCCCTGCTCCTCGCCGGCTGCCCGAGCCCCGCCAAGGACGACACCGCCGCGCGCTGCTTCGGCTACCCCGACGCCGACGGCGACGGTCACGCCGCGCCCGATGGCGTGGACGGCCTGTGCGACGGCGCCGCCGAGCCCGGCGACGACTGCGACGACGCCGACCCCGCCATCTACCCGGGGGCCGAGGAGCTCTGCGACGGGATCGACCAGGACTGCGACGGCGAGTTCGACGAGGGCGCCACCGGCACCTGGTACGCGGATCTGGACAGCGACGGCTACGGCGATCCCGACAACCCCGAGCGCGCCTGCACCCAGCCCGAAGGCGCGGTCGCCGACGCCAGCGACTGCGACGACAGCGACCCCGACATCCACCCCGGCGCCGCCGAGCGCTGCGACGGCGTGGACCAGGACTGCGACGGCGCCATCGACGAGGACGTCCAGACCCTCTGGTACGCGGATGCCGACGGCGACGGGTTCGGCGACGCCGGCAGCACCACGGAGAGCTGCGACCCGGACGAGGGCTGGGAGGACGACGCCACCGACTGCGACGACGCCGACGACGCCATCTTCCCCGGCGCCACCGAGGTCTGCGACGGGGTGGACCAGGACTGCGACGGCGAGGTGGACGAGGGCGTGCTCTCCACCTGGTACGCGGACGCGGACGGCGACGGCTACGGCGATCCGGGCGTCAGCGCCGAGGCCTGCGAGCCGGGCCACGGCTGGACCGCGGATACCTCCGACTGCGACGACGCCAACTCGGAGATCCACCCAGCCGCCACCGAGGTCTGCAACGGCTACGACGACGACTGCGACGGCCTCACCGATGACGCTGACCCTGGCGTCGTCGGCACCTCCACCTGGTACGCCGACACCGACGCCGACGGCTGGGGTGACAGCGGCGCCCAGATCCTGGCCTGCGTGGCCCCCAGCGGCCACGTGGCGCTCGACGGCGACTGCGACGACGCCGATCCCGCCTTCAACCCCGGCGCTGCCGAGACCGACTGCACCGATCCCCACGACTACAACTGCGACGGCTCCGTGGGCTACGCCGACGCCGACGGCGACGGCTTCGCCGCCTGCGTGGACTGCGATGACGCCGACGCCGGCGCCTGGCCCGGCGCCGACGAGGTCTGCGACGGCGACGACGAAGACTGCGACGGTGTCATCGACGAGGACGACGCGGTGGACGCCCCCACCTGGTACGCCGATGCCGACGGCGACGGCTACGGCGACGCCGCCAGCACGGCCGTGGCCTGCGCCGCCCCCAGCGGCTTCGTGGCGGATGACACCGACTGCGACGACACCGCCGCCGCGGTCAACCCCGCCGCCACCGAGCTGTGCAACGGGCTGGACGATGACTGCTCGGGCGTGATCGACGAGGACTACGCCGCCGACGCCGCCACCTGGTACGCCGATGCCGACGGCGACGGCTACGGCGACGCCGCCACCATCGCGGTCGCCTGCGTCGCCCCGAGCGGCTTCGTGTCAGACGACACCGACTGCGACGACGCGCTCGCCGCCGTGAACCCCGGCGCCACCGAGGTCTGCAACGGCAGGGACGACGACTGCTCGGGCGTGATCGATGAGGACTACGCCGCGGACGCCCCCACCTGGTACGCAGACGCCGACGCCGACGGCTACGGCGACGCCGCCCACAGCGCGGTGGCCTGCACCGCCCCCAGCGGCGCCGTGGCGGATTCCACCGACTGCGACGACGCCGACCCTGGCGTGAACCCCGGCGCCACCGAGATCTGCAACGGCGTGGACGTTGACTGCTCGGGCGTGATCGACGACGACTATGCCGCCGACGCCGCCATCTGGTATGCGGACAGCGACGGCGACGGCTACGGCGACGCGGCGGACAGCACGCTCGCTTGCACCGCTCCCAGCGGCACCGTGGCAGATTCCTCCGACTGCGACGACACCGCCCCCGCGGTGAACCCCGCCGCCGCCGAGCACTGCGACGGCGTGGACGAGGACTGCGACGGCGCGGTCGACGAGGGCGCCGTGGACTTCGCCACCTGGTACGCCGATGGGGACGGCGACGGCTACGGCGACGCGGGCGACAGCACCCTGGCCTGCGCCGCCCCGAGCGGCTTCGTGGCAGACGACGCCGACTGTGACGACGGCGACGCGGCCATCAACCCCGCGGCGGACGAGTATTGCGACGGTGTGGACGACGACTGCGACGGCACCGTGGACGAGGCCGACGCCATCGACGTCCTCGCCTGGGTGGACGACGCCGACGGCGACGGCTGGGGAGACGACGGAGGCGCCGTCACCTGGGCCTGCGAGGCCCCCAGCGGCATGGTCCCGGAGGACGACGCCTGGGACTGCGACGACGGCGATCCAGCCGTCAACCCCGACGCCACCGAGGTCTGCAACGGCATCGACGACGACTGCGACGGCGACGCCGACGGCGGCCTCCTTGGTCTGGACGCCCTGTGCGCCGCCGACTCCTGCGACGACATCCTGGCGGAGGACCCCAGCGCCGTGGACGGCGACTACTGGATCATCGCCGCCGGCGTGCCCACCGAGCTGACCTGCGACATGAGCTATGACGGCGGTGGCTGGACCCTCATCTTCTTCGACGACTTCGAGGCCTCGGTGGACCCGGGCTGGAGCATCTCGGGCACCTACGGTTGCTCAGGCTGGGGCACCCTGCTCGGCGGCTACGGGGTCATCGCGGGCGGGTCGTTCTCCATCACGCTGGACTGCCTCGGCATCCCGCACGCCGAGGGCTGGGTGGAGACCGGGTATGCCGCGCTGGATTCCTGGGACGGCGAGACCGCCTACGTCCAGGTGGACGGCAGCACGCTGTGGGCCATCGCCCAGAACAACCACAGCTCGTCCTACAGCGAGGTCTGCGGCTGGTACCGCGGCACCGTCGGCTCCTACGACTCCCTGCACGACGTGTCGGTCACCTACGCCCACGCCACCGACAGCATGGTCTTCACCGCCGGCTCCACCCTGGATCAGGGCGCCACGGACGAGTCCTTCGGGCTCACCGAGGTGGCGGTGTGGGTGCGGTAGGGGTCAGGTAGCCGCCCGCACCCGCCGCCAGAGCAACACCCCCGCTGCTGCTGCGAACCCCACCAGCAGCGCGCCGAGCGGTCGGGGTCCGAAGATGAGGGCCCCGATCCCGAAGTTGAGCGAGAACAGGCACACCACGCCGAGCCCCCAGTCCACCAGGCCGCGGGCCAGGAAGTGATCGGGCGCCAGCCCCAGGGCGGAGTACTGGCGGGACCAGCCCGGAGAGCCCGGGCGCACCTTGCGCAGGAAGGCGGCCAGCGTGGCCTCGGGCACCGGTGCGGTGGCGTAGGTGACGGCGAGCCAGACGACGGTGGAGACGCCCACCACCCACAGCAGCCGCTCCGTGTGGGGCATGTCGGGCCAGGCCAGGGTGGTGACGATGGTGGCCAGGCCCGAGGTGACCATGGCGGACAGCTCGCTCCAGGCGTTCACCCGCCACCAGAACCAGCGCAGGATCCAGGTGAGCCCGGCGCCCGAGGCGAAGGACAGCACGAACTTCCAGGCGTCGCCGATGCTGTCGATGCTCCAGGCCACGAGCAGGGCCAGCCCGAGCGTGAGCAGCATGACGACGCGGCTGACCATCACGTAGTGGGCGGGATAGGCATCTTTTACGATGAATCGCTGGTAGATGTCGTTGACGATGTAGGAGGCGCCCAGGTTCAGGTGGGTGTCCACCGTGGACATGAAGGCCGAGAGCAGCGTGACCACCAGCAGGCCCAGCAACCCGGCGGGCAGCAGCTTCGCCATGAGCAGCGGGTAGCCCATCTCCGCGTCCGGCAGGTGCCCGAGGATCACCATGGCGCACAGGGCCGTGAGGATCCAGGGCCAGACCTGCACCGCGTAGTTGATCACCGCGAAGAAGAAGGTGGCGCCCTGGGCGTCGCCCTCGCTGCGGCAGGCCAGCATGCGCTGGATGTGCTTGCCGCCGCCGTCGGCGTACTTGTGGGCCCACCACTGGACCCCGGCGTAGACCAGGAAGACCGAGGTGGGCATCCAGGGGCCCGCCGTCTCGCCCCCGGGCGGGGCGCCCAGGCGCGGCAGCAGCCGCAGGATCTCCGCGGAGCTGCCCCACTGGGCGTCGAGCCCGGCCCTGAGCCCCTCCACGCCGCCGACCGCGTGCAACGCGAGCACCGCCAGCACCAGCGAGCCGAGCATGCCGACGCCGTACTGGAGCAGATCGGTCCAGACCACGCCTTCGAGGCCTGAGGCCAGGGTGTAGATCAGGGCCACCACCACGCAGGCCGTGAGCGTGAGCCCCAGCGGCAGGTCCGTGACCCCCGAGAGCACCTTGACGACGGCCTTCAGCACCCAGCCCAGCACGTAGCAGTTGAGGAACACCCCGAAGTAGAAGCCCTTGAACAGCCGCAGGAAGGCGGCCGGGCGCCCCGCGTAGCGCAGCTCGATCAGCTCGGCGTCGGTGACCACCCCGGCCCGGCTCCAGAGGCGGGAGAAGAGGAAGGCCGCCAGGAGAGCGGCGATCCCGCTGCTCCAGAAGAACCAGACCCCGCCGATGCCCTGCTGGGCCACGTAGCGGGTGATGGCCAGCGGCGTGTCGATGCTGAAGTTGGTGGCCGCCATGCTGACGCCCGCCAGCCACCAGGGCAGGCTGCGGCCCGACAGGAAGAAGTCCTTCGTGGAGCGTCCCGCGCTCCTGGTGAAGAGCATGCCCGCCCCCAGCGAGAGGGCGAGGAAGGCCACGATGATGGCGTAGTCGAGGGGGGCGAGGGTGCGCACGGAGGCTGTCTATCTCCAGGCGTGGGTCACGGCGGCCTTGGCGATGCAGGCCACCCACGTTGCGCACGCCCAGGAGCCCGCGACCGTGCGCAACTGCCCGGGGACGGCGCATGCCTCCCAGGTTGCGCACGCCCAGGGGCCTGCGACCGTGCGCAACTGCCCGGGGACGGCGCATGCCTCCCAGGTTGCGCACGCCCAGGAGCCCGCGATCGTGCGCAACTGCCTGGGGACGGCGCATGTCCCCCAGGTTGCGCACGCCCAGGAGCCCGCGACCGTGCGTGACTGCCTGGGGACGGCGCATGCCTCTCGCAGGGTCCCGCCCCGATTCCACCCCCGAACCCCTGGATTGGAGCCCCGTGGTATCCTCAGCGCGGCTCCCCGGTGTCTTCGCGTGTACCTACCCGCCCCATGCCCAGGAGGACCCCCATGCCGCGCGCCCTGCTCTTCGCCCTGCTGCCCTGTGCCCTCGCCTTCGCCGGCTGCTCCGGTGGGGTCTGCGATGTCGAGGAGGTCTGCTCCTGCGACATCCCCGGCGCCTGCTCCTGGGAGTGCCCCGACGGGGGCTGCCACTACACGGCCAGCAACCAGGGCACCGCCACCTTCACCTGTGACGGCGGGGGCTGCGATCTGGACTCCTCCAGCATGGGCGAGGTGAGCCTCGACTGCCTGGGTGGGGGCTGCACGGCCGTGTCCACGGGGCAGGGCGAGCTGACCGTCTCCTGCGCCGGTGGCGACTGCGCGGTGACCTGCTCCGGGCAGGGCCACTGCATCGTGACCGACTGTGAGGCCGGTGGCTGCTCCTGCGAGTCCACCGCCAGCACGGCGGTCTGCGACGAGTCCTGAGATCAGGGCCCGCCCTGGAAGATGTACGCCGCGCTGCGGAGCCCACCGCCGCCGTCGTGGCCCCCCGCGAGGACCACGAGATCGTCGAAGCCATCGCCATCGAGATCGCCACCCGAGGAGAGATCCGCGCCGAAGAGATCGTAGGCCGCCCCCCCGAGCAGCACCGCATCTGCCGTGAACACGGAGGCGACGCCGGGTGTGAGTGGCCCGTAGAAGACACGGACGGCGCCGCCGTAGGTGGTGGCCTCATCGTCGCAGGCGCTGGGGATCAACAGCTCGACGTTCCCGTCACCGTCGAGGTCCCCGTCCGTGACCATCCGGTCGATGTGGGCGGCGTGTTCATGCTCGCCGAGGATGCTGACCGATGCTGCGGCGGCGGTGGTCGCTCCATCACCGATGGGGCCGGGGAAGAGGTAGAACGCTCCGGGTGGAGAGTCCCCGCTCGGGTAGAAGGTGTCCACGACCAGGGCGTCGGGCGAGCCGTCCCCATCGAGATCCTCCCCCGCCCCCGTGAACTGACCGAGGCTGCACCACGCGCACGTTGTGGTGAGAGAGGCACGGGCCGTGGGGGTTTCCCCTGCTGTCATCGCGGCGAGAGCTGCGCCCGAGTAGGCTTCCACCACGCCTCCATGTTCCTCCGACGCGCTGCTCTCGGGCGCGCCCACCAGGACATCCGCGAAGCCATCGCCGAAGACGTTGCCGACGGCCACTTTTCCGGCGAGGCTTCCCTCGGTACCCGGGAGGATGACATCGGCGCTGCCACAGGCGCGGGTTCCCCCCGTCCGATCTCCCCAGAACAGAAAGGCCGCGCCGGAGTCCAGGCCCCTGCGGTCAGCGTACATGGCGCCCAGGACGACGTCGGGCACGCCATCGGCATCGACGTCGCCGGCGGCCAGCCCGGACCCGAGCTGATCTCCAGCGCCCTGGGCGATGAAGGTGGCCCAGGCGCCCAGGAGGGTGAGCCCCGTCGGGTCGGCGGCTCCTCGGACCAGGTAGACCTTGCCCGCGTACTCACCGGCATCGGGCGCGTAGGGGGCCGCCACGAGGAAGTCGTTCAGGCCGTCATCATCGAGGTCCCCCGCGCGGGCGAGGTTGGCCCCGGTGTAGCGTCCGGGGCCTTCGCCCTCGAGCGCGGCGTCGGCGTCCGACACGGTCTGGTCCAGGCCGCGGATCGGCCCGAGGAAAAGGTAGACAGCCCCGGTTTGATCGCCGCCTGCGGTGGGGGCACCGAGCCCAAGGTCGTCCAGCCCGTCCCCGTCCACGTCACCCAGGATCATGACACGCTGAAGACCGCTGTCGTACTGGAATCCGAGGATGCTGGCGCTCGCCTCGGAGGCAGCGTGGGTGCCCTCGAAGGGTCGCTGGCTGCCGGGATCGGGATCGAGCCTGGCCGTGTCGTCCTTGCCGGGACCACACGCTGCCAACGTGAGCGCCACTCCACCGAGGAGGGCGGTCGATCCGATTCGCGTCGTCGAACACGTCATGGTGGAATCCCCAGAGATCAGCTGGCGTGGTCCGTCAGCGCACCACGCCGCCTCCGCACCCCCACCGCCGCGAGCACTCCGAGCAGCCAGGTGGCTCCGCCCGCGCCCCCGCACCCGCAGCCCTCCGGCTCGGCCTGGCCGGTGTCCGCCGTGTCGCCCGCGGCCTCCGGGTCGGGCCAGTGCTCCGGGTCCGTGAGGAAGGCCACCTTGGCGGCCACGTTCCAGCGCGCGTCCAGCAGCACCGCTTCGTCGTGGGTCCAGGGCGGGTCCTCGGGGCAGTAGGCCAGCTCATCGTCGCAGTCCTCCCGCGGTGCGGTGCCGAACTGGCGGTAGGCGCGCTCTACCTGGACGCGGGCGTAGTCCCCGGCGCCCAGCTCCTCGGCCAGCAGGAACAGCTCCCAGTCCTCCAGGCCGTCGCGGACCTGCACGAGGCGGTAGCTCGGGATGGGGCCGTCGATGGCCACGCTCGCGGGCGAGCCGAGGCCGCCGGCCGTGCCGTCGTGATCCCCCGGGTACAGCAGGAAGCCGTCGCCGTTGCGGCCGAACATGTCCCCGAAGTACTCGAAGTTGGCCCACACGTTCCAGGGGTCGTCGTCCACCCAGTAGTTGACCCGCCAGTAGAGGAACCCGGTGGCGCCCTCGTACCAGGCGCCCCACTTGACCATGCGGGGCTCGAACCCGATGGTGGTGTCGATGTCGTAGCCGGCGTAGGGCGGGAAGTTGGCGTTGCAGACGTAGAACCAGAGCTCCTCGCCCATGGCGCGCCGTTCCTCGTAGAATTCCCGGCCCTCGTACAGGGGGCCGAAGAACCAGGCGTCGTACATGGGGGTGACCGGGCACCAGATGTCGATGTCGCCGTCCACGATGGCGTTGTAGGGGCTGGTGACCAGCACGTGGCCGTCCCAGAGGGGCGCGTAGGTGTGCAGGCGCTGCACGTCGGCGTGGATCTGCTCGTAGGTGGGGTCCCCGCCGTTGTAGTAGGGCTCGTCGGTGCTGTAGACGTAGGCGCGCTCCCACCAGCCCCGGGCGTCCAGGTGCTCGGAGAAGGCCTGGGCGGCCGCGCCCCACTGGGCGTCCGTGAGGCCACCGGTGCCGCCGCCGGGGCGGAAATGGCCCACGTTGAAACGGGTCACGGGCGCACCGTCCGCGAAGCGGCTGCCGTCGAGGTAGGGCGCGACCGCCGCGTCGTAGGCGCTCCAGTCCACGGGCTCCAGGGCGCCGTGCTCGTCGAAGGTGAAGTCTACGCCGCCGGCCACGTTGGTGCGGTCGAGGCGGTGGGTGTGCAGGACCTCCAGGTAGCGGTCCACCACCTCGTCCATGTCGAGGGTGGGCTCCTCGTCCGGGCCGCCGTGGTAGCGGCGGACGAGGTTGTCGGAGAAGCCGAAGGAGGTGGCGACGGTCTTGTCGGCGGGCAGGGTGAAGGGCCAGACCGTGAGGGTGAGGGCGATGTCCACGGGCTCCTGGCCGGCAGCGGTGACGGTCAGGGAGCCGCTGTAGGTTCCCGGAGCGGTGTCGGCTGGGACGTAGAGGTCTGCGAAGATGGCCCAGGTCTCGCCCGCGGGCACGTCGAAGGGGGCGCCCACGGCGCGCTCGCCCTCCGCGTACGGGTCCTCGAAGGGGATGAGTGGGTCGGGGTAGCGGCCGGGATCGCGCGGGTCGCCTTCGAGGGTGCCGAGGAAATTGGGCGAGGGCTGGGTGATGTCGAGGTAGTGCTCGCGGTACAGGGTCAGGGCGGCGGCGGGCCGGGTGGCGCCGTCGGGGCCGGTGAACTCCGTGGCGGTGGCGTCGACGCTGGTGAGGCCGTCGCTGGACCGCACCAGCACCTGGAAGCCTTCGGCCTCGTTGCGGGCCGCGCCCAGCGCGACGGTCACCTCGGCGGGCACCTCCAGGTCGGGCCGCACCTTGCGGGTGGCGGGGGCGGCGCCCACCTCCCAGGCGGCGCGGGCGGTGGCGGGGAAGGCGAGCAGCAGGGCGGCGGAGAGAACGCGCATGGGCGGCTCCCGGAGAGCGGGGAGGTCAGGATACCAGCTGGGCTGCGGCGCGGGAGGACCTTTCTCCTGCCATCCTCCGGGCTCGCGCGCTGGACGCGAACCAGGGGCCCGCGGGCTCGGTTCTTCGAGCCGACCGGCGCCGGGCGCCGGTGGAGGGGCACCCTGGCGGCCAGGGTCGGGGTTGGCCGGCGCCAGGCGCCGGTGGAGGGGCACCCTGGCGGCCAGGGTCGGGGTTGGCCGGCGCCGGGCGCCGGTGGTGCAACGGCGTGAGCACGCTACCCCAACGCCGGAGGCCAAGCGCCCGCGACGCTTCCCGGCAGCCACAGCGGGTCGCGGCGCGTAGGTGCTCTCCCGATGCCGACGATGTGGCAGCCCGCCGCCCGCTACCGCACCCACCCCGCCGCCACCTCCAGCACCCGGGCCAGGTCGGCCTCGCCCAGGCGCGGGTGGCAGGGGAGGGCGGCGCACTCGCGCGCGGCGCGGGCGGCCTCGGGGCAGGCGCCGTCGGACAGATCGCGCAGGGGGGCCGGGTCGA
>JBDRKM010000006.1:0-82567 GCA_043814015.1 Pseudomonadota bacterium
TGGCTACGGCGACCTGATCATCGGCGCCCCGGAGGCGGCCTGGGAGGGCGCGGAGCTGGAGGGCTCCTATGAGGCCGGCCAGCACACCGGCGCGGCCATGATCGTGCTCGGGCCGGTCACTGGGGAGCTCGATCTCGACGCGGCGGACGCATGGATCCAGGGCACCTTCGTCGAGCGTGGCCGCATCAGCGCCTATACTGGCTGGAGCGTGGCCGGCGTCGGAGACACCAACGGCGATGGGTTCGACGATGTGCTGGTCGGCTCCCCGTACTACTACTACGACGGCGTTGAGGCGACCGAGAACTACAATGGGATGGCGGGCCTTTTCCTGGGCCCCGTCGAGGGCGTCCAGGACCTCTGGTCCGCGGACGCGACCTGGGACGCACACTCCTACTGCGCCTGGATTGGGTACGATGTGGCGGGGGCAGACGTGAACGGGGACGGCCTCGCGGACCTCCTCATCGGCGCTCCCTTCGGTGACCTCGCTGGACAGGAGTGGGGTGAGGTCCACGTCCTCACGGGGCCAGTACAGGGCGGCCTGGAAGCATCCGACGCGGCCGCAATCCTCACCACCGGGGCCTACGCCGACGCCGCCGGGAGCACCGTGAGCAGCGCCGGGGACGTCGATGGCGACGGTCTGGACGATGTGCTGGTGGGCGCCCCGTCGGACTCCTCCATGGAGGAGAGGAGCGGCGCGGCCTACCTCGTGATCGCCCCCCTGGCCGGCACCATGATGCTCGAGGACGCACACCTGGTCCTGAAGGGAGAGTCCCGGTACGAATACCTCGGCGACGCCCTCTCGGGCGCCGGCGACCTGGACGCGGACGGGTACGATGACTTCGTCCTTGGACAGTGGAATGTGGGCGCTCATGGATCGCTGGGCGCGGCCTTCGTCTTCTACGGGGACGCGCTGGGGGGTCCTTCGGGCACCACGACCACCGCCGCCGCGGATGCGACGGTCTCGGGAGCGGGCTCCGACGACCAGGTGGCGGGCGCCGTCGCCGGGGCGGGCGATATCGACGGGGATGGGTGCGCGGACCTGTTCCTGGGCCGAAACGCCTACCGCGGTTCCGAGACGAACGAGGGCACCTCCTGGCTGGTGCTCGGGCCCATCGAGGGCCACCGGACCGTGGACGACGTGGCCTCCGCCCGCTTCTCGGGGGTGGACGCGGGCGATCAGGCCGGCGTCACCATCGCTGGCGCCGGAGATGTTGACGCCGACGGCCTGGACGACCTGCTCATCGGCGCTCCTGGCCAGGACCATGGCGGCGAGGACGCCGGCGCCGCCTACCTGGTCCTCGCCGCCGGCCTATAGGCCCACGCCTCGTGGACCTCTCCCTCTCCCTCCTCTCCCCCGCATGGTGGGCCACCGTCCTGGTCTGCACCATCCTGCTCACGGCCCTCTCCTCCCTGCTCGCCCGGCGCCGCGCCGACCCCACGCGCGCCCCGCCCCCGACCGCCCGCCGCCTGCGCCTGGCCACCTGGACCGTCACCCTGCTCGTCCTGGCCAACCTCGCCATGCTCGGCACACTGCTGGCCGTCAACCTGCCCTCACCGAGGCTCGCAGGCCCCGTCGGGCTGAGCTTCCTCCTCTGCTGCCTGGTCTCCCTCGTGCTGGCCGTGCTGGTCCACGGGATGGTGCGGGGCCCCTGATCCCGTCGCGCCGTCCGGCTCACTGTTGCCGGCGGTGGGATAGGAGCGCGCCCTGCCCCGCGAGGTGCGCCATGCGCTTGCTTCTCCTGCTCGCCGGCCTCTGGGCCTGCACCCCCCCCACCGACACCGGCCCCGCCACCCCCACCGACACGGACGCCGACGCCGACACGGACAGCGACGCCGACAGCGACACCGACGCAGACAGCGACGCCGACACCGACGCCGACACCGACGCAGATACGGATGCGGACTCCGACGCAGACACCGACGCCGACGCCGACACGGATGCGGACTCCGACGCAGACAGCGACGCCGACACCGACGCCGACACCGACCCGGCCGTGGGCCACACCTGGCAGTGGTGGCCCACCTCCGACACCGTCTCCTCCCTCTCCTACACGCGGGACGCCGACTACGACGCCAGCTACTGCGAGCTGTGGCTCGCGGACTTCGGGGACGCGTACACCGCACACTACGGCATCGAGGTGGACTACCTCTTCGGCCATGTCCAGGTGGGCAGCTTCAAGGGCAGCCTGCTGAACGCCGGCATGTACGTGGCCTGGACCGAGCCGGACGGCTCCACCGACTACGCCTACGTGCTCGGGCTGGACGACGGGGCCGGGAGCTGGGAGGTGGGCTGGATCTACTACTCGGCCTCGCCCTACTACCCCGTGGACCAGACCGTCGACGCCTTCGCCTTCTTCGCCGACATCCAGCGCCCCAGCGGCACGGTGGAGCGGCTGTGGCAGTCGAACGGCGGGGCGAACTACACGCTGGGAGACGCCTTCGCCGTGCCGGGGTGGGACGAGTCCATCGCGTATGGGACCATGACATGGGCCGACTCCTCCGTGATCCTGTTCGACCCCCGCAGGGCCTGCACGGGGAGCTGACCGCTGGCGGTCGAAGGTCACCTCCCGGGCTCGGAGAAGAGGGGCCGCGCCCAAACCCGGGGGCTCACCCCAGCCTCGGCACTTCGGCGCGCATAGCGCGCCCAAACCCGGGGGCTCACCCCAGCCTCGGCACTTCGGCGCGTATAGCGCGCCCAAACCCGGGGGCTCACCCCAGCCTCGGCACTTCGGCGCGCATTCCATGCCCCCCCCTCCCTCGCCGACCCTCGCCAGCCACCACCATCTGTGCGTCTTCGCGTCTTTGCGTGAAATTCTGAGCCCGCGGTCTGGTTAGTCCCCCATCGTGCCACGCCCCCCCACCCGCACCCGCCTGCTCGTCGAGGCCCTCCTCCCGCTGGCCCTGGCCGCCCTCGCCCTCCTGCGGGGTCACCTGCTCGCGGCCGCCCTGCTCGCGGTGATCGGGGGCACGCTCGCCCTCTCCGCGCTTCTCGCCCCCTGGCTCGGTGCAGCACTGCACCACCTCGCGCGCCGCGCCTCCCGGCGCCTGGCCCTGGGCCTCACCTGGGTGTTCCTCGCGGCGGTCCACGCCCTGGTCATCACCCCGGCGGGGCTCCTCGTGCGCCTCCTGGGCCGCGACCCGCTCGACCGCCGCTTCCCCTCCAGCCAGCCCTCCCACTGGGTGCCACGCGCCCCCACCGACGCGACCCGCATCCGGCGGACCTTCTGATGGACATCCTCGGGATCAGTGCCTTCTACCACGACTCAGCAGCAGTCTTGCTGAGGGACGGCCACATCCTGGCCGCGGCCCAGGAGGAGCGCTTCTCGCGCAAGAAACACGACGCCGGGCTGCCCGTGCAGGCCATGCGCTGGTGCCTCTCCGCCGCCGGCAACCCCGCGCGCCTCGACGCGGTGGCCTTCTACGACAAGCCCCTGCTCAAGCTGCACCGCCTGCTCTCCTCCTGGATGGCCGCGGCCCCTGGGGGCCTCCCAGCCGCCCACGCCGCGCTGCCGGTCTTCCTGCGCAAGAAGCTCTGGGTGCCGCTGCTCATCGAGGAGGCCCTGGAGGGCATGGGCGTCACCGCCCCCCCGCCCATCTTCCCCGAGCACCACCTCTCCCACGCCGCCAGCGCCTTCTTCCCCTCCCCGTTCCCGCGCGCCGCGGTGCTCACGGTGGACGGCGTGGGCGAGTGGGCCAGCAGCACCCTCGGCCGCGGCGAGGGCCGCCAGCTCGAGCTGCTCGCCGAGCAGCGCTTCCCCCACTCGCTCGGGTTGCTCTACACGGCCTTCACCACCTTCTGCGGGTTCGCCGCCAACGACGGCGAGTACAAGCTGATGGGCCTCGCTCCCTTCGGCGCGCCGCGCTTCGTGGACACCATCCTCGAGCACCTGGTGGACCTCAAGGACGACGGCTCCTTCCGCCTGAACCTGGCCCACTTCGCCTTCCACCGCGGCCTCACCATGACCGGCCCCGGGTTCGAGCGCCTCTTCGACGGCCCGCCCCGCGCGCCCGAGGGTCCCCTCACCCGCCGCGAGCTGGACCTGGCCCGCTCCATGCAGGCCGTGACCGAGGAGATCCTGCTGCGCAGCGCCCGCCACGGCAAGGTCCTGACGGGAGAGCGCCACCTCTGCCTGGCCGGGGGCGTCGCCCTCAATTGCGTGGCCAACGGGCGGCTGCTGCGGGAGGGGCCCTTCGACGATCTGTGGATCCAGCCCGCGGCCGGCGACGCCGGCGGAGCCCTGGGTGCGGCGCTGATCGCCTGGCACACCCTCGAGGGGCAGCCCCGCGAGCCGAGCACCGGCACCATGCAGGCAGCCCGGCTCGGCCCAGGCTTCTCCGACGGGGAGATCGCCGCCTTCCTGGCCGCCGGGGGGCACCCCGCCCGACACCTGACCGCCGAGTGCTGGGCCCCCACCGTCGCCGCCCTGCTGGCCTCCGGCCGGGTGGTCGCCCTGTTCGACGGCCGCATGGAGTACGGCCCCCGCGCCTTGGGGCACCGTTCCATCCTGGCCGACCCGCGCAGCCCCGGGATGCAGGCCCTGCTCAACCGCAAGGTCAAGCTGCGGGAGGGCTTCCGGCCCTTCGCGCCGGCCGCGCTGGCCGAGCGCGCCGCCGAGCACTTCGACCTGGACCGCCCCTCGCCCTTCATGCTGCTGGTGGCCCGCGTGCGGGGTTGGCAGGCCCCCGACGAGCCCCAGGGCGACGACCTCGGCGCGCGCCTGCGGGCGCTGGTCTCCCCGCTCCCCGCCGTCACCCACGTGGACGGCTCTGCCCGGGTCCAGACCGTGGACGCCGCCGACCACCCCCGCTTCCACGCACTCCTGTCCACCTTCGCGCACCAGACCGGCTGCCCGGTCCTGGTCAACACCTCCTTCAACCTGCGGGACGAACCCATCGTCTGCACCCCGGCCGACGCGCTCAGGACCTTCCTGCGCTCTGAAATCGACGCCCTCGTGCTGGGGGACCACCTGCTGCTCAAGGAAGAGCAGCCCATGGCCCCCGGCCCCGACGCCTGGCTGCCCCCCTCGCCCTGGGACTGGGCGCGCTGGCCCGGGCTCGATGGGGTGGCGTCGTGACCCTCGCGCTACCCCCCGTCGTCGGCACCCTCCTGCGCTGCCCTGCCTGCGGCGGGGCCCTGGCGGCCGAGCCCGAAGCCCTCCTCTGCCAGGCCTGCGACGCCAGCTTCCCCGAACACGAAGGCCTGGCCCGCCTCCGCCCGCCCGCCTCCAACTCCCCATTCACCACGCGGATGCGCGCCTTCTACGAGGGCACCCCCTTCCCGGGCTACGAGGGCCTGGAGAGCCCCGGCACCCTGCGTGCCAGAGCGCGCGCCAACCCCTTCACCCGCTGGCTGGACGAGCAGATCCCGTTCGGCGCCACCGTGCTGGAGGCCGGCTGCGGCACCGGGCAGCTCGTCAACCTGCTGGCCCTGGCCCACCGCACCGTGGTGGGCGCCGACCTCTCCCTGGCCTCCCTCGGCCTGGCCGAGGCCTTCCGCCGCCGTCACGATCTGGCGCGCGCCGGCTTCCTGCAGATGGACCTCTTCCACCCCTGCTTCGCGCCCGCGAGCTTCGACCTCGTGATCAGCACGGGCGTGCTGCACCACACCGCCGATCCCAGGGGCGGCCTGCTGGCACTCGCGCCCCTGGTCAAGCCGGGCGGCTACCTGATCATCGGCCTCTACCACCGCTTCGGGCGCCTCGGGACCCACCTGCGCCGCGCCCTGTTCCGCCTGGGCGCCCCGCGCCGGCTCGACCCCCGCTACGCCGCGCTGGATTCCTCCCGCGCCGCCACATGGTACCGCGACCAGTACGAGAATCCCCACGAGACCTCCCACACCATCGCGAGGCTCCGGGCCTGGATGGAGGCCGCGGGCCTCACCTGGGTCCGCAGCCTGCCTGGCCCCCACCCCTTCGCGCCCACCGGGGGCGACGAGGCCCTCTTCCTCCCCGAAGCGCCCGCCTCCCCCCTGGAGCGCGCCCTGGCCGAGGCTTCGCTGGCGCTGTCGGGCAGCCAGGAGGGGGGGTTTTTCGTGGGCATCGCGCGCCGAGCGCGGGATCGATAGGGGGGCCTCCATGCGCTTCCTCCGCCACCTCCTGCGCTTGGTCCGCGACCTGTTCGCCTTCGCCTGGCAGGAGAAGGTCTGGTGGATGGTGCCCATGGTGCTGGGGCTGCTTGGCCTGGCCCTGCTGGTGGTGGGCACCCAGGCGGCCACGCCGCTGCTGTACGCGCTGTTCTAGCCCGCGCCCTTGCCAACCAGCCCCTTCTGAGGTACTTCTTCTTTCGTACATAGCTTTTCATCTATATCGAGAGAAGGCCATGTCGGACCTCGTCCACGATCCCGAACGCGCAGACCATGTGGCCGAAATCCTCAAGGCGCTCGCCCACCCCCTGCGGGTCCGCATCGTCTCCTCCCTGATCCACGAGGGCACCTGCAACGTCAACGCGCTCGCCCAGACCTTCGGCGTGCCCCAGTCCCTCGTCTCCCAGCACCTGAAGATCCTGCGCATGCGCCACCTCGTTTCCGCCACCCGGCGCGATGGGTTCGCCTGGTACACCCTGGCGGAGCCGCGCCTCGTCGAGCTGCTCCGCTGCCTCGAGGCCTGCAAGGCGCGCTGAATCCTCCCCGGCGAGGGGCGGGCATGCTGGAGGCGCGTCTCAACGCCTCTCTGCGCCGGCGTGCGGTTCATCAGCCTGCAAGGCAGGTTTTGAGATGTTGTCAAGAATGGGACAAAAACGCAATTTGCAGTGATTGTCAAAAATACCAAAAATCACTCAAATTCCGATCCGATGGGCTGGTCCCGGTCACATCATCAAAGGAGAATGTCTCTGGCTCCCGGAGCGAAGTTCGATGCCCACCCTCCCGACCACCACACGAGCCATCCGCCTCGGAGCGGCGTTGTGCCTCGCGGTCGGGTTCGCGCTGGCCGGCTGCGACGAGGGCTCGCTGCCCATCGACACGGGCATCCCCGAGTGGGACATCGAGGAGCAAGACACGGGGCTCGACGCCACGATCTCCACCCTGACGGACAACGACGGGGCCTCCATGGTGGGTTCCCTCGAGGTGGAGCAGATCGAGGTCACCATGGGCGTGGACGCGCTGCTGGACTGGTCCGGCCTCACCCAGGACCTGTGGGGTCGCCCCCTGGATCCGCTGACCGAGGCCCAGCGCGCGTCCCTCTACCACTTCAACATCGACGATCTGGACGCCGTGCTCGACGGTCTGCTGCACGGCAGCCTCTACCAGAGCGTCCTCGACCTGCAGGTCACCTGCGCGTCCGAGACCGCCTCCTGCCACATGAGCGAGTTCTCCTTCATGCTCGGCCACGCGGTGGATGTGGTGGAGGTGTTCGGGAAGAGCGACGGACTCTGGCTGCTGGCGATCCAGTCCAACGACGGCGCCGAGGACCTCGCCTACCTCGTCCTCGTGCCCGTCGAGGCTGGCGGAAGCGACACCGCCCTGGTCCACGACGGCTCCTCCTCGGGCCACCTCGACGCCGACATGGGCGCATTGCCGGTGGTCACCGTGGAGCCCGACGGGGTGATGCGCGTCGACTGGTCCGGGTTGACCACGGACTGCCTCGGCGACACCATGGACCCGCGCCTGATCGACAGCCTCAAGCTGGCGCGGGTGCCAGAGGAGAAACTGGCGGACCCGCTCGAGGTGGTGATGCACCTCCATGAGGTCGCCGAGGAGCTCTGGGTCGCGCAGGTCCCCAACAGCGAGTCGTCTTTCCCGCTGGCAGAGATGCACAACGCCGAGACCGGCGCCAAGGGCTTCCAGGGTCCCGACGGCCCCGACGCCTGGCTGCTGATCCTCGAATGCAGCACCTGCGGCGACGCCCTGCCGCGCTTCCTGACCCGCCTGGCCTGGGCCGACGAGCCATAGGAGCCCGCCCCCATCCTCGCGATGGGTGAGCGCAACGGGGCGGATGAGTGTCTGCGGGGCGCAGAGATAAAACCTTATTTGGTCTGATAGTTTTCGTGGATGTCCAGAAAGAGACAAATACGATAATGTCACAAATTATCATATAAAGCCAATTCCATATAAAGTCCGTTCCTGAAGCCGCTCCAAGGGTGTACGACTGTGGATGAAAGCGACCGCCCTCCTGGAGCACTCCCATGTCCACCTCCCCGAACACGACGCTCGCGGCCCTCGGCGCCACGCTCTGCCTGCTGTCCGGGTTCGCCCTGGGCGGCTGCGACGACACAACGCAGCCCGCCGACGTCGACGTGGAAGAGGGCGACATCGTCGTCGAGGACACCGGGCTCGACGAGACGGTCGCCACCCTGACGGACGAGGACGGGGCCACCATCGAGGGTTCCATCGAGGTCGAGCGGCTCGAGGTCGCCACCGGCGTGGACGTGCTGCTGGACTGGTCCGGCCTCACCCAGGACCTCTGGGGCCGGCCCCTGGACCCGGAGACCGATGCCCAGCGCGCCTCGCTCTACCACTTCAACATGGACGATTTGGCCGCCGTGCTCGACGGACTGCTCCACGGCACCCTCTACCAGAGCGTGCTCGACCTGCAGGTCACCTGCGAGTCCGACACCGCCTCCTGCCGCATGAGCGAGTTCTCCTTCATGGTCGGCCACGCGGTGGACGTGGTGGAGATGTTCGAGGACGCCGACGGCCTGTGGCTGCTGGCGGTCCAGTCCAACGACGGCCGCCAGGACCTCGCCTACCTGGCCCTCGTGCCGGTGGAGGGCAGCGAGAACGACACGGCCGAGGTCAAGGACGACTCATCCAGCGGCCGCCTCGACGCCGACATGCACGCGCTGCCCCTGGTCACCGTGGAGCACGACGGGGTGATGAAGGTCGACTGGTCGGGCCTGAGCCACGACAGCCTGGGCGACAGCATGGACCCGCGCATGATCGACATGATCGAGGTGGCGCGCGTGCCCGTGGCCCTGCTGGACGACCCCCACGAGGTCGTGGTCAACCTCCACGAGGTCGCCGAGGAGCTCTGGATGGGGCTGGTCCCCAACAGCGAATCGTCCTTCGCCCTGGTGAATGTGCAGAACATGGACAGCGGCGCCTTCGACTTCCAGGGCCCCAACGGCTCCGACGCCTGGCTGCTGACCCTGTCCTGCAGCGCCTGCAACGACCCCCTGCCGCGTTTCCTGACCCGCCTGGCCTGGGCGGACGCGCAGTAGGGCGGAGATCCGGCGGAATCGCGGGCGCCTCGCCACGCCGGTGCGCCAGCGGGGGCGCACGGGATAGGCGGACTCCTCCCGACTTCCGGCCACTGAGCGACCGCAGGTGCCCCCCCGCTCCCTCCCCCTCCCCGCCAGGCTCGCCGCGGCCCTCATCGTCTCCGCGAGTATGCTGCTCGCCATCGAGGCGGGCGTTCGCATCGCGCGCCCCGATGTCTTTCCGCTCGGCACCGAGGCCGGGCTGTTCGATCCAGCGCGCTTCGAGGGCACGCCGGGGTGGCGGCCCGGCAGCCACGGCACCTGCTTCGGGGTCGAGGTCCGGATCGACGCGCGCGGCTGCCGCGTCCTGCCACCGCCGCGGGGCGAGGTCATCGAGCGCTGGCTGCTGCTCGGCGACTCGGTCACCTTCGGGGTCGGGGTCGAGGCCGACCAGACCTTCGCCGCCAGGCTCCAGGCCGCGCGCGAGGGCCTGGAGGTCCTGGACTCCGGCGTGGTCGGCTACGGGTCCGGCAACTACGGGCCCGCCCTGCGGGGCATGCTGCGCGCCCAGCCCGACATCGACCAGGTGCTCCTCTTCGTCACGCTCAACGACGCGGCCTGGGACCAGACAGCCGAGGGCGTCATCAGGGAGGGGACCACCGCTCAGCCGTTCTCGGTGTGGTTCCGCGACTGGCTGGGCGTCCATGTCCACACCTACCAGCTGGCCAAGGGCCTGCTGCTGGACCGCAGCCTGCAGCACTACCGCTCCGACGCCGCCGCCTGGGTCGCCGGTGGAGAGGACTTCGAGCGGGCGATCCAGCGCTTCTCCGAGATCGCCGCCGCCCTCCAGGTGGCCGGCATCCCCCTGCGCGTCTTCGCGCTCCCCAACGAGGCCCAGCTCCGCGAAGGGGGAGATGGCGCCGTCCAGGATCTGCTGGTGGAACACCTGGCCGAGCGCGGGGTCCAGGCCGTGAGCCTGGTCGAGCCCCTGCGCGCCGCGGCCGGCGACGATTCGCGCGCCCTCTACCTCTTCGCCGACTCCATGCACTTCACGCCCAGGGGGCATGCCGCCGTCGCCGAGGCGGTGCTGGCCTCGCTGGCCAGGCAGCCGTAGCGCTCGCAGACCTCCTCCACACCCCGCTCGATCCCGACGCCGCCCGCGACAGCGCGCCTGCTGGTGGAGGGGCACAGCGAGGCCACCACCTTCCGCAGCTCCATCTGCTCGGGCTGGTCCGCGGACGGCGATGCCCGGGAGGTCGAGCAGGGGCTGCGTTTCCAGGGCTCCGAGGTGGACGGGGGCAGCACCTCCGTGCACAGCGCCATTGCCACCGACGGCCCGGCCCGCCGATCCCGCACGGTGGTATCATGAGCGGACGCTGAACCCCGCGAGGAACCCGTCATGACCTCCCTTCTTCCCCTGCCGGTGCTGCTCGCGCTCGCGCCCGCGTGCGCCCCCTTCAACGTACTCGAAGGGAACATCCCCGGAGACTGCGGCGACGGGCTCGACAACGACGAGGACGGCCTGTTCGACTGCGATGACGATGGCTGCCGCGGCGCGTGGGAGTGCTCGGGCGCCGACACCGACACGGACACCGACAACGACACGGACACCGACACGGACACCGACACGGATGTGGACATCGCCATCGAGGCCATTGGGCCCGCCTGGGGGAGCACCGCGGGCGGCGAGCAGGTGACCCTCGAGGGCGGCCCCTTCGACACCACCGCCTCCGTCCACTTCGGCTCCGCGCCGGCCGCCGTGACCGACATCACCCCCACCACCCTGACCGTCTACACGCCCGCGGCCGATCTGCCTGGGCTGGTGGACGTCAGCGTACGCACCGCCGAGGGCCACGGCACGGCCCGCGACGGGTTCATCTACTTCACCGATGGCACCGGACTGGCGGGCGTGATCGGCGAGATCACCTGGACCACGTACGCGGGGAGCTTCTGGAAGGACCCCACCCCCTGGGGCTCCGCCTGGCTGACCTTCATCGAGCCGGCCGACTTCCACATCTGGGACCTGCACGGGCCCGGCGACGACACCTGCGTGGCCTCGAGCTGGTCCTCCACCGCGGTGCTCCACCCCCAGGATCCCCAGGTAGAGGCGCTGACCCTCACGCCCAGCACGGGCACGCCCTCCACCCTCACCTGGGACCCCATCCAGCAGAACTTCCGCGCCGGCGACCTCAGCGCCGCCCAGCTCCCCACCAGCGCCCTGCTGCGGATCGAGGAGTTCGAGGGCTGGGGCCTCGTGCCCACCTCCCTCAACCCTGCCACGCGCATCCCCCCGGCCGTCGCCTTCATCAGCCCCACCATGAGCGGGACCACCCCCGCCACGGTCTCGCGCTCGGCCTTCGCCGTGCAGTGGAGCGGCAACGGGGGCGACCGCATGCTGCTGCAGGCCGTGCTGCTGAACGCCGCGAGCACAGCGGTCGACGAGACCGTCACCTGCGTGCTCACCGACGACGGTGCCTTCACCATCCCCTCGACGGCCTGGCCCAGCTTCCCCACCGGCCGCCACGTCATGCTGCACCTGACCCGCCTGACCGAATACGGCGCCACGCTGGAGCACAACGGAGCCGACAACCGCGTGGTGGGTGGCTACCAGGTCATCGGGCTGGTGCAGACCAACTGAGCGCGGCAGGCAACGCCATGAGACACCGACGAACCCTGGTCATCCTCGCGGTCCTGGGGATGAACGCCGCCATCATCGGCCTCGCGCTGTACTTCCGCCAGCACGTGATCCCCGGCTGGCTGAAGGGCCCGCTCATCGACCCGGCGGCGCCGTACGCCCCCGAGAACGCCACCCCCCTGTTCGCCTTCTCCACCTGCCTCACCCTGGACCTCTACCTGCTCGGCCTGGCCCTCTGGCGGCGGTACGCCAGGCCGCGCTGGTGGGCCGCGTGGCTGACGCTGGCGCTGTCCATGGGCCTCTCGGAGGGCGCAGTCCGCGCGTACCTGGCCGTGGACATGGTGACCTACTTCCGCCCGCACCCCATCCTGCACTTCGTGGTGCGGCCCAACCTGGAGGACTTCTCGAACCTCACCGGCGGGGGCCTGATCACCACCAACGAAGACGGCATGCGCGAGGTCACCGTGCCCCGCGAGCCCACGAAGGGCGAGCACCGCGTCCTGGTGCTGGGCGACTCCTCCAACTTCGGGCACGGCGTGGAGGGCGACGAGATGTGGGAGGCCGTGCTCCAGGACCAGCTCCGCGAGCGCCTGGGCGACGAGAACATCCACGTGCTCAACGGGGCCTGCCCCGGCTGGACCACCTACCAGGCCGTGGAGTACATGAAGCTCACGGGGCTGGCCTACCACCCCGACATGGTGATCGCGGGGTTCAACAATGATCCCGGGCCCGAGTACCTCGGAGAGCGGCGGCGCGTCCTTCCCCCTGGGCCCGTGCGGTCCGTCAACGGCGTCCTGTTCCACTTCGAGACCTACCTGCTCGCCCGGGAGGTCGTGCTCTCCCTCGTCCGGCGCTACAGCCCGGATCGCTTCGCGGGCTACCAGGCGCGGGAAGCGGGTGTCGAGCCCAAGTACGGCAAGCTCTCGGATCGCGAGATGGAGCAGCTGGTGCCCCGGGTGCCCATGGAGGAGTTCCTCGCCAACCTGACCGCGCTGAACGAGCTGGGCCAGGAGCGGGGCTTCGCGTTCGTGTGGGTCAACATGCCCATCAACCGCTCCCTGCCCGACCTCATGGCCCGCTACGTGAACCCCGAGTACCGCGAGGCCGCCCGGGAGCTGGCCGAGCAGGAGGACTTCCCTCACATCGACGTGGACGCTGCGTGGCAGAACAAGAGCCACCGAGAGCTGTTCCAGACGGGGCACGTCTTCCACCCCAACGCGCAGGGGCACAGGCTCCTGGCGCTGCAGGTAGCCGACGAGCTGCTGGCCAGCCCCAGGCTCCGACCCATCCTGACCGACAAGCCCGTACCGGCGAGCCCATAGACAGGGCGGGCTCGATCAGAGCAGCCCGAACTCCTTCATCCGGCGCCAGAGGGTGGAGCGGCTGATGCCGAGGGCCTCGGCTGCGCGCTCCCGGTGCCAGCCGTGCAGGCGCAGGGCCTCCAGCAGCTTGGTGGCCTCGGGCGGGAGGTGCTCCTCCTGCTCGGGTTCGGGCAGGGCCGCGCCCAGGATGCTGCGCGTGCCCGGCCGAAGGTTGGCCTCGAGCGACAGCACGCGGCCGCCACCACCGTGCACGACCTCGGGTGGGAGGTGGGTGAGGTCGATGGCCCCGCCGCGGGACATCACCATGGCGCGCTCGATCACGTTCTCCAGCTCGCGCACATTGCCGGGGTAGTCCCAGGCCTCCAGGGCGCCGAGGGCCGCCGGGGTGAAGGCCGGCACGGGCCGGCCACGGCGTCGCGCGACCCGCTCCAGCAGGTGCGCGGCGAGCAACGGGATGTCCTCCCGGCGGCGGGCCAGGGGCGGCAGCTCCACGTGGATCACCCGCAGGCGGTAGTAGAGATCGCCGCGGAAGGCGCCGAGGCGCACCATGGCCCCCAGATCGCGGTTGGTGGCCGCGAGGATGCGGACATCGACCTTCTCGGGGCGGGCCGCGCCGAGCGGCTGCACCTCACCCTCCTGCAGGGTGCGCAGCAGCTTGACCTGGAAGGCCGGGGAGGTCTCGCCGATCTCGTCGAGCAGGACGGTGCCCCCCTGGGCCGCCGCCAGCCGGCCGGGTGTGTCACGCTCGGCGCCCGTGAAGGCACCCCGCCGGTAGCCGAAGAGCTCGGACTCCAACAGCGTGTCGGGCAACGCGCCGCAGTTCACCTGCACGAAGGGGTGCCGGGCGCGATCCGACAGGCGGTGGAGGGCGCGGGCCACCAGCTCCTTGCCGGTGCCGCTGGGACCCTCGATCAGCACGGGCACATCGGCCCGGGCCACGTCGGGCAGCAGGGCGAACAGCTCCTGCATGGCCGGGCTGCGCCCGACCATCTCCTCGAACACATCTCCCTGGACCAGGCGGCGCTCCAGGCGGGTGATCTCGGAGAGGTCCCGCATGATCTCCACCCCGCCCATGGGGGCGCCGCTGGGATCCTGCAGCACGGCCGTAGAGACCGACACCGGCACCTCGTTCATCTCACCGTCGAGGATGGTGACCCGCGCGTCGCGCACGGGCTCGCCGGTCTCGATGGTGCGGCGCAGCGCGCAGCCCTGCTGGCAGATGTCGGCCTTGAAGACCTCGTGGCAGCGCCGCCCGAGGACCTCCTCACGCCGAGCGCCCGTCAACCGCTCGGCGGCCTTGTTGAACGACTGGATGCGCCACTGTGCGTCCACCGTGAACACGGCCTCGCCGATGCTCTCGAAGATCAGGGGGCAGAGGCTGGGGGGAGGGCTGGTCATGGGTCGCTCGATCCTGATCTTTCTACCTTTACCGGGCAGTTCCTGCCAGGCCCTCCGGTGTCACGCCGGCGCTGCGAAGCGATCCCAGAGGGCCCGGATGGCGCGCACGGTCTCGGGGTTGGCGGGGGCCTCCAGCGGCAACCGGCCCGCGGCCAGCAACCGGGGCACCGCGGGGTCGAAGGGCAACCGCCCCAGGACCTCGACACCGCGGGCGGCGCAGCGGGCTTCGATGGTCTCCGTCCCGGTGGGCGAGAGATCCCACTTGTTGACCGCCACGCACACGGAGAGATCGAAGTGCGCGGCAAGGTCCAGCAGCCGGTCGAGATCGTGCAAGCCCGAGGGGGTCGGCTCGGTCACCGCCAGCAGGCGGTCCACCCTGCCGAGGGCCGCGTGCACCGGGCAGCCGATGCCGGGGGGGCCGTCCACGAGGACCAGGGAGAGCGCCTCGCGGGTGGCGATGGCCGCGGCCTCCTCGCGCACGCGGGCCACCAGCTTGCCGGAGTTGTCCTGGGCCACCCCCAGGGCGGCGTGGACCAGCCAGCCCTGGGCTGTGCGGCGCACGTACCAGTGGCCCGCCAGGTTGGGGTGGAAGCTGATCACGCCGGGCACGGGGCAGACCAGCCTGCAGGCGCCGCAGCCCTCGCAGGCCAGCGGGTCCACCTCGAAGGCGCCGCTGGGAAGCACATCCAGGGCGTTGAAGCGGCACATCTGGGCGCAGGCGCCGCAGCCGCTGCACGCGGGGGCCAGGATGGCCGCCTTCTGCCCGCCGTAGAAAGGCTCGCCGGGGCTGTCCTCGCCCGGCAGCAGCAGGGCCAGGTTGGCGGCGTCCACGTCGCAGTCCACCGCCACTGCGCGCCCCGCCAGGGCCGCGAAGCAGGCCACCAGCGTGGTCTTGCCCGTGCCGCCCTTGCCGCTCATCACCGCCAGGGTCCTCATGGGGCACCTCCGTCGAGGCGCCGGGCCAGGGCCTCGATCACCCCGCGAAGCGCTGGCGAGGCCTCCAGGGCCACCTCGCCGTGGGCGTAGCTCTCGGCGATGGCGCGCTCGAACGGGATGCGGCCGAGCAGCGGGACCCCGGCGCGCACCAGGAAGGCCTCCACGGCGTCGTCGCCCAGATCCGATCGGTTGATCACCGCCGCCACCGCCTTGCCCATGGCCCGGCACATCTGCACCGCCAGCTCGAGATCGTGCAGCCCGAAGGGGGTGGGCTCCGTCACCAGCACCACGAGGTCCGCCGGCCGCACCGCCGCCATGACCGGGCAGGAGGTGCCCGGGGGGCTGTCGATGACGGTCAGATCCGCGCGCTTGGCGATGCCGGCCGCGACGGCCGCCTCCACCAGGGGGGTGGAGCGGGCCTGGCCCACGTCCAGCAGGCCCGAGACCTGCACCGGGGCGCCGGGGCTCTCCTTGAGCGCACCGATGGCATGCGGCCGCTCCTCGAGGGCGCCCTCGGGGCAGACCAGCACGCAGGCCCCGCAGGAGTGGCACAGCTCCGGGAACACCATCACCCGCCCCTTGAGGGCCAGGATGGCGTGGAAGGCGCAGGCCCGCTGACAGGCCCCGCAGCCGCTGCAGGGCTTGACCACCTGCGCGGGCAACGGGACGCTGAAGCGGCGCTCGCCGCCGCCTTCGGGGTGCAGGAAGAGGTGGCCGTTGGGCTCCTCCACGTCCGCGTCCACGTAGACGACCGCGCGCAGCCTGGCCTGAGCCTGGGCGAAGGCCGTGGAGAGGAGGGTCTTGCCCGTGCCCCCCTTGCCGCTGGCGAAGGCGACGATCACCGCAGGACCTGCATCCGCTTCGCCTCGAGGGCGCCCTGCCGGAAGCGCTCCAGGGCCTCCCCGGCGGTGAGCCCGTCTGGGCACAGGTACATGGCGATGCCCGCGGCCTCCAGGCCTTGGTAGGCCTTGGGCCCCACCTCGCCCGTGATGACCGCCGTGACGCCTTGCTCGGCCATCAGGGCGGCAGCGCCCGTGCCCGCGCCGTGGGCGGCCTCCTTGCCGTCGTTGGGCAGGTAGCGCGCGGTGGCACCCCCAGCCTCGATCAGCAGAAAGCCCTTGGCACGACCAAAGCGCGGGTCCACCCGGGCCCCGCTCCCGGCATCCTCAGCCACCGTGATGGCGATGATCCCTTCCATCCTTCCTCCTCCGGCCTCAGTGGCCATGTCCGCCGCAGCTGTCCTGGTGATCGTGGGCGCAGGGGACGGTTCCCCGCAGGTGTCCGTCGAGCCAGGCCTGCACCACCGCACCCGTCCGCCCCACCGTGCCCGTGGCGACCTGGATCCCCAGGGACTCGAAGATCTGGATGGCGCGCGGGCCCATGCCTCCGGCCAGGACCACGTGGGCGCCCAGGCTGTGGACGAAGCGCGGGACCAGGCCAGGGACGTGGTTCTCGTAGTGGGGGTTGGGCGCGACCTGGATCGGGCCGATGCAGCCGTCCACGACCTCCACCACGGTGTAGGTCGGGCAGCGGCCGAAGTGGGCGCTCACCTCGCCCTCGAGGCCGAGGGCGTCCATGGTGGCCACGGCGATGCGCAGGGTGTCGGCCATGGTGCTGTCAGCCCTCCTTCACGGGCTTGGTGACCAGCGCACCGCGCAGGTCGGAGAGGTCTCGCTCCAGGCGCTGCATGCGGGCCTCGATCGCCTCGCCTGCGGGCGCGGCCTGTGCCTGCCAGCCGCGTCCACGGCCCATACCGCCCCCGCGGCCCACGCCGCCGCCGCGCCCCACACCGTCGCCGCACCTGCCCCGGCCTCTGCCGGTCATCGGGCCCATGCCGCGGGGCCCCGTGTTGTCGAATCCAGGCATCGCTCACTCCTCTCGTGGTCGATCGCGCCGCCAGCCCCGTCCGGGCCCGCCGCCCCGTCCAAACCCCATGCCGCAGCCCTGCCCCGGACCCGGGGGCACGGGGGGCGGGAGGCGGCCCGCGATGAGGTCCGCGACCACCTGCTCTGCGGGGCCGGATTGCCCCCAGGTGACGCGGATCCCCAGGCTGTGGGCCAGGAACAGGAAGCGCCGGTTGAAGCCGCAGCAGATCAGGTGATCTACGCGGAGGTCCCCGAGCGCCTGGAGCCGCCGCTCGATCGGCAACCCCGAGACGTCGAGCTCCCTGCTGCGCTCGGCGCGGTGGTCCGTCACCCTGACGAGCAGGATCGAACCCGCGGCGCAAAACCGGGGGGCCAGGTCACGACCGAAGAGCGGAAGCGCGAGGAGCACGGGGAACCTCCGCGCGCTCCAGGAGCAAGGGACGTGCCAGCCGCCGACGGGGGGCACAGGGCGGTTCTAAGGACGTTTTCACGGAGACGGGCGTGAATCGTCCCGACACGTGGTGAAACGTTTCGGCGCACCGTGTGGCGCAGCCAGTGTCAGCCGCCTCCCGGCGTGAGCTGGAGCGGGCAGACGATCTCGACGGGCAGACCGTCCGCGGGCGGCCTCGGCCCTCCCCACCGGCCGGGTGGCGGCCTCCAGGCTGGGCGCGCCGATCCGCTCCCCCCGCGGCCCGAACCCGCTGACGTACGCGGAGGCCGGGAGCGGCCCCTGGGGCCAGTCGGGACAGGAGGCGATGTGGAAGCCGAGCCTGGGGACCGACGACGGCGCGCTCGCCGCCACCCTGGAGGAGCTCCTCGCTCCCGATGGAGAGGACCGCCTGGCGCCCTTCTGGACGACCATCCGCGCCTGGTTTGGGTGCGGAGGCAGAGGCCTGGCTCACCGCGCGGGGCGGCTTCGCCTGGCCGGGCGTCACTCCCCCGTCTCCACCCTCCACTGCCGCGCCTTGCTGCCGGTCTCCAAGGCGTGCTGGGAGCGCGCGCAGCGCCACCGAGGCTCTCGGCGCGCAGGGTCCGGGCGGCAGAGCCGACCAGCCCCCCGTCAGAGCCCCCCCGCCGCCCGCGCCCCCTCCACCTCCGGCACCAGCCCCTCGGCCATCCGGAGGTACCCCAGGCTGGTGCAGTGCCCGTCCAGCACGAACAGATCCGCCAAGGGTACGCCCTCGGCCGCCAGGGCGTCGAAGCGCGCCTCCTGGTCCACGAAGGGCACGCCCAGCGCCCGCGCGCTCTCCGCCAGGATGGGGCTGGCCTGCTTGGTGGAGCTGGCGTAGCTCATCAGGATGACCTGGGCACCCGCGGCACGGGCCGCCTCCACCATGGCGCGCAGGTCGCGACGCAGGACCTCGTCGAGCAGGGCGTCGGGCTCGGCTTCGTCCTCCTCGCCCAGGGCCTCGAACAGGCGCGCGCGGCTGGCGGGGCGACGCTCAAGGTGGGCGTCCTGCCCCCGCTCGTGCTGGGCCCGGTGCCAGGCCTCGATGCTGCGCTGCTGGGCCTCCAGGCGCGCGACGGCGGCGGCGTCGAGGGCCTCGGCCCGGGCGCGCAGGGACCGGGCCTCGTCGGCCTGGCCGGCGGTCTCGGCCAACTGGGCGACCTGCAGCAGGGCGTAGACGTCGTCGGGGTGCTCGGCCAACACGGCCTGCCAGTGGGCCCGCTCGTTCTGGAGCTTGTCCTGCTTGGCGCGCTTGTCCTGCCATCGATACCAGACCTCGGCCTGCGGGTCGGCGCCCATGCCCGCGGCGTCGATACCCCTCGCGGCCGCCTCGGCCCGCTCCTGACGGCCGAGGTCCCAGCCCAGCGCGATGCGCAGCAGGCGCACCACCCGCAGGCGGTCGAGCAGGCTGGCCCCGCGCAGGGCCACGCTGCCCTCGCCCGGGGCCAGGTGCAGATCGTTGTAGTTCCAGGTGTTGTTGTGCCCGACCAGCAGGATCATCAGCTCGGGCCGTACGATCCCGAGCTGTCCGGGCAGGGCGTCGGCCGCCTGGGGGGAGTTCTGGCCCGGCAGGCCGACGTTGTGGACCTGCGCGGCGCCTGGGCCCCAGGCCGCGTCCAGGAGGCCCTGCAGGTGCTCGGGGTAGCCCCTGCCGTCCTCGGAGCCCAGGCCGTAGGTGAAGGAGTCGCCCACGCAGAGGATGTCGAAGGCGTCGCTGCCCCCGGCTGCGGGCGGGGGGGGCTCCAGGCGGCCGGCGGCGATGCGCAAGCCCACCTCGGCCAGCACCAGGGCCAGCAGCAGGCCGAGGGCGACGAGCGCGATCCGGCCGAGGAGGCGCCCCCGCACCGCTCAGGCCTCGCTCAGCCAGTCAGCGAGCTGGCCGGCGAGGGCGACGGCCAGATCGAGGTAGGCGGCTTCCTGCACACCCGCGACGAAGGCGCCGCGGGTGAAGATGACGGTGGTGAGGCCGAAGGTGCGCACGCCCGTGGCGCCTCGCGGACCCTCCACGGCTACCTCCTCCCCGCCCAGGGAGACCAGGTACTCGCGGTAGGCGGTCGCGCGCGCCTGGGCCTCCTCGGGGGAGCCCGTGGCGGTGACGAACGCCAGGAGCTTGCCGCCCTGGTAGGTGGCGGTCCTCACCCCGTCAAAGCCCTCCATGCCGAAGGCGTCGTGCTCCAGCACGGACCGGCTGCCGAGGTCGAGCCCCGCTGGCGGGAAGAGCCCGCGGGCGCTGCCTTCGCTGGCGATGTCGCAGACCCGGACATGGAGGGTCGGGGTGTCGATCTCGAGGTCGTCCTCGGCCGGGTCGCAGCTCAGGGACACGAACCAGGGGTGGCCGGCCGCGTCGTCCGGCACGGGCACCTCGAGCCGCACGCTGCCGCGTCCCTTGGCGCGGTCCTTGGACTCGCAGGGGGGACATGTCCCGAGGCCCGTGGCCAGGGCCCGTTTGCGGTCCGCCTCCTTCCAGGCCGCCTCCACCCGCAGGACCTGTGAGCCCTCGGGGATGGTGAAGGTGAAGACCCGCTGCAAGGAGGGATTCGGGTCCGAGCCCGCCGCGATGGACAGATCGCGGCAGGCGACCACGGCCATCTGGAAATCGTGGGGGGCGTCCTCGGGGAAGGTGCCCTCGGGGGAGGTGGCGCCGCCGGGGGGGCACGCTCGGGCCGGCGATTCCCACACCGGGCGGGTCCGCGGCGGGCTCGATCGGGCTCCCAGCTTCCGCTGGCGGGGGTTGCGGCCCCCCCGGCCCCGCGGTTGTCTGCTGCTCCGGTGGGATAGGAAGGCAACCCATCCAGCTGAGCAGCAGGGCGGACAGGATCAGGTCTCTCGACATGGGGCTCCTCGGGTCAAGGCGACGGCCTCCCGCACCACCTGGGCCAAAGGCAGGGCCTGGGGGCAGGCGGCCTGGGCCCTCGCGAGGGCGGCGGGCGCGCAGCCCTCCAGGGACGCCAGGGAACGTAGCAGGTCGTGGGCGCGGCGAGGATCGCCGTAGCTGTGGGCGTACAACAGGGCGCGCAGCACCTCGGGCAGAGGCAGCCCGCTGGCACGCTCGCAGGCGGCGCAGCCGGCGCACCAGCGCCCCGCGGTGGCCCGGGCGTGGGCGTCGAGGACGCCGAGCTCGGCGGGGCCCAGGGCGAGCGGGTCCAGACCGGCCGCCAGGTTCTCCTCCAGCACGGCGACCGTGGGCATGAGCGAGCAGATGGAGGCCACGGCCGGCGCGGCCCACACGGCCTGCAGCCGGGCCTGGTGCAGGCTGAGCCCGCGGCGCGTGAAGGCCTCGAGCGCGCGCCCCTCGTCGGCGGCGGGCGCGCCCACGGAGGTGAGCCCCTGGGTCTTCATGGCGATGACGCCGATCCCGGCCCCACGGCAGCCCTCCAGGGCGGCCACCAGCCGCGGATCGGCCAGCAGGCGGTGGTTGCAGGCGCTCATCACCACGTCGAGCCCGGCGATGCCCGGCGCGGCCTTCAGCAGGGTGATCATGTCCTTGTGGACCGCGAAGCCGAAGGCGCCAAAGCGGCCGGCGGCCTTGGCCTCCGCGGCCCAGGCGAGCACCGCCGGGGTCAGCTCCTCGGCGCGACTCACGCCGTGCAGCAGGAAGATCTCGACGGCGTCCACCCCCATGCGCGCGAAGGACCCTTCGAGATCGCGAGCCAGGCCGTCGGGCTCGCGGGCGGTGCTCTTGGTGAGGAGCTGCAGGCGCGGACGATCCTCGGGGAAGGCCTGCAGGTAGGCGCCGATGGCGCGCTCGCTGGCGCCGCCGCCGTAGGCCGCGCCGGTCTCCCAGAGCGAGACCCCGAGATCCAGGGCGTGATGCAGCAGGAGGCGGCTGCCGGGCTGCAGATCCACCCCGCCGAAGGCCAGGATGGGCACGGAGAGGCCGCTCTTTCCCAGGGGACGGGTGGGGAGCCGCGCCAGGGGGGCGGGGGGCGCGCTGTGGCAGCCCACCATGGCGCCGGCCCCGGCCAGGCCGCAGAGCTCGAGGAACTCGCGGCGGGAGAGGCTCATGGCGCCGCATCCCCCAGCGCCCCGGCCAACCGCGCCGCCAGCGCCACGGCTTCGTCAGGGTCCGCGGCCTCCTGCACCCCGGCCGCACCGCCGGGCCCAGCCGCGAGCGCACAGGTGCTGCCGAGGATCTCCACCACCACCAGGTCGCCTTCAATCCGCGCGACACCACCGAGGCGTACCAGCTCGGCCTGGACGGCCTCCCGCCGGGTGGGGCCGTCGGTGCCGCGCGCAATCCATGCGAGCAGCTGGCCCTGGGCGCCCTCGTAGGAGGCGGTGGCCACCCCGTCGAGGGCGCCGAGCCCATAGGCATCCGGCACCTCGTCCACCACGGAGCCAGCCACCAGGCCCTCCGACGGGAAGAGCGGGAGCGCAGGGGCTCCGCGCGCGGCCTGGGTCTCGGCGAAGGCCAGGGCGACCTCGCGCGCGCGCTCCTCCTGGGCGCCCGCGGGCAGCACCTCGAGGTACCAGGCCCCCACGGCCAGGAAGCAGGCCCCGCCCGCACAGCCGCCCTGCAGGCCCGCCCCCAGGGGGACGGCCTCGGGGCGCGCCTGGCGCGCCTGGACACTGCGGGCGCCGGCCTCGCCGGCCATGACGTAGAGCCGAAGCTCCACGCCGGCGGCGGGGTCTTCGGGGTCGACGAAGCGCTGGCAGCTGAGAGCGCGAAAACCGGCCTGCAGGTACAGCTCTGCCTGGCCGTCGATCTTCTCGTAGAGGGTGGCGGGGGTGTAGCGCTCCATGGGGCTGGCCGCGACCCAGGGGGCGGCGAAGGGGGCGAGGTCCACGGCGGCCGGCGCGATCTCCAGCGGGAGGGGCTCGCGCCAGGGGGGGCGGCGCAGCTGCCGGGCCGCCATGACGGCCGCGATACCCACCAGGCAGAACAGCACCAGGGCGCCGGCGAGGCGCTCTCCGGAGCGGTGCACGGGCTCAGTCGGCGGCGGCATGGCGCCCCGCCACCCGGCCCGAGAAGACCACCGCCGAGAGGCTGCCGTCGAAGCCCGCCGGCGCCCCCACCCCGCCCATGCCGGCGGCCTCGCCAGCGGCCCACAGGCCCGGGATGGGCTGACCCTCAGTGTCCAACAGGCGGCCCTCCGTGTCCGTGGCCAGGCCGCCGAAGCTCTTGCCCGCCACCAGCCCGAGCCGGGCGGCCCACAGGGGCGGCGCGCGCGGGCCGGGGGGCCCCTGAGCCAGGGTGGCCTCCAGCACCGCCGGCTCCACCCCCATGGCCGCGGCCAGCTCGGCGGGGCTGTCACGTCGCAGCAGCACACGCCCCTCGCCCAGCAGGCGCGCCTGCAGATCCGGGGCCACGCCGCGCAGGAACCCGGCCGCATCGCGCTGGTCGAACAGGGCCCAGGCAACGCAATCCGGCTCGGCCGCCACCCGTGCCCCGGCTGCCAGGGAGGACCACTCCTCGCCCCGCAGCAGGACGCGCCCGTCCGCGCCCACTACCACGGCGTGCAGCACGTCCACGAAGGGGTGCTCGGGGGTGGCCAGGACGTGGGGGTAGGTGCCGAGAGCGCCGATGTCGGCGGTGCCCGGGGCCACCCCGGCCAGCAGGCCCAGGGTGTCCGCGGCGATGGGCAGGGCGCCGTCCTTGCCGTCAACCAGCGCGTCCAGCGAGCAGGGGGAGGCTGCCGCCGCGGCTTCGGCGCGGGCCCGAAAGGCGTACAGGCTGCCGGTGGCCAGCACCACCCGCGGGGAGAGCACCGTCTCCTCCCCGAGGCGGACGCGCCAGCCGCCGCCCTCCGCACGCTCCAGGCCGGTGACGAAGGTGCCCAGCCGAGGCGGGGTCTGCAGCGCAGCGGCGATGGTGGCGACCATCGCCGGGCTGCCGCCCTCGGGGAAGTGGACGCGCAGGCGCTCGGAGGTGGCCTCGGCCTGCAGCGTCCCCCAGCGCAGCCCGAGCCCGGCCAGCCAGTCGTGGACCTGGGCCGGCGCGCCCATGGTAAAGGCCCGCTCCGCCGCGCTCGGCGGCTCACCCGTCATGGCCTCCCAGTCGGCCAGCAGCTCCTCGGGGCTGTCCTCCACCCCCGCGGCATGCTGGGTGGCGGTGCCCGCCAGCAGCGACAGCCCCAGCCCCCAGCGCGCGCGCCCACCCACGGCCTCGTGCCCGTCCACCAGCAGCACCGAGCGCCCGGCCTGTTCCAGCTCCCAGGCGGCGGCGAGGCCCGCGGGGCCGGCCCCGATCACCACGACCTCGGGCCCCCCCGCGCGGGGCGAACATGCGGCGAGGGCGAGGGTGAGCAGAAGGGGGCGCAGGGGGAGATTCTCCATTGGGGGGGAAGGGACTATCAAGAAACAGCCATCAGGTGTCAGCCGTCAGCTATCAGCAGGCAGCGCACCAGGGGCCTCGTCCGGACCGCGTGACGTTCGTCGGGCGAGGACCCAGGGTGTCAGGCACTAGGGCTTGAGCTTTCAAAAAGCTTAAGCCCTAGTGCCTGACACCCTGGGTGACCTGACTGATGCTCCGGATCTCGTCACTGCGGGCCAGGTAGGGGGGCAGGCCCAGCAGGCCCCAGATCACCACCCACAGGCGCCAGGCCAGAAAGATCAGGGCGCCGCCCGTGGCTGGAGCGCCGTCACGGGCGAAGAGCTCCAGCAGGGAGGCCATGGCGGCCTCTCCCACCCCCAGGCCCCCGCCGGGCACGGGCAGGGTGTTGGCCAGGAAGGCCAAAGGAGCGGCGGCGATGATCTGGCCGAAGGTGGGGGGGAGCTCCAGCGCGCGCGAGAACAGGTACATGGAGGCGATGGAGCAGCCCTGGCTCACGACCGAGAGCAGCACCATGGCGCCCAGCAGACCCAGGTGGGCACGGGCCAGGCGGGCGGCCTCCACGAGGCGGAGGACGAGACGCCCCAGGGGGATGCGCTCGGTGAGCAGGGCGCGCAGCCAGCCGTCGGGCGCCAGGCCGGCCTCCACCCGCCGCGACGAGAGCAGCGGCACCGCCACCAGGACCCCCAGCGCGATGCCCCCCAGGCCGAGGGCCACCAGCAGGGCCAGGCCGCGCAGCCCAGCCGACGACTGCAGGGTGGGCCAGAAGACCAGCAGGCTCACGCCCCCGATGGCCAGGACGGACACCAGCGCCAGGACGCGGTCGAGCAGCACGGCGGCGGTGGCGCGGGCGCCGTCCCCGGTCAGGCGGATGAGGTAGCCGACCTTCACCAGGTCGCCGCCCAGGCCACCGGGCATGAAGGTGTTGAAGAAGCCGGCGATGAACCCGATGCGGTACACCGCGCGCACGGGCACGGGGGCGCCCACGGCGCGCAGCACCACGGAGAGCCGGTAGAAGGTGATGAGGAAGGGCATCAGCACCAGCACGGCGCCCATCGCGGCGAGCCCAGGGCGCAGGTCGGCCAGCGCGCGCAGGTCCAGCCGGCCCGTGCGGACCAGCCAGACCAGGGCGACGAGCACCACCGCCAGCTTGGCGACCTGGATCGCGCGGGCCCGCCAGGTCACCGGGCACCTCCGAGGCAGGCGAGCAGGCGCTCGCGCCCCTCCGCGGGCAGGGTCGAGGCCTGGACCTCATCCAGCGCGGCGGGCAGGTCCACCACGTGCTTGGCGAGATCGCGGCACAGCCCGTCGAGCACCGGGGCCCGCCAGGCCGCGGGCACGCTCGCCGCGACTTCGGCGGCGCAGCGACCGGCGTCACGCTTGTCAGCCTCGCCGATGGCCGCGCCCAGCTTCTCCAGCAAGCCCAGGCGCACATCGCCCTCGGTGAAGGTCACGATGGTGGCCGCGGCCTCCGCCCGATCACCGCCGTACCACCAGTACAGCGTGGTCTCGAGCCCGTCGTACCAGGCCAGCTCCCAGGGGTGCCCCCGCATGGCCGGCAGGGCCTCGTCCAGCCGCCCGGACCACCAGCGGCCCGCCCCCACACCGGCCCCCGACCAGAACGCCTCGACCGCGTGGGGCCCGAGGGGCTCCAGCGCCCGGGCGCCCTCCTCCAGGGCGACCCGATCCGGCCCGAGGCGCCAGGTCATGGAGACCCCCAGCGCACGGCACAGCGCGACGCGACGCCGACCCTCGGAGGCGCGGATCGAGCCCAGGCAGGGCGCCAGATCACCCCTGTAGAACCCGAACGCGATGCGGTCGTCGGCCAGCATGGTCCAGTCGTAGGCGCGCTCCCAGGCGCCGTCCGGGCCGCGGGCGTGCAGCGGACCGCGTGGGGGGTGACCGAAGAGGATCACGCCCTGTGCCAGGATTCCTATCGCCAGGTAGGTTCCCGCGAGGCCGCCCCCGGCCCAGCGCACGGCCCCTCCCTGCCGCCACAGCGTGGCCGCGGCCAGGGCCACCACCACCGCCACCACCCAGTGCAGGCTCGCGAGGTAGCGGTCGGCGAAGTACCAGTCCGGCTCGTTGACGAAGCTGAAGGGCGTGGCGGCGGCCAGCAGCACGAAGAAGGGGGGGTAGAGGAGCAGGTAGCGCCGCACCCAGGAGGGAGCGCGCCGCTCGCGCCAGGCCAGGAACCCCGCGGCGGCCAGGAAGGCGAGCCAGGCCAGCAGCGAGAGCGCCAGGGACCAGCGCCAGAACGCGGGGCCAGGCCCCAGGGAACGCGCCGGCACGGCGAAGCAGAGAGCGAGCAGCCGACCAGGGTAGCGGGCGAGCACGCCGCTGCCCATGTGGTCCACCGCCCCGTAGGTGGAGATGACCAGGCCCTCCCAGGAATGCCCGAGGTTGTAGGCCAGCCAGGGGACCAACCCGAAGACGAGGCCGGCGGCCAGGGCGGCCCAGGAGGAGGGCCGATGCAGCCAGGCGCGGTCCCCGGCCAGCAGGAGGAGCCCGAGCAGCGCGAGCGGAATGGCGAAGTGGTAGTGGTAGTAGAACCCGAAGCCGGCCACCCCACCGAGCAGGCCGACGCGCCAGGGGTTCCGGCTGGCGCCCTGCGCGAGGGGGGCCGCCAGGGTCAAGGCCAGGGCCATGAACAGGGGCACCTGCACGTTGTCGCCCCAGGCGACCCCGGCCAGGCGGGCGGCCGGATACGGCGCGAAGAGCACGAGGGCCATGGCCAACAGCGCCGCGCCCTGGTCCAGCTGACGGCGCACCAGCACCCAGGTGGCCGCGGCCGTGGCGGCCAGGAAGGGCAGCGTGGCCAGGTGCAGCACGAAGACGCTGTCGCCAAAGAGGCCGAAGAGCGGCACGGCCACCAGCCCCATCACGAGGGAGCCCCCCGCGTAGGGGTCCATCTGGTAGTCCAGCAGACCGTAGGCGGGGCCGTCCAGCAGCTCGCGCGCCAGCAGGCCGCGCCCCAGCGACTCCCAGTCCAGGAAGAGGTCCGGGTCCACCCACAGCTCCGTGCCCTTGAGCAGCAGCGCCAAGGCCAGCAGGAGCCAGGGCGCCCACGCCATGAGCGTCGCGCCGCGCCCCCGCGGGGGGGGGCATGCGACCGCGGGAGGCGCTGCGGGGAGGGGGGCTGTCACGGCCGGTTCGTAACCTTCGCGGACGGGGCGAACAGGGGTGCGGCCAGTCCGGAAGACGGTTCACGGGGCGAGGCTGTCTTGATCAGGGCTTCACGACGGGACGGGCCAGCCAGGAACCAGGACGCGGGAGAGCGTCCGGGCCTCTCCGGAGTGTCGTGCCGACGATCTACCAGCGGTCCTCGTGCACCCGGTCCGGCTGGTAGCGGTCCTCGGGCTTGGGCGTCTTCTTCGGGTGCCCGACAGGGATGACGCACAGTGGGATGACGTGCTCGGGCAACCCGAAGAGGGCCGCGAGCGCTTGGGCCCGGTCCTGCATGGGCTGAGAAACACGCGATCAGCTCCGGTAGCGTGTGATCCGCAAGGCATCCTCCCGTCCCTCGGTTGGCGCCTACCGCACCGGCGACGGGCCCATCGAGCCACTCGCAGCGCGCGTGAGCGGGTCGCCCCCGGGGCCATCCAGGGCGAGGGTCACCTGCCCCTGGACCTGGATGACGGTCTTCGCGTCCACCACGTAGACAAAGGCGTCGTCCTCCGCGAGGGTGAGGCCTGGATCGGTGGTGGCGTCCAGCCGCAGCCGGTACCGGACCAGATCGCCCGTGCAGGCGCCGGTGCTCATCACCACCGCGTGGTAGGACCCGCCGGCGCCAAGCTCGACCCTCATGGCGGGGCAGCCCCCGGTCAGGGGCGGGAAGCTGCACGCGAAGTTGTCGTCGGCCACGGCGAGGGTGCAGGTGGTGGCCGCGTCGTTGACGATCAACAGCAGATCGGCGCTGTCTCCCGCGGAGAGGGTGTCCACGGTCAGGTCCACCTGACCCTGCGCCTCGAAGCTCCAGACGTCCATCACCTCGCCCGCGCAGTCCAGGCCGGACTCCGCCGTATAGACGCCGCCAAGGGCGAGGGTGGCGAGGGAGGTGTGCACGAAGGAGCAGACACTCAGCGCCCTGGGGGCCACGGTGAAGACCTCCTCCTCGTAGCTCCAGGCGAGCGTCCCTTCCTGCCAGGTGGCGCTGGCGGAGGGGTGGCCATCGAAGACCACGGCGGACCAGGTAGGGCCGGCCTGTTCGAAGCCTGCGTCCACCAACGCGTAGCCAGCGAGCAGGGCGTTCGACACCGCGCCCCAGGGGGCGACCTCGGCGCTCGGAGCCCAGGCCAGGCGGAGGTCGCGGTACGCTCCCGATGGCAGCCAGGTGAGCAGCGGGGAGGGCTGGCACACCGAGAGCCCCACGTCGCGGGCGACCTCGGCCTGGACGTCGAGGTCCAGCAAGCAATCATCGCAGGGCGCCATGGTGGGCGTCCCCTCCAGGTCCACCGTGAGGTCACAGACCGTGGTGAGGTTCTCGCCCTGCCCGATGGCCGTCCACAGCTCAACTCGGCCAGTGAGGAGCGACGTCTCCGGAGCACTGTCGGCGGTGTCGGCGGCCGGGGGGGCGCTGTCGTCTGCCGGCGAGGGGGGGCCGTCGTCGCCGCGACAGGACATCATCGCGAGCTGGCCACCCAGGAGCGCGGTCGCCGCCGAAGGGACCACGAGACGAACTCTTGCCACCTTCACGCGCCTTGCCCCAAATCGCAATCCAACCCCCGACCAAGCTCGTCACCGAGGATGACCAGAAACCGCCTCATGCTGCCCTCCGCTGGAGAATGGGCCTTCGTCGGACCAGGTCTGGAAGGACCGCTCACATACCCCGAGCGGACGGCCGCAGCATCGACCCGGATCACCTGGCCATCCGCTGTGCCTTCGTGGATGCCACTGCCCACGCCGACCTCACCACCAACCCGGAGGCCCCGCAGGTGGAGCAGACGCGCCTGATGGCAAGCAGCGGTCGGCACAGAGCGCAGAACCGCGCCCAGATCACCCACGCACGGAGCGCCTGTCTCCAGCCTCGGGAGGCGAGATCCGCCGCACTACAGCGCGCCGCACCCCGGATCGCCCCCCCCGAGCGCCGCGTGGTGGGCGCAGGCCTCGGAGGCCTCGGTGTGCCTGCCCAACCGCTCCAATACCTGGGCGCGCCGCGCCCACTGGACCGCCTCGCCCGGGGCGAGGGTCAGCCCCTGGGCGAAGGCCGCCTCCGCCTCGGCGTACTTCCCCTGCCCCGCCAGCGCCGCGGCGAGGTTGAAGCGGATCTCGGGGTCGTCCGGCTGCTGGGCGGCGGCCGCGCGGTAGTCGGCCTCGGCCTCGGTCAGGCGCCCCAGGGCGTGCAGGAAGCGGCCGCGGTTGGACAGGCTGTCGCCGGCCATCAGCGGCTCCCCCTGGAGACGCGCCACGGCCCAGGCCAGATCCTCGGACAGCCCCATCCGCAGGGCCGCCTCCGCGGCGAAGGTCAGGGCGCTGACCGACTCGCGCGGACCGCGCTCGGTCTGCCGGCGGCAGGCCCCCGCAAACTCCGCCAGCACCGCCCGGGTCTGGCCCGCGTCTCCCGCCAGGGCCTCGGCATAGGCCGCGAGAGCCAGCAGACCCGCGGCGTCGTGGAACCGCTCCCGTCCCTCCCGCGCCAGGCCCACGAAGCGCGTATCCGGCCCCAACGCCAGGAAGTTGAGCCCCAGCTCCCACAGACCCGCCAGCTCCGGGTTGTCCTGGAGCGCCCGTACCACCTCGTCTCCAGCGACGGCCGTGGGCCGGCCCGCGGCGTCCCGCGCCCAGGACAACGCCAGCAGGGAGGTGTGCTCGTAGATGTCCCCGCCATGCCGGGCGAGCCCGAGGTCCACGTACCCCAGGGCTTGCAGCGCCGCCGTCCGTTCCGGGTCCGCGGGCGCGCGCGCGGTCGCGCTTTCGGCGCGGTGCTCGGTCATGTAGGCTTCCAGGTCGGCGGCGAGGCGCTCCACGTCCGCTCCACGCCCCGCGGCGATGTCCGTCACCTCGCGCGGGTCGGCCGCCAGGTCGAACAGGCGCCTGCGCGGGCTGACCACCAGCCTGAGATCCCCTTCCAACAGGGCAGCCATGGGGGAGAACCCGAAGCTCTCCTCCGGCATCACGCTCTCGGCGAAGACGGGCACCGCGGGCACGGGCTCACCCCGCAGCGCGGGCTCCAGGCTGCGGCCCTGGACAGCGGAGGGGACGGCCACCCCCGCCAGATCCAGGACGGTTGGCATCACATCGATGAGGCGGGCCACCGGCGCGGTCACCAGGCCCCGGGCGGGTACACGCCCCGGCGCCGCCACCACCAGGGGCACGCGGGTGGTGGCGCCGTGCAGGAAGATGCCGTGGGACAGCTCGCCGTGCTCGCCGAGGCTCTCGCCGTGATCGGCGGTCACCACCACCAGGGCCTCCGGATCGCGCTGCCGGGTGGCGTCCACCACACGGCCGACCTCATGTTCGGTGTAGGCGATCTCGGCGAGGTAGGGATCGGGGGTCAGCGCCGAGAAGGGCGCGGGCGCGTTCCAGGGCTGGTGCGGGTCGTAGAAGTGGACGAACAGGAAGGCGGGGTGCGGCAGCTCCGCCAGCAACTCCAGGGCGCTGGCGGCCACCTCGGCGGCGACCCGCTCGGGGTACTCCTCGGTGTGCGCGTCGGGCGGCGCCAGCCCACGCTGGTCGTAGGTGTCGAAGCCCTGGTCCAGGCCCGTGGAGGCCTCCAGCGGGAATGCGCCGATGACCGCGGCCGTGGCCCAGCCCTGGGCGTGCAGCACCTCCGCCAGGGTGGTGGCCTCCGGCGCCAGCCGGTAGCGGTCGTTGTTGCGCACCCCGTGGAAGAGGGGCTCTGTACCCGTGAGCAGGCTGGTGTGGGCGGGCAGGGTGAGGGGGACCGGGGTGTAGGTGTCCTCGAAGGCCACCCCCTCCGCCGCGAGCCGCGCGAGGGTGGGGGTGAGGGTGCCGTCCGTCGCGTCCAGGTCCACCCGATCGGCGCGGGTGGTGTCCAGGGAGATGAGCAGGATGTCAGGCCGCCGGTCGCGGGCGGCGGGCGAGCAGCCCACCAGGGCGACCAGCCCGAGCAGGAGGCCGGGCCAGCTGGGGTGGGCGCCGGTCACGCGAGGATCACCTGGGAGGATGGACGGGGGCGGGGATATCCCGCGGGGCCTTCCCCAGGCCAGGGCCGCACCGCCGGCGCCCAATTGCCCGGTTAGTCCCCACCCCGAGCCCATGCCCATGCACGTCCTTTTCGTCCACCCCCACCCCGGCCCGCGCGGTCTCCGCCGCGGCCCGGTGTACGCCCGGCGCTTCCCGCCGGTGGAGCTGGCGCGCATCGCGGCGGTGCTCCACGCCGAGGGTGTCGCCGTGGAGCTGCTCGACGCCGCCGCCACCGGGGTCGGGCCCGCGGAGGTGACCACGCGGGCGCGGCGGGCCGACCGCGTGTTCGTGACCTCCTCCGCCCTCGACCGCTGGTGCTGCCCCGAGCTGGACACCACGCCCTTCGAAACCTTCGCCCGGGCGGCCGTGGCTGGCTGCGCCGACACCTGGCTGCTGGGCGCACACCCCACGGCCTGGCCCGAGGCCATGCTGCGGCGCACGGGCGCCCGCGGGGCCCTGCTGGGAGAGCCCGAGGGGCCTGCGGCCGACCTGTGCCGCGCCCCGGACCCGCGGGGGCTCCCGGGCCTGGCCTGGCTCGAGGACGGCGAGCTCCAGCGCGGCCCGGCCCGCCCGCCGGTAGACCTCGACACCCTCCCCCCGCCCGCCTACGATCTGCTGCCCGGGAGGGCCTACCGCTACGAGCTCCTGGTCGGCGACTTCATGGTGTTCGAGCTGTCGCGGGGCTGCCCCGACGCCTGCACGTTCTGCTCCCAGGCCATGTACGGCCGCCCCTGGCGCATGCGCGATCCGGCCCGCGTCGCCGCCGAGGTCCAGCTCTCCCGCGCGCACCGCGGCACCCGCGCCGCCTACTTCATGGACCTCGAGTTCACCCGCGCCGCCGACCACGTCCGCGAGCTGTGCGCGCGGCTCGTCTCCCTCGGGCGGCCCCTGCGCTGGTGCTGCCAGACCCGGGTGGATCTCGTGGACGCTCCTCTCCTGGCCACCATGGCCGACGCCGGCTGCGAGCTGGTGCACTTCGGGGTGGAGTCGGGCAGCCAGCGGGTGCTCGACACCCTGGGCAAGGGCATCCGCCTGGAAGAGGCCGAGCGCGCCGTGCGCCTCACGCGCGAGGCGGGCATGCGCAGCGCCGCCTTCTTCATGCTGGGCTTCCCGGGCGAGACCCGCGCCGAGATGGCCGAGACCCTGCGCTTCTCCCGGCGGCTCGACCCGGACTACGCCTCCTTCCACGTGGCCGTGCCCTACCCCGGGACGGGGCTGTACGCGCGCTTCCGCGCCCCCCCGGCGGACCTGTTCCCCACCCACTTCGCCGACGATCACGACCTCGCCACGCTCGAGCGCCTCGCGAAGGAGGGCTTCCTCCGGTTCTACCTGCGGCCTCGGGCGCTGGTGCGCCATGCCCGCGGCGCCGACCTCGCCTCCCTCCGCGAGCGCGTAGGGGTCTTCAGGTGGTACATCACCGGCTGATGCGCCGCCCGCTGCCCCCGCTGATCCTCGCCTTCCTGGCCGCCCGCCTGGTGTTCCTGGCGGTCTCGCTGGAGGAGGTGGTGATCAACGACGAGCTGACCACGGGCCTGCTGTGGCAGTGGCTGCACGGGGCCAGGGCCCTGCCAGTGGGTGCCCTCCTCACCCCCTACGCCGGCGGCGATGTGCTCTACCAGATCCTGGCGCTGCCGCTGTACGCGCTGCTGGGGCCGAGCGCGCTGGCGGTCAAGGTCCTGGCGCTGGTGGTGGGCCTGGCAGGCCTCGTATTGGTGGCGTCGCTCGCCCAGCGGATCGGGGGGCCACGCGCCGCGCTGTACGCCGGGCTCTGCTTCGCCCTCGCCCCGCCCGGCTGGCTCGGCATCTCCCTGGTAGGCACCGGAGATCACTTCCCGAGCGGCCTGCTGGTCCTGCTGGCCGGGCACCTGCTGCTGCGTGCGGTGGAGGCCGAGGGGCCGCGCCGCGGCCGCCGGCTGTTCGGCTTCGGCGCGGTGGTGGGGATCGCCCTCTTCGACGACTGGCTGTTCGCCGTGGCCGTGGTGGCGCTGGGGATCACCGCCCTGCTCTCGCGTCCGCGCACCGGGTGGCGCTGGCGCGATCTGGCTGGTTTCCTGGGAGGGCTCGCCCTAGGGCTGCTCCCCCTGGTGGCCAGCTTCGCGGCGCACGGCTCCGGGGTCACGTCCATGTACCACCGCAGCGGCACCGAAAACCTCCAGGTCCACGCGGGAGAGGTGCTTCGGCGCCTGGGCTCCCTGCTCGGGCCGGACCTGGCCGATGGCGCCTGGTTCCCCCCTGGACTGGCGGGGCGGGTCGCCGCCTGGGGCTGGTGGGCTCTGGTGGCGGTGGCGCTCCTGTCGGCGGCCTGGCGCTGGCGCCGGATCCTCGCCGGGCTGCTGCCCGGCCGGGAGCGGGTGAACCCCGACCTCGAGGCCTTCCTGGCCCTCTTCGTCTTCGGTTTCTTCCTGGCCTTCTCCCTGACCCAGTTCAAGATCGAGCCCTGGCGGATCTACGGCTATCGCTACCTCATCTCGATCTACGGGGCCGCCTGCCTGTTGGTGGGCGTCGCCCTGGCCCGCCAGCCCCGCTGGCCCGGCCTGGGCCTCGGTCTGGCCTGGTGGCTGCCCTGCGCGCTGGCCCTGAGCTGGCCGGGGACGCCCCGCAGCCCGGCCCGCATCGCGGACTTCCCCGGCGCCACGTGGACCAACGCCGCGGCGCGGGCTCTCGACGCCTGGCAGGCCGACCTGGGCGCCGCCTTCGCACGGCGGGTGCCGCTGATCCCGGAGCGCGAGCGCGGACCCTTCCTGGTCAGCCTCGGCTCCCAGCTGCGCAGCCAGGGGAGCGACCGGCGCGACAACAGCCAGCTCGCCCCCCGCTGGCGGGTCCACCTGCGGCGGGGCCTGGACAAGGACCGCGAGCAGGTCCCCTTCCCGCCGGAGGCCATCGAGGACCCCGCCTCGTGGCTGCCGCAGGTCCAGGGTGATCCTGGCCGCACCGAGGCCCTGGGCCGGGCCGTGGTCAGCATCGTGGACCGCTCGCCGCATCGCCTCGCCGCGGCGCTCTCCCGGAACGCCGGTGCCGGGGATCTGGCCCCCCTGTGTACCGGCCTGGGAGAGGGGGTGGTTCGCGAGCACAAGACCCCCACCGACCTGCTGCGCTGGCGCATCCCCTGGGACGACCTCCTGGCCCCCGGCTGCCAGGCCGCCTTCGACCGCGGGCTCTCCCAGGCGCTCGCCGCCACCTACGCCGAAGACCCGGCCTACCTCGAGGACGCCCTGGCCCTCTTCGGCCTGGAGGCCCCGTGAGGGTGGCGCGCGTCGCCCTGATCCGCCTGCACGGCCGCCTGGTGGGGGCCACCGGACACCCGCGCAACCCGCGCCCGCCCTGGACGCTGGCCTACCTGGAATCGCTCCTGCTGCGCGACGGCCGCTTCGGCGTGCGCTTCCACGACCAGCTCACCCACCCGCAATGCGCCGCGCGCCTGGGCACCTGGCTCGGGCGCTGGGCGCCCCAGGTGGTGGTGCTGCAGCTCACCTCCCTGGATCTCGACGCCCTCGCGGACACCATCACCCTGCTCGACGCCCTGCCCGAGCGCCCCACCGTGCTGGCCGTGGGCCAGGCACTGGCGCTCGGCGCCGCCGCCCTGCCCGGGGTGGACCTCTGCCTCCCAGGCGAGGCCGAAGAGCGCGCGCTGTCGGTCATCACCGACCTCGACCAGGGCCGCCCGCTGGCCGACCTCGCCGCCGCGCTCACCACGGAAGGCCCCGCCCTCGTGGAGCAGCCCAGCCGCCTGCCCCCGGTCGCCTGGGACCGCGCCCGCCTCGCGGCCTACCCCATGCACTACCCCCTGCGCATGGCCACCCCGGCCCGCTGGGGGCACCTGCTCACCGGCCGCGGCTGCAAGGGCGGCTGCCTGTTCTGCTCCCCGGTCACCCGCGAGAGCTACGGCGCCCGCCTGCGCCTGCGCGAGCCCGGCGAGATCATGGCCGAGGTGCGCACCCTGGCCGCCCTCGGCGTGAACGTGCTCTCCATCGACGACGACGACTTCACCGCCGACCGGAATCACGTCCTGGCCTTCTGCGACGGGCTCGCCCGCGCCGCGCCCGGCATGCGCTGGATCTGCCACGCCAGGCTCGACGATCTGGACGCGCCCCTCATGGCGCGCATGGCAGCCTCCGGCTGCCTGCTGCTGCGCTTCGGCGTGGAGGCCGCCACCCCGCGCATCCTGCGCATCCTGAACAAGACCACCCGGGAGGACTGGGAGGAGCTTGCCCTGGAGGTCTTCGGCCGCGCCCGCGCGCTCGGCATGGCCACCACCGCGCTCGTGCTGCTGGGCAACCCCGACGAGACCCGCGAGGAGGCCCTGCGCTCCGTGACCCTGGCGCGCGCCCTGCGCCCCGACATGGTGCAGTTCCACTACTTCACCCCCTACCCGGGCTCCCCGGCCTTCGCGCGCTACCGCGATCGCATCCCTCCCGAGGCGGTGCCGGGCCTGTACCACTACCGCGCGCCCCCGGTGAACCTCTCCCGCATGGGCGACGACGAGCTCACAGAAATCTACCGTTCGGCCTACCGCCGCGTCCTGCTGCGCCCGGGCTTCCTGCTCGCCCACCTGCGGACCTACGCCCCTTTCTACCTGCGCAACCCCGGCGTGCTCTTCGACCTGCTGCCCCACCGGAGCGCCCCATGATCCCGCTGCCCCGCCACCAGGTCCACCTCTCCGCCCCGGTGCTCGCCGCCCTCGGCGCCGCCCTCGCCCAGCGCCAGGTGCTCCATGGCCCCCACGTGGCCGAGCTGGAACGACGCTGGGCAGACGCCACGGAGGTGCCCTTCGCGCTGGGCACCTCCTCGGGCCGCATCGCCTTCCTGCTGGCCCTGCGGGCCCTCGATCTGCAGCCCGGCGACCAGGTGGCCGTGCCCGACTACACCCTGGCGGCCGTGCCCGCCTTGCTGGTGGCCATGGGGCTCGAACCTCTGTTCGTGGACGTGGACCCCCTGACCCACCACCTGGACGTGGACGCCCTGGAGCGCGCGCTGACCCCGCGCATCAGGGCCGTGCTGGCCACCCACCTCTTCGGGCTGTGCTCCGACGTCGCCCGCCTGGAGGCCCTGTGCGCCGAGCGAGACCTCTGGCTGCTGGAGGACTGCGCCCAGAGCGCCGGCACGCTGCTGCACGGCCGGCCCCTGGGCTCCTTCGGCCACCTGGCCTTCTTCTCCTTCAACACCGGCAAGAACGTGGCCTCCTTCGGCGGCGGCCTGCTGGTGGGCAAGGCCGGGGCGCTCTGGGAGCGGGTGCGACGCGAAGCCACGGCCCTCGTCCCGCCCCGCCGCGAGAAGGTGCTCTCCACCGTGGCTCGCGTGCTGGTCACCTGGGGCATCACATCGCGCGCCGGCTTCCCCTTGAGCCTGTATCCGGCCCTGCGCCTGGCCGATGGCCTCGGCTCCGATCGCATCGACCGCGCCATGGTGGAGGCGGTGGTGCCCCCCTCTTTGCCCGACCGTCTGGAAGGATTGGCCGATCTGCAGGCCAGGGTCGGGCTCGTGCAGCTCGACCGCCTCCCCGCGGTCAACGCCCGCACGCGGCGCCACGGCGAGATCCTGGCCGAGGCGCTGGAGGGGCTGCCCGGCGTGCGCGTCCCCCGCCCCTTGCCGGGCTGCGATCCCTCACGCTTCTACCTCAAGGTGGAGGTGCCCGACCGCGACGCCCTGCGCCCGCGCCTGCTGCGCCGCGGCATCGACACCAACGCCGACGACATGTTCGCCTGCTCGGAGCTGGACATCTTCGCCCCCTGGGCCCGCCCCTGCCCGGTGGCCAGCGCCGTGCACGCCCGCAGCCTGGAGGTGCCCAACGGCTTCGCCCTGAGCGAGCGCGACGTGCGGCGGGTGGCGGGGGTGCTGCGGGAGGAGCTGAGCCACCCGGATTCGCCGCCACGGTCGTCGGCGAGGTAGCCCCCGCCCGCGCCGAGCATCGCCGACGGCGCCGGGATCGGGCACAATGTGCTGCCCCCCTGCCAGGAGCGACCCATGCCCACCCCCCAGGCCCTCTGCATCGAGGACATCGCGAGGAGGAGCTGCTGGTGGGTCTGGAGGGGGAGGCGGTGGAGCCCTGACAGCCCTGCCCCCCACCGACCACGGGCGCTATCCTCCTGGCACCGGCCCGATCATCCCTCCCTCCTCCTCGACACCCGGAAGCTACCATGCGCCTGTACCCCCTCCTGCTCCCCCTCGTAGCCTGCTCCGATCCAGAGGCCGACTGCGACACCATGGCGAGGGCCTCGGTGGCGGTCACCCTCACCAGCAGCACCGGGGCGCCGCTGGAGGAGGTCGTCTTGCAGTACACCGGGCCCGATGACGAGGAGCCCCGGGCCTGCGACCCGCTGGACGACGCCTGGGTGTGCGGCTGGGAGGTGCCCGGAGACCTGCTGATCGAGGCCATGGCGGCCTGCCACGGCGCGGCCAGCCAGACGGTGACCGTCCCCGAGGGCGCCTGTCACGTGGAGCAGCAGAGCCTGCAGCTCACCCTCGATCCCGTGGACTGCACCGCCGAGGAGGTGCCCTCGGTCTTCGTCACCGTGAGCGACGAGGGCGGGCTGCCCATCGAGGAGGCCCACGTCGGCTTCGTGCCCGAGGGCCAGGATTGGACCGACTACCAGCCCTGCGATGCCATGGACGGCGGCTGGGCCTGCGGCTGGGGCTACAGCGGTGGGATCGATCTCGAGGTGACCGCCTACGGGTACAGCCCCTGGTGGGGCCAGGCCGAGGTGGCCGAAGACTGCTGCGGCCCGGTGACCGAGCGGGTGGACGTGGTGCTGCCCGAGACGCCAGACCAGGGCGGATAGCAGGCCAAGGCGCTGCAATCCTCAGGGACGAGCTGCCCCACCCAGCTTCGCCGCGATCCCATGCGCGAAGTAGTCCGCCACCGCCATGATGGGCTCATGCGGGTTGACCCGCGTGCCGTTGGGCAGCACCGAGCCGTCCACGATGTAGAGGCCGCGCACATCGTGGCACTCGCCGTGGCTGTCCACCACGGAGCGGCGCGGATCGGCCCCCATGCGGCAGGTGCCGAAGAGGTGGGTGGAGGCCATCACCAGCTGGTTGGCCTTGATCATGCCCGGTCCGAGGGCCGCGAGCTGGGCCGGATCCGTGAACCGATCAGGCAGCCCGAAGGCGCCGGGCATGACGGCCTTGGCCCCCACGGCGAAGGCCATCTCGCCCAGCAGCCCGAGCCCGCTGGCCACGCGGTCCACGTCCACCTGATTCTGGGGGAACCAGACCACCGGGTCCGATCCGGAGCCGAACAGGATGCGGCCAGTGGATGTCCCGCGGACCACCACGTCCCAGACCGCTATGTGGGGGAAGAGGGCCAGGTTCTCCTTGAGGGCGTGGCCGAAGCCCGGCATGCGCACGGCCATGATGGACAGGGGGGACCAGAGCACCTCGATCTTGCGGTGCTCGTCCAGGAAGGCACCGAAGCCCTGGGTGTGGCCCTTCCAGGGCTCGACCCGCTCGTCGAACACGGCGTAGATGGCGGCGCCGGGGTGGCCGTGCAGGTTCTTGCCCACCATGCCCGAGCGGTTCGCCAGCCCGCTGCGCTCGAGGATGAGGGGAGTCCCCAGCACGCCGCCGGCCAGGACCACGGCCCGGGCCTTCACCTTCATGCGGCCCTGGACGCGGCCGCTCGCGTCCACGAAGTCGGCCGTCAGCCCCTGGGCCTGCCCCCCGCGGGCCTGCACCCGGTCGCAGCGGGCCTGGGTGTAGAGCCGCGCGCCGGCCTGCACCGCGTCGGGGATGTGGGAGAGGTCGGTGCTGTACTTGGCGCCGATGCGGCAGGCGGGCAGGCATGAGGCGGAGCCCCGGCAGCCGTGCTTGCCGAGGTCGAAGGCGTGGGCCTCGATCCCCAGCGCCGCCGCGCCCTCGGCGAACAGCTCGTTCTTGCGGCCCAGCTCCGCCGCGCTGGCCGGGGCCTTGCGCGCCAGGCGCTCTACCCGCGCGTAACTCTCGGCCAGGGCCGCGTTGGTGAGGCCCTCGATCCCGTGCTCGTCGCGCCACTCGTCCAGGATGTCATCCGGGATGCGGAACAGGATGGCCGAGTTGGGGAAGGTGGAGCCCCCCACGCAGCGGCCCTGGATGGTGGCCACGGCGCTGGGCGCCAGGAAGGTGCGCAGGCCCGCCTCCGCCAGCACCTGGGTCATGGCGGTGCCGGTGTCGGCAGCGACCTGTTCGGGGCGGATGAACGGGCCCTCCTCCAGGATCACCACATCCAGGCCAGCGCGGGCCAATTCGCGGGCCGCCACCCCGCCACCCGCGCCCGTGCCCACCACCACCACGTCGCAGGACTCCTCCACCTCCGGGCCGTGGTCGACCAGCGTGATGAGGCGCCCACTACCCATGGTCTCGGGGCGCAGGTGGGTGCTGGTGGGGAGGTGGGCCGGCGGGGGCTCGATGCCCAGGGCCTCCTGCACCGCCGGGCGGTCCAGGTAGGCGAAGGAGAAGATGGTGCGCAGGGCCGCCAGCAGGGCGCGCACAGGGAAGAGCGGGTGCTGCTCGAGGCGGTGCAGGTAGGCCTCGCGCGCGGCAGGGGGCAGCTCGGAGAAGCGCCGCAGCCGGCCGCCGACGCCCCGGCCCCAGATCAGGGTGGCCTGCTCGAGGGCGAGGAACAAGAGCCCGATGAGGCGCCGCTGGGCCGGCGGCAGACCGGCCATCCAGGCATCCAGGTATCCCGGCACGTCCACGTCCTCGGAGGAGGGCGGCACCGCGCCCCCCGGGGGGAACAGGGTGTCCCCCGCGGCCGTCACGAAGGCCCAGGAACGGCGGTCGAGGCCCCTCAGCGCGCGGGGCGGTGCCGGATAGCCGGCCAGCCAGCGCGCGAGGAGGCCGAGACAGGCGACCGAACCGGCGCCGAGGACGAGGAGCAGGGCGAGAGGCATATGACGGCGTATCCCACCGGCGGAAGGGGAGGCGTCCCCAACCACACTCGCAGGGCTGCTCCTCCTGTCTGGGCGACGGGCGCGCCCAGGGGCCCTCGAAAGTTGCCAGGGTGCGCCCAGGGTACCCAGAGAGTCCCCGATCGCGCGTGGACTGACCGCGTGTCCTCGCGAAAAGCGGCGTTGGTCGGTGTTGCCTCGCTCGATGGGCAAGCGGGGTGGCAACCTGGAGGGGGGGCTGGGCGCAATCTGGCAACTTCAAGGCGGGGCAGGGCGCCCCCGCGGTACGCACCCGGGGGGGCGCCTGCGCCTGGGCGTCAACTCCCGCTGCTGAACAGGAACGGGTAGCTCACGATCACGACCCCGCCGCCTCGCTGGGCCGGGAACGCCATGCGCAGGAAGCGGGCCGTGAGGCACTGCTCCACGGCGGCGCTGCCCAGGGTGCTGCTCTTGATGCTGGCGCTGGCCACGCTCCCATCGGCCGCGACGACGAACTTCACGACGACCTTGCCCGCGAGCGCCGGGTCCTTCTGCAGTTCACGCTGGTAGCAGTAGCGCAGGGCGTTGAGGTTGCGCTTCACCACCGCGTCGATCAGGGTCTTGTCCATGCTCCCGAGGATGATGGCGTCACCCCCGACGCTGCCGATGCTCCCGACGCCCCTCGCCCCGAAGTGACCCCCACCGTGGCCGTAGCCGCTGGCGCCGGAGCCACGCCCCCTGGTGCCCAGGCCGCCCAGGCCCATGGCCGTGCCACCGCCGCCCAGGCTCGCGCCCCCCACCATGCTCACCCCCGCCGGGGCCAGGGTCGGCACGCTCACGGACAGGCCGGAGGGCCCGCAGGCCGAGGGCTCGTCGTCGATGGCCACCAGGCTGGTGTACCTGGAGACCAGGTGGTGATCGAGCGCCACCTCGGTGACCGCCTCCTGGACCTCGGCGGCGCTCCGGCCGCGTGGGTACCACTCCAGATCGCGGATCTTCCGCCGGGCCCAGAGGGAAGCCAGGGCCTCGTGCTCGCGTTCCACGGCGGGCACCTGCAGCGGCACCTCCCAGGCCACCTCCTCGCGGCCATAGCGCGCGCGCACGGTGACCACCGTGTCCACGTCCACTCCCTCCTCGGTGGGCTCGTAGCGCGCCACCACCCTCAGTGGCTGGCCGGCCCACAGGTCGGGGATCTTCACCGGGTACTGCTCGCTGACCTCGATCCCGCCCCAGTCGATGCGGATGTCGGAGAGCGAGGGGTGGGCGATGCGGTCGTAGAATTCCTGCACCCCGGCCCGCAGGCGGGCGTTGGAGTACACGTAGATGACATCGCCGCGCCCCATCTCGGCCAGCCCCTCCAGCAGGTAGCGGTTCACGGAGCTGCCGACCCCGAGCGAGAAGAGGCGGGCGTTGCCGAGGTGCTGGCGTACCAGGCCGAACATGGTGTCCTCGCCACCCACGTAGCCGTCGGTCAGCATGAGCACGAGGCGCATGGCCTCGGGATCACCGGGCAGATCCAGGGAGTGGACGATGCCCGCGTCCATGTTGGTGCCGCCGCCATGAAAGTGGGCCAGCCACGCCCGGGCCTGGGCGCGGGTCTCGGCCGTGGCGGGCTGGGGCCGGGCGAACAGGGAGGAGGATGAGCTGGCGAAGCGCACCAGGTTGAAGGTGTCATCCGGACCCATCTCCTCCAGGGCCATGAGCACCAGGGCGCGCGCCGTCTCGAAGGGCCAACCGCTCATGGAGCCGGACTCGTCGAGCACGAAGAGCAGCTCCCGCGGGCGGGCCACGAAGCCCTCGTCCAGGCGCGGCGGCTCCAGCGTCACGGCCAGGTAGCCGGGCTCGTCCTCGGAGGGCCGGTGGGCCAGCACACCGATGGCAGGGCGCTCGCCCTGCAGGGTCCAGGACAGCACGAAGTCGCGATCGGGCAGGACCTCCTCCTCGGCCGTGGTCACCTCCGCGCCCCAAGCACCCTCCTCCACCACGTCGATGTCGTGGCTGTCGCTCCAGATGCCGCCCACCGGGGAGCCCTCGTCGAGATAGGCGGTGAAATCCACGGCGCGCACGGGCTCGGTGGTGGTGGGGGTGGAGATGCGCTCGCGGTCGGCCACCCAGGGCGGCGAGAAGCGGGGGCCGACGGCCATGGGCACGGTCAGCTCGTAGATGCCGTCCTCATACGCCACCTGCTCCACGTACTGCAGCGTGATCTGCACCTCCTCCCCGGGGCAGAGGCTGGCGATGCGCTGGGTGAAGAGGTTGTCGCGCTCCTGCTCCAGCAGGGCGGCCTTCTTGCCCTCATCCCGGGCCTGCTCGTAGGCGGCCAGCGCCTCGCCGCGCTCCATGATCACGCCCTCGATGAGCCGGTCCCCGCAGGTCAGATCCATACGGTCCACCGCCGCGGTGCTGGGCAGGGGGAAGAGGTAGCGCGCCTCCAGCGGCTCCTCGTAGGGGTTGTGGAACCACTGGGTCATGGTGACCCGCGCCAGGCCGGCGTGGATCTCGGCCACCACCGAGGTGTGCTCCAGCACCAGGGCCGCCAGGCCGTCCGCCTGGGTCACGCGGATCTCACCGCCGAGGACGGGATCGTCGTCCATCACCTCGTCGGGGTAGATCACCGGATCGTGCAGGAAGTCGAGGGGCGCGGCCGAGACCGCGGCGCAGAGCGCCAGGACGGGGACGAACATGGGTGTCTCCTTGCGCGGCGGAGGCGAACAGGCAGACCGCAGGGACGCGGCGCGGTTCGCCCCACCCTGCAAGCGTTCCGTCAAGGCGCGATCCAGATGGCGCGACGCGCACCGGATCGCTCCGAGGGACGGAGCATTCTCCGCCTCCTACCGAAGTGGCACGCTGCTTGCTGTTCGACGCCACCGGAGGTGCCAGATGATGAAGACGCTGCTGCCCGCCCTGCTCACGGTGGCGCTCGTGGGCTGCGATGGCCCGCTGACCTGTGACCCCCCGGAGGAGGACTATGACGTGGACTACGTCCTCACCCAGGGCGAGCTGGACCAGGAGGGCGATGACTGCGAGCACCTGTGCCGCTACGCCTACAACGCCGAGACCGGCTGGTTCGCCGACACGGTGGAGGGCTGCGTCCTCGACGTGACCCCACAGGAAGGGGCGGATCCCGCCACCGAGGTGGGGAGCGTGACCTGCTCGGTCCACGGGTACGAGTACTACTGCGCCTGAAGCGGAACCACGGGTGGACGCCGGTGTCCACACCAGGGCCATGTCCGCCGCCCGCCTCCTCGTCCTGGCCCTCTTGGCCAGCGCCTGCCGTGCGGCCTCCGCTCCGGCGGAGCCCGCGCTGGTGGAGCCGCCGCCCGCCGAGGCCGCCCAGCCCTGGCCCTCCGTGCTGCTGGACGCCGCGCCCCACGTGCGCCAGGAGCCCGACTTCTGCGGCGAGGCCTGCGTGGAGATGGCCTTGCGCGGCATGGGCCACGACCTCGACCAGGACGCCGTCTTCGCCCTGACCGGCGTGGATCCGGCCCTGGGCCGCGGCGCCTGGACCCCGGAGCTGGCCCACGCGCTCGAGGCCCTGGGGTTCGATGTAGGCCCGGTCTGGACGAACTTCGACCATGAACCCACCCCCGACGAGCTCGACGTGGCCTGGAGCGCGCTGCACGTCGACCTGATCGCGGGGATCCCCAGCATCGTCTGCACGCGCACCACGCCCCACCCACGAAGCTCCGAGCACTTCCGGCTCATCCTGGGCTACGACGCCGCCACCGACGAGGTCGTCTACCACGAGCCCGCCGAGGACGACGGCGCCTTCCGCCGCATGCGCCGCCGTGACCTGTACGCGGCCTGGCCCCTGCACGGGCGCGCGGGCGCCACCCTGATCCGCCTGCGGTTGGCGCCTGGGGAGCTGCACCTGCCGGCCCGCTCCTCGGGGCGCAGCCCCGCCGACTACGCCCAGCACGTCCTGGCCCTGCGCGAGCACCTGCCGGCGGGGTTCACCGTGGCCGTGGAGCCGCCCTTCGTGGTGGTGGGCGACGAGGATCCGGAGCGGGTCCGGGCCCGGGCCGAGGGCACAGTGAGGGCGTTCGCGCGGGGTCTGGAGCGGGACTTCTTCGCGCAGCCGCCCGCCGAGATCTTCACCATCTGGCTGTTCAAGGACGACGCCTCCTACCGCCGGCACACCCGGGAGCTGTGGCGCGAGGATCCCGACACCCCCTACGGCTACGCCACGGAGGACGGCAACCGGCTGGTGATGAACATCGCCACGGGCGGCGGCACCCTGGTGCACGAGCTGGTGCACGCCTACATCCACACCGATTTCCCTGGCTGCCCGCCCTGGCTCGACGAGGGCCTCGCGTCCCTGTTCGAGCACGTCTCGCTCCAGGACGGCCACCCCGTGGGCCACACCAACTGGCGCCTGGACGGCCTGCTGCGGGCCATCGAGGTGGGCGCCGTCCCCTCCCTCCGGTGGCTCACCTCCCAGAGCTCACGCCAGTTCTACCTGGAGGATCCCGGCACCAACTACGCCCAGTCCCGCTACCTCTGCCAGTACGCCCAGGAGCGGGGCGTGCTGCGGGACCTGTACCGCCAGGCTCGGGAACGCCACGCGGCCGATCCCACCGGCTACGCCACCCTGACGGAGGTCCTCGGGATCCACGACCACGCCGCCTTCCTGGAGCGCTGGCAGGCCTGGGCCGTGGGGCTGGCGGAGCTGCCTGACGGGGAGTGAGATCAACCGCGCAGCGCCAGGTGGACACCCACGATCCGCTCGATGACGGCCTCGAGGCTCGGGCCCACGCAGACGTAGCCGTGGTTGACCAGCACGATGAGATCCCGCCCACCGGCGAAGGCCGCGATGGCGCGCTGGGCCAGGGCCACGGTGCCGTAGGGCTCCTCGCGATCCGTCAGCGTGAGACCGGCGCGCGCCATGGCCGCGGAGGTGGTGCTGGGATCGTGGGCGTGGACCACGGCCATGGCGGCCGGTCGCGCGGCCAGCACCAGGTGGTGCAGGATGGACTCGGAGGAGGGCAGGGCGGGGCCCCGGTAGCGCACGAGGCCCGCGACGGCGTCACAGTGGTCCACGTAGACCAGCTCGCCTGACTCCAGCAGGCCCAGGTTGCTGCCCGAGGAGGTGACCACCAGGCCAGGACCCAGGCGCACGCTCATGTTGCCGCCGTTGAGCGGCGCCATACCGTGGGCGTCGAGGCGGCGGCCGGCGGCGACGAAGCGGGGGAGCAGGGTGTCGAGATCCACCGGCGCGGGCAGGTCCTGGCGCTCGTGGTGGAACTTGGGACCGACGTAGCCGTCGAGCAGGCCTCTGGTCATGGTGGGCTCCCCGATCCCTGGGCCGCCGCGCGGGCGACGGGCAGCAGGTTCTCGGCCACACGCCGGTATCCCGCGCTGGTGCAGTGGCCGTCGAGCACGAACCAGTGCCCCGGATCGCCATCGCGGGCGACCTGGGCGGCGAGGTCGGCGTGCTGGTCCACGAAGGGCACGCCCAGCGCCGCGGCTTCCTCGGCCAGCACGGCGTTGGCGGGCTTGTCGGCGGGGTAGCCGGAGATCACCACCACCGCGCCGGCGGCCCGCGCGCGGGCCACGATGTCGTCGAGATCGCGGCGCAGCACGGCCTGGACGAAACCCTGCTGCTCGGCGAGCGAGGCCTGGCCGAGGCGGTGGAAGAGGGCCAGGCGCGAGGACTCCAGCCCATCGAGGTGCGACTCGACGCCGTGGCTGGCGTTCTGGGCATGCCAGCCCTCCACCCGCCGCAGCCCCTGCAAAGCGCGCTCCACCGCGGTGGGATCCGCGGCCCGCGCGGCCTCCATCCAGCGCCCCTCCTCCTGGCGGTCCCCGTCCTCGCGCGCGAGGTCCGCCAGCTTGACCATGGTCCAGACATCGGCGGGGTGCGCCTCGTGGAAGGCCCGCAGCTGCGCGCGCTCGCCATCCCGCTTGCCCGCCTTGGCCTCGCGGTTCAGCTCATCGAGCCAGCCCTTGGCCGCGCCATCGTCGTACTGCAGCCAGAACTCGGCCAGCTTGACCAGGCGCAGGGAGCCGAAGGCGCAGCGCAGCCGGACACCGAGCCCGCCCTGCCCCTCGTCCACATGCAGCCCGGCGAAGTTCCAGCCGTTGTTGTGCCCCACGGTGACCACCACCAGATCGGGCCGGGCCTCGATCAGGGCGGCGGGCAGGGCGTCGTCGGCCTGGGAGGAGTTGAAGCCGGGCACGGCGCGGTTGGTGGCGGAGGCGGCGATGCCCTCGGCCTCCAGCAGATCCTCCAGGTGCTCGCAGGGGCCGCGGCCGTCCTCGGAACCCAGGCCGTAGGCGAAGGAGTCGCCGATACAGAGCACATGGAAGGCGCCGTCGTCCCCCGCCGGGTGGACGCGGGGCGCGCGCCACCAGCCGTAGGCCCGCAGACCCACTTCGGCCAGGCTGAGCGCCAGCAGCAGCCCGCCGAGCGCCAGACCGCCGCGTGCGAGCCAGCGCCTCATGCCGCGCCCCGCCAGGAGCCGGACCAGGCGGCGTAGGCCCGCCAGAGCACCGGGTCGAGCTGCCGCTGCCGCAGGGCCTCCAGGAAGGCGCCCGGCTCACGGCGCACCGCGCGGGCCAGGCTGGTGCCCAGGCGGGCCTGGGCGCGGGGCGAGCGCAGCAGGCCCGCCGCGATGTGACGGTAGTTGCTCAGCAGGAAGGTGTTCTGCATGCGCGCCCGCCAGCGCATCAGCTCATGCCCGGGCAGACCCCCGGCCAGCACGGGGCTTTCCGTGAAGTGCTCGGACCAATGCTCGTCGAAGTCCAGCGCGCCGCGGGCCAACGTGCCCTCGCGCACGGCCTGGGCGTACAGATCGGAGCCCGGGTACGGCGTGCAGACGTTGAACTCCACGAAGTCCGGCCGCAGGCGGCGGGCCAGGGCGAAGGTGGCCTGGATGTCTTCCACCATCTCGCCCGGGGCCCCGATCATGAAGTTGACCATCACCCGGATGCCGACACGGCGGATGGCGGCCACCCGCTCCTCGACCCGGCCGACGTCGAGCCCCTTGCGCAGGCTGCGCAGCACGCGATCGGAGCCGCTCTCCAGGCCCAGCTCCACCTGCACGCACCCGGAGGCCGCCATCTCGCGCAGCAGGGGAGGATCGAGGCGGTCGATGCGCGCCTGGCAGGACCAGGCGAGGCCCAGCGGCCCGAGCGCCTGGCAGAGCTCCCCGAGCCAGGCGGGGCGGGCGGCCAGATCGTCGTCCAGGAACCAGGCGCCCGTGAGGCCGTGGCGCGCCCGGAGCCGGCGCAGCTCCTCCAGCACCAGGGGCACGCTGTGCAGCCGCGGCACGCGCCCGCCCACCACGTGGGAGGCGCAGAACACGCAGCGATGCGGGCAGCCGCGCCCGGCCATGATGGTGGTGGTGCCCCGGCGCCACAGGCCGCGCAGCACCCCCGGCGGGGCCAGGTACCAGCCGTAGTCCCCCGCGAGCAGAGCGCGATCGGGGACGGGCAGGGTGTCGAGATCCGCGATGGGCTCGGGCGGTGGGCCCTCCACCTCGCGGGTCACGGTGCCCGGCAGGCCGGTGGGGAGGGCACCCTCGGTGGCGAAGCCCTGCACGAGCGCGAGCAGTGTCTCCTCGCCCTCGCCCACCACCGCGAGGTCGGCACCGAGCGCCTCCAGGCTCTCCCGCGGCAGCGCGCTGACATGGGCCCCGCCGATGAGCTGGGGCGCCCCGGGCAGGCGAGCGCGCAGGGCGGCGAGGATGGCCCCGGCGCGGCAAAACTCGGCGGTGAGGACGGAGACGCCCACCAGATCGGGCTCAAACGCCGCGATCTCGTCGAGGAAGCGCTCGTCGCGCGGCAGCGGATCCCAGACCCGCGCCGGGAATCCCGCCCGCGCCAGCACCGTGGCCATGGACAGCAGCCCCAGCGGCGGCACCGCGTTGTGATCGACGCGGGCGTGGATCAGGGCGATGCGGGGGGGGGCGATCATCGCAGCGGTCCTATCCGGCGCGGGGGACCGGTCACACGAACATACAAGCCACCCCACCCACCGCCACCAGCGACCCCAGCCCGGCCCGCAGGCCCACCTGCTCGCGGAACACAAGGACGGACATGGGGATCATCAGCACCGGCACGATGGACATGAGGGTGGAGGCCGTGCCCGCGTCGGTCCAGCGCACCGCCGCCAGCGAGGCGGCCACCCCCAGGAATGGCCCGAAAAAGGCTCCGATCCATGCGAGCCCCATGGCCCTGCCGTCCCGCAGCGCCGCGACGGTCCGCGGCCACCAGCGGGCACCGGCGAGCACGATGGCGAAGCCCAGCACCCCCGCGACGATGCGCACGAAGCTGGCCTCGAAGGGGTAGACCCCGGCCATGACGTGGCGCGCCATGATCAGGCCCACGGCCTGGCCCAGCGCGCCGCCCACCGCCAGCAGCACCCCCGGCAGCGGGTAGCGCCTTGGCGCAGGCGCGCCGTCCCCTCCCGCGCGCCCCCGCTCGGCGACCACCCAAGCCACGCCCCCCACGGTCAGGGCCATGCCGACGAGCCCCCAGGGCCCGAGGGCGTCCCCGAGCAGGAGCCAGCCGAGCAGGGCGGTGATGGGCGGCACCAGGGCCATGATGAGCAGCGAGACCCGGGCGCCGATGAGCACGAAGGCGCGGAAGAGGCAGAGGTCACCGATCACGAAGCCCACCAGCCCCGAACCCGCCAGCCACAGCACGGTGGCGGGGGGCAGCTCCCGCGGGATCGGCGCTCCCTGCGCGAAGGCGAGCCAGGCGGCCACCAACCCCAGCGCCATGACCAACCTGAGGAAGTTGAGGGCCAGGGAGCCGACGCGCTTGCCCGCCGCCTCGAAGGCGGTGGCGGAGAGGGTCCAGCAGACGGCGGTGGCGAGGGCCGCGAGCTCGCCCGGGTGGGACAGCATGCGAGGGCCCGGCTGGGAGGGGGCGCCACCCTATCCCGCTTCGCGCTGGTGGGAGCCCGGCCCGGTACGCTATACTGGCGGCATGGGCGAGCCAGCGCGCAAGAAAGCGACCTATGAGGACCTCTGCCGGGTGCCCGACCACCTGGTGGCCGAGATCCTGGCGGGCGAGCTGCACGTCTCGCCGCGCCCCGCGCTTTTCCACGCGTTCGCCACCAGCGTGTTGGGCGGCGACCTCCTCGGATCCTTCCAGCGCGGCCGGGGCGGTCCGGGCGGCTGGTGGATCCTCGATGAACCCGAGCTTCACCTCGACGAGGATGTCCTCGTGCCCGACCTGGCGGGCTGGCGGCGCGAGCGCCTTGCGCGGGTGCCGAAGGCGCCGGCCTTCACGCTCCCGCCCGACTGGGTGTGCGAGGTGCTCTCCCCCGGGACCGCGATGCGGGATCGGGTGCTCAAGATGCCGATCTACGCCCGCGCGGGGGTCGCCCACCTCTGGCTGCTCGACCCCGAGGTGCGGACGCTCGAGGTCTTCCGGCGCGCCGAGGAGGGCTGGCTCTTGGTCGCGGCCTACGCCGGGCGCGCGCAGGTCCGCGCCGAGCCCTTCGACGCCGTGGAGCTGGATCTCGCGGCGCTCTGGGCGCAGGGGGAGGACGGCGAGGAATCCGCGGGCGGCTAGCGCGCCTCCGCGTCCCGCACGTACCGATCGAACCACGCGAGCTGCTCCGCCAGCACGTGCTCCACGCTCTCGTTGGCGCGGTAGCCGTGGCCCTCGAAGGGCAGCATGAGCAGGCGCACGGTGCCGCCCGAGCCGCGCACGGCGTCGAACAGGCGGTCCGACTGGAACGGGATGGTGCCCGGGTTCTCGTCGATGGCGCCGTGGATGAGCAGCAGAGGCTCGTGGATCTCGGGCGCGAACATCACGGGCGAGAGGTGCAGGTAGGTCTCGGAGGCCTCCCACAGGGTGCGGCGCTCGTGCTGGAAGCCGAAAGGGCGGATGGTGTGGTTGTAGGCGCCGCTGCGGGCGATGCCGGCCCGGAACAGATCGCTGTGGGCCAGCAGCGTCGCCGTCATGAGCGCGCCGTGGCTGTGGCCGGTGATGCCGACGCGGTCCGGGTCGGTGACCCCTAGGTCCACCGCCTTGGCCACGGCTGCCTCGGCGTCCGCCACGAGCTGCTCCACGAAGCTGTCGTAGGCGGTCTCGGGGTCGCCCAGCACGGGCATGGCGGTCTGATCCAGCACGGCGTAGCCGCGCAGCAGGAAGAAGAGGTGGGAGGAGCCGCGCAGGCGCAGGAAGCGCTGCTGGGAGCCGCTCACCTGCCCCGCGGTCTCGGGATCGGAGTACTCCAGGGGGTAGGCGTACAGCACCGTGGGCAAGCGCTGACCCTCCTGGTAGCCGGGGGGCAGGTAGAGGTGGAAGGACAGCGGGGTGCCGTCGGCGCGCTCGTAGGTGACCAGGCGGTGCTGGATGTCCCGGAGCTGGGGGGCTGGATCCTCGAAACGGGTCACGGGGCGCTCGGTGAAGGCGCGGGTGGCCTCACCGGCCGGGGCCTCGGTGGCGTCGCCGGGGGTCAGGAGGAGGTAGTTGGGAACCTCCGAGCTGGACTCCCGGCGGACGAGGAGCTGCGACTCGCCCTCCCCGGCGAAGGCCACGAAGCCCTCGTAGTGCTCGCGATCGCAGCGCCAGACGCGCTCGGCCTCGCCCTCGCCCAGGGGGCGCAGGTCGAGGAAGGGCCGATCGCCGTCAGGGGTGGCGCCGGAGCCCGTGAACCACACGCGCTCGCCCTCCTGGCGCAGGACCCAGCGCCCGTTGGGCATGGGCCGCATCTGAGGGTGGCCCGGGTCGGCGTAGCGCTCGTTCTCCGACAGATCGAACCAGGGGCGGGCGGTGCCGGCGTCCACGTCAAGCAGCCACTCGTGGCGCCAGCGGCGCTCGCGCTCCCACTGGCTGAGCATCAGCGTGCCGCCCCCAGGCGCCCAGCGCCAGCGCTGGATGCGGTGCTGGGCGCGGAAGATTTCTCGGGGCTCGGCGTCAAACGGGGCGGCCAAGGCCATGAGACGGTCGCGGTGGGGCACCTCGGCGATGGGGCTGCCGCCGTCCAGCGCCTCGACCCACACCAGGGTGGCGGGGGCCGTGGCCCGCCAGCCCACGGCGCGCATCCCCTCGGGCACGCCGTGGATGGGCACGGCGTCGGCGAGCGGCAGGCTGGCGAGGGTGGCGGCCGCTTCGCCCTTCGCGGTCCAGACCTCCACGGTGTGGGCGAAGCGCCACCAGGCGGCCTCATGCGACCACGGAGGCCCGACCCGCTCCACGAGCAGCCAACTGCCATCCGGCGAGGGGTCCACATCGGCGTACAGGCCGGGCTCACCCAGCGGCTTGACCTTGCGGCGTCCGGGCTCCACCACCGCCAGCTCGCTGGTGGCGTAGTACACGAACAGTTCCTCGTCGTGGGCGCTCTGCAGCAGGTTGCGCGCCTCGTAGGTGGAGCGCGGGGCCTCGCCGTCGCCCTCCAGCACCGTGGGGCCGGGCGGCACCAGGGGAGCCGCGGGTGGCTCGCCCAGCTCCGGCACCCGCTTGACCAACAAGCGCTCCTGATCCGGCAGCCACTGCAGCTCGGCGCCCAGCATGGGGTTGAGGCGCAGGCCCGGGATCTCCCGCAGGTCGCCCGCCACGGAGCCTACCCAGAGGCCGAGGTGGTCCGGGTGCTCCACCTCCAGGGCGAAGCGCTGGCCGTCCGCGGTCCAACGCACCTCCATGACCTGCAAGCCCTCGGGCAACCCGAGCGGGATCTCAGCCCCGTCCTCCACCCGCAGCAGGCGCGGCGCGGTGGCGCCCTGATCGCCCCAGAAGCCGTGGGTGGCCGGGTCCAGGCGCACGCCCGCGAGCGGGTACATGGGCGCGGCCAGCTCCGCCAGGGGCGGGTAGAGCACCCCGTCCGCCAGCAGCAGGTGGGCGCCGCCGGGCGCGGTCCAGACCCAGGGCAGATCGGGCGCGTGCAGCACCTCCAGGATCTCGGCGGGGGGCTGCTGCCAGGGCTCGGCGTGCGCGGCGAGGGCGAGGGTCAGGGCGAAGAGCATCGGGGGCCTCCGGGGGTCCCTTATCCTCTCGCGGGAGCGACCCCCGCCGCCGCCGGGCTCACGGATCGTGGCGGTCGGCCGGCAGGGCGCAGACCTCCCAGACGACCTCAGCCGCGTCGTCCTCGGACAGCCGGCGCCCCCAGACGAACCCCGCCACGGTGGCCTCGCCCGCCAGCCCGCCGTCCTGGTCGGCGTCGAAGGTCTGCCGTGGGTAGTCGCCGGGCGGGGGGGAGAGGTTCACGGTCAAGAGCAGGCCCTGCTCGGTGGACTCGGCCCGAACGCTGCCCTCCACGGCCCCGGCGGCGGCGCCCGCGAGCGTGAGCTGCCCGTCGAGCGGGAAACCGCCCACCTCGGCGCTGGAGCAGTCGCTGCCGGAGTCCTCCTCGTGGCCCTCCTGGTCACCGCAGCCCACGGGAGCCTGCACGGTGAAGGCCAGGGTCCAGGCCTGACCGGCGATGGGGCAAGGTTCCTGGCCTTCCTCGCTGCCGTCCACCACGGTCCCTGAGAAGGTCCCGCCGATCAGCGCATCGACGTCGGGCAGGGCGGCTGCGATGTCCACGGCGGGGCGATGCGGGCTTCTGGAGCAACCGAAGGCGGCGAGGGCCACGAGCGCGGGCAAGGACTTCTTCATGGGGTCACCTCCGCTGCCAGTGTACCCCCCCCAGCAACCCGCTCGTCAGTCCTCGTCCAGCACCCACACCTCGCCCCGGAAGGCGTCCACCCGCACCCGCTGCCCGGTGCGGATGCAGCGCGTGGCGGGGCCCACGTTCACCACCGCCGGCACGCCCACCTCCCGCGCCACCACCGCGCCGTGGGAGAGCACGCCCCCCAGATCCATGACCACGGCGGCCGCCGTGAGGAAATGGGGCGTCCAACCAGGGTCGGTGAAGGGGGCCACCAGCACCTCACCCGGCAGGACCCGGGCGCCGGCGTCCGTGGGGAGGATGACCCGGGCCGGGCCCTCGGCCACGCCGGGGCTCACGGAGATTCCGCGGAACAGGCGGGTTCCGGCGGACTCCTGGGGCCGGCGCGCGTGCCGCCGGGGGTCGAAGCAGCCCACGATGACAGGGGGGTGCTAGCAGGCCCGGAAGGTGGCCAATTCCGCGCGGCGCCGGGCCAGCCGCGAGGCCAGGTCCGCCAGCGTGCCGTCCAGGGCGGCGGGCAGTTCCTCCAGATCGAGCAGGAACACCTGGTCCGGCCGCTCCAGCGCGCCCCGGGCTGTGAGGCGGGCGCCGGCCTCCAGCAGGATCGTTCGGCAGAAGCCCACGCGGCGCACGAACTCGCTCTTGGCGCCCTCCCGGAGGGCCACGCCGAGCTGGGCTCGCGCCAGCAGCCCCTCGAAGACCCGGCGGTGGAGCCAGCCGAGGGAACCGCGGCAGCGGGCTTGCAGAGCCTCGCGCGCCTGGGCGCTGCGGGCGAACACGGCCAGCGGACCGGCCTCGGGCGGTGCCTCCAGGCAACCCCTGAGCGCGGCCAGGAGGAAGTCGGGCTCCTCGGACCAGCGCGGCAGGGCCACGTCCAGCTCGCCCCGGGCGTGGTGGCCGTGCGCGTCCAGGAACGCCCGCCACCGGGCCAGGAACTCTCGCCCCGCCTCCAGCTCGGTCAACGTCGCGGAGAGGGCTTCGAAGCCCGGGGCGGCCAGCACCGCCGGGGCCAGCCCCAGCTCCCGGGCCCCCCTCCGCGAGCCGCCCGAGGTCCAGCGCCGCCTCCGCCGAGGCCACCCCGCCGAGGCCCGAGAGCAGGCGGTTGGTCATGGACCCGTCCGCATCGCCCAGATAGCGCCGGCAGAACCTCCCCAGGAGCTGCGCGCTGCCCACCGCGACGAAGGCAAAGGCCATGCCGTCGGAGCGCTCGGGATCGGACATGAACGCCAGCAAGCGCCGTATCCGGGCGGGCAGTTCGGCGTCGGGCAGCGCGGCGAGATCCCGCGGGGCCAGGGCCCGGCCCTCGTCGCCGAACCCCGCCACCCAGGCCGGCAGAGGCCGAAACGCGCGGCTGAGCACCCAGAGGAACACACCCGGCAGGCGCAGGGCTACCCGCCAGGAGGATGTGGAGGCCTGGGGCAGGTCCTCCTCCCGCAGACCCACCAGGGCCTCCCGCAACGCCGCCTGGTCGCCGCCGAAGAAGTCGGCGTAGGACCTCCCCCCCATGCCCGGCAGGCGCCGCATCAGGGCGGCCGCCGCGTTCATGTTGGCGTAGACCCGCCCGCCCACCAGGCCGAGCAGCGGCAGGGCGCCCAGATCCAGCCCGAGCCGGCCCAGCAGGGCGCCGAAGAGGTCCTTCACGAAGAGCTGCACCACCGCAAAGCTCATGGGCGGGCAGACCTCGGGGAGCAGCTCCCCCACGTTGGTGTTGGACCAGACCGTGCGATCCGCGGGGCCAGCCGAGGGCAGCGCGGTGATCGGACGGGCCTGCAGGAGCCAGAGGCGCCCTTCGGCCACCGCCCACTCCAGGTCCTGGGGTGTGCCGAGGGCTGCCTCCACCTGGAGCCCCAGCGCGACCAGCTCCCGCAGGCGGGTGTCGTCCAGCAGGGGGGCGCCCTCGGGACGGCTCAGAATTTCCCTGCCATCCCGCGCGATGGTCCAGCGCTGGGGGGTGGCGCGACCCGAGACCAGGGCTTCCCCCGCGCCCGCCACCGCTTCGCACACCAGCGCCCCGGAGCCCAGGGGGTCTCGCGTGAACAGCACCCCCGCCCGCTCGGCCGCCACCATGCGCTGCACCACCACCGCCATGTCCGCCGCCGTGTCGGGCAGGCCCGCGGCCTCGCGGTACCGCACCGCCCGCTCGGAGGCGGCCGAGGCCCAGCAGCGCTGCAGCGCCGCGAGCAGCGCGTCGGCTCCCTGGACATCCAGCACGGTCTCGTGCAGGCCCGCGAAGGAGTGCTCCCCGGAGTCTTCCGCCAGCGCCGAGGAGCGCACCGCCACAGGCAGATCGCCCAGGGCGACGAGGGCCTCGCAGAGGGGCCCGGTCAGCTCGCCGGGGAGGGGCTCCCCGGGGGTGGCGCTCCAGCGCCGGGAGGCCTCCACCGTGACCACGAACCCGGCTGGCACGGGCAGCCCGAGGGCGAGCAGGCGCAGGAGCCCAGCGCCCTTGCCGCCCAGGCGGGAGACCTCGGCGGGCGCGGGCGGGCACGCTCCGAAGGGGACGATCCAGGGGACAGTCATGCCGCGCTCCCGGCACCGTGGAGGAACAGCCTGGCCAGGTCCCGGCCCGAGGGTGGGGGCGGCCCACCCACCGCGGGCGCCAGGCAGCCGAAGGTGAGGAGCAGGGAGACGAAGGTCCACGCCAGCACCTCCGGATCCCGACGCGGCAGGCGGCCCGCCACCATCTGCCGACCCAGGTAGACCGTGAGGGAGCGGGTGGCTCCCAGCGGGCTGGCGTGCAGGCGGGCCAGGCCCGGCAGGCGCTCCCGGGGCGCGCCGAGCGCGAGCCGCAGGACCTCCCCGTGCTCCTCCAGGAAGGCCAGGGTGGAGGTGGCGAAGGCGGCGAGGTCCTCTTCCGGGTCGTCGCCGTCGAGCGACAGCGCCCGCGCGTGCTCCCGGGGCTGGGCCTCCCCCAGGGCGGCCTCCACCAGGCTGTCCCGATCCGCGAAATGCCGGTACACGGTCACGGGGGTCACGCCGGCGCGGCGGGCGACCTCGTCCACCGTCAGCGCGTCCAGGCCCGACTCCACCAGCACCACGACCGCCGCTGCCAGGATCCGCTCCCGGGTGGAAGGCGGCACGGCCACCGCCCGCTCGCTCTGCAGGGCCTGCAGCAGGGCCTGACGGCTCGGGAACACCCGGTAGACCGCCGCCCGCGAGGTCCCCACCGCCGCGGCCAGCTCTGCCATGGACCAGGCGCCCCCGGCCGCGAGCCGGGCGGCGGCGTCGAGGAGGGCGGCGCGGGAAGGGGGAGTGGACATATTGTAATACAGATTATCATGTTGTCCGAGCGGTGAACAAGCACGGGGACGCGAGCGCTCGCGGGATCACGAGCCTGCGCGGCCGTCGCCAGGGCTGTCAGAAGGGCGGGGCGACGGTCTGACCTCCGGTCAGGGAGTCGGCTATGCTGCCGGCGGAGGCCGAGGTGAGAAAGCGGGCGTTCTTGGCTCCGACCCTTCTCGGGCTGCTGGCGCTGCTCGTCGCCTGGCTCCTGCTCTGTCCGCCCGCGCGGTCCCCTGCGGTCCCGGTGCCTCCGGCGCGCGTGCAGCCGACCGCGACCCGGCCGCGAGGCCCGGCGTTCCAGGCGGAGCCCGCGCCCGAGGAGCCGCCCGCGGCGGGCGAGCTGCTCGTGCGCTGGTGCCCGGAGCTGGACGTGCCGCGCGAGCTCTTCATGGCGCTGGGCTACCTCGACACCCGCCGCGTCGAACGGGTGGCGCTGCCCCGGACCTGCCTCGACGCGGAGATCTGCAGCGTCCCGGGGCTGCCGGAGGGCCCCTGCCTCGCCATCCAGGGGGCCTTCGCGCGCGTGGGGCGGGTCGGGCCCGAGGAGCCCACCACCCTTGATCTCGGCTGCGTCTCGGCCTGCGGGGCGCGGGTCGTGGTGCACCCGCTGGAGGGCTGCGCGCGCGCGGGCAGTCTCGAGCTGTACGCGGGCTGGGGGGACGCCACCCGCGCGGTGCTGGCCTCCACGCGCTGGGAGGCCGATGAGCCCTTCGTGCTGGGCGACCTGCCCTGCCTTCCGGACGTGTCCGTCGTCCTGCGGGCCGCGGGCTGCGAACCGCGGGACGACGGGCTCGCCCTGGAGGAGGCCCGAGCGCCATGGACCTTCGAGCTGCGCCCCACCGGGCACCTGCTGGTGCAGGTGCTGGACGCCGAGACGGAGGCACCGATCGAGGGAGTGCGGCTGGTGCTGTCCCACCGCTTCGAAGCCCTGGTCTCGGACGCCGAGGGCTGGGTCGGGCCCTTCGCGCTGGAGCCCGGCGACCTGCTGCCCTTCCTGCACAAGGCAGGCTTCGCCGGGCGTGATCTGCGCCCCGGTGACTTCGAGGACGACGACGTCTTCGTGGCGCGTCTGCACCCGATCCTGTCCCGCACGGTGCGCTGCGACGACGGCGGCCGGTCCTGCCCGCCAGAGACTGGGATGCTCGTCGAGCAGAACAGTCCCGCGGTCAGGTTCCGCCGCTGCACCCGCACCGAGGAGCGGCTGTGGGACTGCCCCGCCATCGAGGGCGATCGCGCGCGAGCCTGCGCCGGTCCGCGCTGCTCGGAGTCAGAGCCCCTCCTCCTGGACGGTCAGGACACGGTCCACCTCCCGCCCCTGGAAGGCGCGATCTGCCTGCGCTGGCCGCCCGAGAGCCCAGACGCCTGCACCCTCTCCTTCGGCGCGGCCGAGGACGCCGCCGTCTGGCCCTGCGAGCGCTGCGGCGAGAGCCCCGCGGCCCGCGGCGTCGCGGTGCCCGTCCCGCTGCTCCCTGGCGAAGCCGCGCGGGTGACGCTGCGCTGCGCCGAGGGCACCTGGTCTGGCGAAGTCGCGGTGGACCAGCCCGGAGCCGCGCCCTGCCCCGAAGTCGAGCTCCAGCCGCTCGGTGTGATCTGCGCCCCGGGCCGCGGCGCCTGCCGCGCACACGCACGGCGCCCGGAGCTGCACCTCGACCAGGCCTTCAACGGCTGCTCGGAGCCACTGCCCGCCGGGCCCTGGTCCGTGAGCTGCGAGGGCCGCTGGTACGACCTGGAGCTGCCCGCGGGCGAGACGGTCGAGGTACAGGGGCCCGGGCAGAGCCTGGAGGAGCAGATCGAGGCGAGCGTCTCGGGGCCATGATCTCCCCCTGGCGGCGCGGCCCGACACGTTGCGATGGCTCCCGGGCGACCCGAAGGCCAAGGCCGGCGAGCCTGCTCACCCGCCCCCGTGCGCCGCCCGCCAGGCCCGATGAGCACGAACGAGAGCCCCAGACCAGCACCGACCGCCCAGGCGTTGCCCAGGGTCGCCCCGCCCGTGATCGCGAGCCCGGGCCGGATCCCGGGCTCCGTGTCAGGGGCGGCGCCCTCGTCGGCGCGGGCGGGGGTGGCGAGAAGCACGAGCAAGAACGGTAGATGAATGTGCATCTTCTGCTCCCGGATCGCGGTGATGCCCTACTCCTCCCGCGCGGCGAACCACACCTGCTGGATGAGGCCGTCCCGCACCTCGTAGATGGCGATGGCCTGGATCGGCCCGTTGCCCCGCATCCCGGTCACCACCTCGTGGTCCACCACGATGCCTCCCAGCACCTCACGCGCCGCGATGGCGATGCGCAGGCCGGGGCTGTCGGTGAACAGGGGGCCGTAGATCTCGCGCATGGTGGCACGACCCGCCACGGTGTCGCTGTCGTCCAGGCCGCGATGCAGGACGGCGTCCTCGGCGTAGAGGGCGAGGAATGCCTCCAGATCGCGGGCGGCGTAGGCCTCCACCTGGGCCTGGACCACGGTGGCCGGGTCCGCGGGGAGGAGGACCGCGGGCTCCAGGTCGCGCCCGCCGAGCACCACGCGGCGCAGGCGCTGGAGGTTGGCCAGGTCCTGGAGAGGATCGGCGTCCAGCACCAGCAGGTCGGCCTGCATGCCAGGCGCGAGGGTGCCGATGTCCGGCTCGGCCGCGAAGATGCGCGCAGCATCGCGGGTGGCGGCCAGGAGCACGTCGCGGTTGGAGAGGCCCGCGGCGTGCATCAGGGCCAGCTCGCGGTGCAGGGAGGGGCCGTGCAGGGTGCCGATGTTGCCGGCGTCGGTGCCGGCGGCCACGGGCAGGCCGGCGGCCTGGATCGCCGCGAGGTTGGCGGCCATCACGGGGCCGCGGGCCTTCAGGCGTTCCACCCGCGCGGCGTTCTTCGCGAGGGCTTCGTCGGACAGATCGGCCACGGCCAGCTCGCTCCAGGTGCGGCGCACCCAGGGGTCGCCCAGGCGCGCCTCCAGCGGCGTGAGATCCACCGCCTGCCCCAGCACCTCCGCGTAGCCCTCGTAGACCACCAGCGTGCCGATGAGGGGCACGTCGCGCTCCCGCAGCAGGGCCAGGAAGGCCTCGTCCACGGGCTGATCGTCGATGCTGTGGGCCAGCAGGTCCACGCCGGCCGTGACCGCGGCCCGGGCGGTCTCCAGCTCGGTGGCGTGCACCATCACCCGCACTCCCGCGGCATGCCCCTCGGCCACCACCGCCTCCAGGATGGGGCGGCCGGGCTCCAGGCCCTGCTCGGGGTCCACGATGTACCAGACCTTGAGCAGGTCGGGGTGCCGCGCGAGCTGGGCGCGGGCCAGGGCGCGGGCTTCCTCGGCATCATGGGCCTGGATGATGGGTGGATCGCCCAGATCGAGCTGGGGGCGCGAGACCGTGGAGATGAGGGGCCCGGCCACGGCCACATGCGGCGCCGCGCCACCCTGCCGCGCGAGATCGCGCACCTCGAAGTTCCAGAACGGGCCGCCCACGTCCACCACCGCCGTGACCCCGGAGGCCAGGTAGCGCGCAAAGGTGCCCTCCAGCGACGCCCGGGCGTGCTGCTGGTCCTCGGCGTAGGGGCGCAGGGCCGTGCCGTCGAAGATGTCGGGCCGGGTGTAGAGGCTCGCGGTCTGGAAGAAGTGCACGTGGGCGTCGATGAGGCCGGGCACGATGAAGGCCCCAGAGAGATCCTCCACGGTGGCCTTCTTCGGGATGCGCACCGTGGCGCGGGGGCCCACGGCGCGGATGTGGTCGCCCTCGATGAGCACCACGGCGTCGGGGATGGGATCGGCGCCGGTGCCGTCCCAGACCGTGGCGCCCGTCCGCGCGCGCAGGTCCTCGGCCGCGAGGGCCGGGGTGGGACAGAGAAGGGCGAGGGCGAGGAACAGGCGGGACATGGCGGGGCGCTCCGGGGTGGGCACTCCGATCCTACGCCATCAGCGCCGCCGAGACCGCCCCTTCCGGACGATCCGCAGCTCGGCGATCCGGGCCTTGAGCAGCTTGCGCACCAGCTCGGGCGGGAGCGGCGCCTCGGGGGTGAACCGGATGGTGCCGCTGCTGGTGGAGAAGCCCTCCAGGGCCGCCGCGAAGGCCGCCACCACCCGCCCGCTCATGGGGTAGTACGAAAGGTGCCCGGTGCAGGCCGCGAAGCCGGCGATGGGCTTGCCCTGGAGCCGGAAGGCCGGCACCCCGTAGCTCCAGCCCTCCTCGGCCTCGGGCACGGCCGCGAGGATGAGCGTCCGCAGGGCCTCCAGCGCGGTCCGGGGCTCCGGTTCGAGGGCCGCGAGGTAGTCGGCGTGGGTGCGGGCGGATTCCATGGAGGCTCCCTTCGGCTGCCCCCATAGCCCGGCCCGCCGACGTGAACCCCGCGGCGAAGAGACGCCACCCGAACCATCCACTCTCGCCAGAGACCTCGCCCGAACCATCCACGACGCCATCCCGCGCCGCACACGCGACGCTCCAACGCCGACTCTCGGGCTGTGTCCGTGACGTCAGGGGCTCCGACCCCGCGCAGGTGGATGGCTCACCCCGGTTCTCTCCGACAAACGGATGGTTCGACGCCGGTCTCTTGCCGACACCGGCCCTACCGCTCCCAGATCTCCACTGCGTCGAAGGTGAAGCTGGGCAACTCCACCGAATCGCCGCCGTCCTCGGGCTCCAGCACCAGACCCGTGAGGGTCACGGTGGCCAGCCAGGTAGGCGCGCCGTTGTCGTCCCAGGGCTCCAGATCCACGTCCGCCGTGCCGGCGCTGGCCTCGTAGTGCCCGCGCTGGACCTCGTTGACGGCCAGGTCGGAGCAGGGCGGGCGCAGGTTCCTGCCGGTGGTCACGCGGACCGAGAGACCGTCGCCCACGGTCAGCGAGTCGTCGACGGCCTCATCGTCCTCCAGGACGTCCAGCACGCCCTCCAACGAGACCCACATGGAGACCGTCGCATCCACGTCGGCCGCGTACAGGTCGAGGTCGCCCGCGCCTCCGACGTAGTTGGCCGCGCAGACCTCGGTCAGGTCGGCCTCGAAGCCGGGGGTGAGCAGACCGCCACAGCCGGTCAGGGTGGCGAAGATCGGGAGCAGGGCACGGGTCATGGGAACCTCCAGGGTGTCGCTCGCTGTCATGCAAGGAACGTTCCTGCTGGGAAACGCCCCTGCCAGCCCTCTTCGTCAAGGGGATGCCACTTCCGGGCGCGACACCCGGATCGCGGTCGGGTGCCCTGATCAGCTCCCCAGCACCAGGGTGTGGCCTGGATCGCGGCTCTCCCCCGCGGCGTCCACCCGGATGGCCGCCTCGCCCGCCACCGGGCATTCGTGCTCGCAGATGCCGCAGCCGATGCAGGCCACCGGATCCACCCGCGGGCGCTCCAGGGCCACCTCACGGCCATCCTCCAGCACCTGCACCACCCGCTCGGTCAGGACCGCCTTGGGGCTGACCGGGCAGACCTCCTGGCAGACGATGCAGGGGCGATCCATGGCCCAGGGCAGGCAGCGCCCGCGATCCACGAAGGCCGTGCCGATGCGCACGGGGCCGGCGCTCTCGTGCTCGCCGCGGCCGAGCTTCTCGTCGAGGCTGATGAGCCGGATGGCGCCGGTGGGGCAGACCTCGCCGCAGGCGGTGCAGGAGGGCTGGCAGCCGCTGGTGCCGACGCGCATGTCCAGCACCGGGGTCCAGGCGGCCTCCAGGCCGCCGAGCAGGCCCGCGGGCTGCAGCACGTTGGTGGGGCAGACCCGCATGCACTGCCCGCAGGCGATGCAGCGCGCCAGGAAGTCGGCCTCGGGCAGGGCGCCGGGGGGACGGATCAGCCCGGGCGCCGCGTGCCCGCTCACCGCGCCCCCGAGGCGCAGCACGGGGACCACAGCCAGCCCTGCGGCGACCCCGAGGGCCGTGGCCCGCCGGCCGAGATCGGGCTCGGGCGCCTCGCCGGCGGCCGAGCGGCGCGGGGCCAGGGACAGCAACCCCTCGGGGCAGGCCTCGGTGCAGCGCAGGCACAGCACGCAGGCCGACTGCCGCAGCGCACCTGAGGGCTGGGCCGCGGCCGGGCAGACCGCCTCGCAGCGGCCGCAGTCCGAGCAGGCGGGTGTGCGCTTGGCGATGCGCCAGGGTGCGGCCCGCCCGATCAACCCAAGCAGCGCGCCCAGCGGGCAGGCGAAGCGGCAGAAGGCGCGCGGGCGCCAGAGGTTGGCCAGCAGCACCGTCGCGAGCGTGAGCGCGGTCCAGGGGGCCAGGGCGTGCTGGCGCGGAAAGGGCCACAGCAGCGCCACGCTGCGGTCCGCCAGGGGCAGGACCACCGTGTGCGCCGCGCGGTGCAGCAGGGGCAGCGGATCGAGCCAGCCCAGCGCCAGGCTCGACTGCAGCAGGCCATGGGCGCAGCGCATGGAGGCGAGCCCGAGCAGCGCCAGGAGTCCCAACAGCGCCACCTGACGGGCGGGCTGTCGGGCGCGCTCCCCGCGATGGGCCCAGAGCCCCAGCAGGACCACGGCGGGCCCCAGGGCGACCAGCCCGAGGAGCGGGTTCCCCCGCAGCCAGGCCCCCGCCGCCGCCAGCCCGCTGCCCGCCGCCGCCGCGAGCTGCACCGCCAGCACCACGAGCGCCGCGCGCTCCCCGCGATGGGGCCGGCTGGCGGCGATGCGATGGGCCAGGCCCACACCCCGCTGCCCGAGCCAACCGATGGCGTGGTTCAGCGTTCCCAGCGGGCAGATCCAGCCGCAGAAGACCCGGCCGAAGAGCAGGGTGAGGGCCACGACCCCCAGCGCCCAGAGCATGCCCGGCTCGATGGCGCCGCGCGCCAGCGCCGTCTCCAGCGCCACCAGCGGGTCGAGCTGCAGCAGCCAGGTGACCGGCCACGCGCCCAGCTGCAGGAAGGACGGCCCGGGGCTGGACACGGCGCAGAGCCAGGCGAACAGCACCAGGAAGAAGGCCTGGGTGGCGCGCCGGGCGTTGAGCAGGCTCATCCGCGGCCCCCGGGGTCGGCGGCCAGCGCGCGCCAGTCCACACTGCCGATGCCCGCTGCGGCGGCCTTCACCAGGTAGGGCAGGTCGGCCGGCTCCAGCCCCAGCAGCCCAGCGCCGAAGGCGTCCACGGCCACCGGATCGCTGCCCACCGCGATGGCTCCACGCTCCTCGAGATCGGAGATGGAGCCCCCTGTGGGCCCGTTGCGCACCATGGCCCAGGTGGCGTCGAGCACCGTGAGCGTGGGCCGCACCAGGCGCGCCAGCTCGGCCACCGTGCCGTGCACGTCCTGGTGGAACACCCCCCGCGCGCCCCCCAGCAGCCCGTAGAGGTTCTTGAGGCCCATGGTGGCCCCGGCCGAGTAGTGGTGCTTGAGGGGGCAGACGCTGATGAGGCGGGTGGCGCCCGCGAGCGGCGCGGTGAACACGGGCCAGTCTCGGAGCAGGCGCCCGCCCGGCAGGGTGAGCAGGGAGAAGGCCTCTGGGCTCGGCAGGAACACCCGCGCACCCGCGGCCTCGGCGGCGGCCCCGATGCCCGAGACCTGGAAGCAGGCCAGCGGGTCCGACACGGGGTTGTCGAGCACCCGCACCTCGGCCGCGCCGGCCTCGTGGCAGCGCCGCGTGAGCGCCGCCACCAGCTCCGGGTGGGTGGTGGCCCCCAGCTCGGGCGCCGTGGCGAAGCCGGCGTTCACCTTGAGCACCACGCGATCCCCCGGCAGCACGAAGGCGCCGAGCCCGCCCACCGCGGCCAGGGCCGCGTCGAGGCTGGCGGCCCGGTCCGTGCCGCGGCCGAGACCCAGTCGCCGCCCCGCGCTGGGGTGGGAGAAATCGAACACCCGCGCCTCACCCCGCGCCGCAGGATCGCCACCCCAGCCCGGCGAGCGCGCCAGCAGAGCACCCGCGCCGCCCGCCAGCGCCACCCCCCCCCGCGGCCCGGGCCAGGCGCAGGAGGAACGCGCGCCGTTCAGGGTCGTGTGCGGGCGGTGGCGGGCTCAGGGGACCTCGGGGCGGCGGGGGGGACGCCTTCAGGCTAACCCAGCCGCGTCCCGCCTCCCCAGCCCAGGACCCCATGCGCCTCCTCGGCTTCGACGACGCCCCCTTCCATCGCGCCTGGCGCGGGGACGTGCCCGTGGTGGGAATCCTCTGCCAGGGCGGGCACGTCGAGGGCGTGCTGCGGGGCGCGGTGCGGCGCGACGGCGCCGACGCCACCCGCCGCCTGGCCGCCCTCGTCACCGGGAGCCGTTTCGCGGGCCAGGCCCAGGCCGTGCTCCTGCAAGGGATCGCGCTGGCCGGGTTCAACGTGGTGGACCTCCACGGGCTGCACGCCGCCCTGGGCTGCCCCGTGCTGGCGGTCGCCCGCAGCGCGCCCGACCTGCCCGCCATCCGCCACGCCCTGCTGGAGCGGGTCCCCGGCGGGCGGAAGAAATGGGCGTTGATCGAGCGCGCCGGCCCCATGGAGCCCTGCGGCGAGGTCTGGGTGCAGCGCGCCGGCATCGATCTGGCGGGAGCCCGGGCGCTGCTGACCGCGGGCACCGTCCAGGGACGGCTCCCCGAGGCGCTGCGGATCGCGCACCTCGTGGCGGGGGCCCTGGCGCGCGGTGAGAGCAGGGGGCGGGCCTGAGCGCTATACTGTCCCCGCCTCTTCCCGGGAGTTCGCCATGGGCAACTGGAAATTCTGGGCCGTCCTCGTGTTCCTCGCCGGCCTCGGCTACGCCTGGTACTCCGGCCTGCTCCCCGCCATGTTCGACACGGTGTCCGATGGGATGAGGCCCAGCACCGACAAGGTCGAGCTGGAGTAGCCCCTGCTCGGCTGGCTGCTCGCCACGGGGGCGGTGACCCTCCTCGGTCAGGTGGTCCTGCTGCGCGAGCTGGCGGTGGCCTTCCACGGCAGCGAGCTCAACCTGCTGCTGGGGCTGGCGGGCTGGATGGCGGGCTCCGCGCTGGGGGCGCTCACGGGCCGCTGGCGTGGCGCGGCGGGCCGCACCGGCACCCGGCTGGCCTTCGTGGCCTGGGCGATCCTCCTGATCGCGAGCATGGTGGCCTGCCGCGCGCTCGGGCCTCTCAGCGGCAGCGAACCCGGCGCCTGGCTGCCCTTCCCGACGCAGCTCGCCGCCATGGCGGCCCTCATCGGCCCCCCGGCCGTGCTGGCGGGCCTGCTCTTCCAGCGCACCGCCCGCGGCTTCGTGGCCGACGGCTGGGGCCTGGCCATGGCCTACGCCGCCGAGAGCGCGGGGGGCCTGCTGGGCGGAGCCCTGGCCACGGGCCTCCTGCTCCTGGGCGTGCCCAACCTGGCGGCGGGCCTGCTGGCCGCCCTGGGCGCCCTGGCCGCGGCCGTCCTGCCCTGGCGTCCACGCCCGCGCTGGCTCCTGCCTCTTGCCCTGCCCGCCGCCCTGGCGCTGGCGGCCGCCCTGCCCCTCACCCCCCGCCTCGACGCCGCCCTGACCCGCCTGGAGCACCCGGATCTCGTGGCCACGCGCGACACCCCCTACGGCCGGGCCACCCTCGATGAACGCGCCGGCCGCCTGGCCCTCTTCCAGGACGGCGCCCTGGCCTGGGAGAGCGAGGGCACCGACGGGGAGGTCTTCGCCCACCTGGCCGCCCTGCAGGTGGCCGAACCGCGAAAGATCCTGGTGCTCGGAGGCGCCACCCGCGGCCTGCTGCCGCCCCTGCTGGAGCACGGCCCCGCGCGGATCGACGTGGTGGAGCAGGACGCCGCGCGGCTCGCGCTGCTCCGGCCCCACCTCTCCCAGGAGGCTCAGGCCGCGCTGCGCGACCCGGTCGTGCACCTGGTCACTGAAGATCCCCGCCGCTTCGTGCGCGCCGAGGGGAGCTGGGACCTCATCCTCGTGGACCTGCCCGAGCCCACCTCGGGCGCCACCGCGCGCTTCACCACCCGCGAGTTCTTCGCCGACTGCGCCCGGCGCCTGACCCCCGGCGGCGTGCTGGGCCTGCGCCTGCCCGGGGCCGAGAACCTCTGGACCCCGAGCCTCACCTGGCGCAACGCCAGCATCCAGCGCGCCCTGGCCTGGAGCTTCTCGGACATCCTGGTCCTGCCCGGCACCACCACCACCTGGCTCGCCAGCTCCGGGGGGCTGGAGCGCGGCGCGCGCCCCCTGGCCGCCCGCATGGCCGCGCGCGACCTGCACCCCCGGCTCGTCTCCCCGGCCTTCCTGGACTACCTGCTGCGCAACGACCGCACCGCCGAGATCGCCGCGGCGCTCGCGGCTTCCACCGCGCCCGCCAGCCGCGACGACCACCCGGGCTGCTACGTCCTCACCCTGGTGATGTGGCTCAGCCGCTTCGTGCCGGACCTGGCCCTGCTCGATCTGTCCGCCACGGCCCGCGCCTGGCAGCGACCCCTCGCCGCCATCGCGGCCGGCCTGGCGCTGCTGGGCGCCGGGCTGCTGTGGGCCGCGCGCCGGCACCTGCGGCTGGGGCGCGCGGTGCTGGCCGTGAGCGCCGGCCTGCTGGGGACCGTGACCGAAGGGGTGCTCGTGACCCGCTTCCAGTTGGCCCGCGGCGCGCTCTTCGGCGACCTCGGCCTGCTGCTGACCGCGTTCATGGCCGGCCTGGCGCTCGGGGCCCTGGCGCTCGATGTCTACGATCGCCGCCTGCCGGAGGACACCCCCCCCTCCCCCTGGCTCGCCCGCGCCGTGCTCCTGGGCTGCGCGGCCGTCCCCCTGGCCGCCGTGGCCATGCAGGTCCTCGGCTACGCTCCGGGCCTCGGCGGCACCGCCCTGCACCTCGTCACCGCCGGTGCGGCCACTTCCGCCCTCTTCGGCCTGGCCAGCCTGCTGCGCACCCCGGGCCGCGAGCCCGCCGTGGCCCCCCTGCTCGGGCTCGATCTCCTCGGGGGGGCGCTCGGCTCCCTGCTCGTGAGCCTGGCCCTGATCCCCTTCCTGGGCCTCGCGGGCGGCGCCGCGGCCGCGGGCGCGCTGGCGTTGGTGCTGCTGGTGATCGTGTAGCGATCAGCGCCGCTTCGCACGCCCCACGATCCCCTTCCCCACGTCCAGGTAGCGCCGGGCCGTGCGGCGCGCCCCGCGGGCGGCCAGCCGGGCGCAGTCCAGGGGGCCGTTGTAGTCCGCGATGACCTGTTTCACCCCGAAGTGCATGTCCAGGTTCACGCTCGCGGCCAGGAGCACCTTGCAGCGGGGCAGGAAGTCGGCACGGACCCGCTCCAGGTGCGGCGCGGGGAGCAGGTGGAAGGACTTGACGTCGCCGACCCCGAACGGGACACGCACCAGGCGGTCCAGCGCCGGCACGATGCCCTGCTCGCCAGGGAAGGACACGTCCGGCACCACCTGGCGCACGAACGCAGAGAGCGGCGGGAAGGTGGTGTGGGCGTCGGGGCCGAACAGGGTCTGGTACCAGGCGCCCGTGAGGTCGCCCAGCTTGTCCGCCAGCTCCCCGTCCCCCAAAAGCACCTCCACCAGGCGATCCGCGAAGCGATCGGCGTCCACCTCCTCGGGCTCGCCCCAGGCGCACCAGAACGCCAGGCGCTCGTCCACCTCCAGCTCCGCGTAGCGCTGCTCCAGGTCGAGCACCGTCTTGCCGAAGCGCTTGGGGAAACCGTAGACCTCGCGCCCGAGCGTGATGGCCATCAGGCTGTCGGGGAACAGGATGGGTGTGAAGGCCCCTGGGCGCCCCATGGCGATGCAGGGCAGGAACACCGTGGTCTCCTGGTAGTCGAAGCACACGGTCGCGGCGGTCGCGTGTTCACAGGTGACCTCGCCGAAGTGGGCCAGCACCAGCAGGAAGCGCTCGCCCACCCCGGGGGGCTTGAAGACCCCCGGGGGAAGCTGCCGGCTCGCCCAGCCCGGCTCCTCGGACTCCAGCACCAGCACCACCATGTCGGCGTCGTTCATGAAGTAGGGGCCGGGCAGCAGGGCGGCGGTGCCCGGCACGTAGAAGTCCTCCACGTGCTGGCGCGCGGCGCGCAGTTCACCGTCCACCCGGCGCAGCTCGTCGACCAGCAGGGCCCGCTCATAGGCCCGCAGCCAGGGGTCGCGCGCGCGCAGATCCGCCAGCGCGGCCGCGGTCAGCCGGTGGCCGCGGGTGGGCTCCATGGCCTTCACCGTGACGGCCGTGGGCCTGCCCAGGGCGGCCTCCAGCAACCCCACCACGCTGGGCGCTCTGGCCGTGCGCTCATCGCCCCGCTCCGGGGTCAGGAGGAACCGGCCTTCGGAGGCGAGCAGGAAGTCGCCTGCCGGCACCACCAGCGTCTCGCCGGCGGCGAGCTGGATCACCGGCAGCTTCGCCAGCAGGGCGCGATGCCCCCGGCCCTCGAAGAGCGCGGCCAGCTCGGGGTGGTTCCGCTCGAAGCGATCCTGGGCCCAGGTCCTGCCGGTGTCGTCGGGCATGGGGCACCTCCTTGACCCTGGGATAACCGGGCGCTTCGCTGAGGAGTCCACCATGGCCGAAACGATGGCCGCGGCCCCCCCGCAGGGAATGTCCCGGCCCATCGGTCTCCCCCAGCATTGCCCCACCGACGGCTGCCCGTCGAGCCGTCTTCCCGCTCGTAGATCGCGGGGCCGCCGGACACCTGATGCCGGTAATCCTGGCAGGAAACGCTGGCCCTGAATCCAACGGCCGGCGTCCGCCTACCCCTCCTCCTCCACCAGCCCCGCCGCCTCCACCTGGGCCACCAGCTCCGCCGGGCGCGGGTAGCGGCGCCTCAGCTCCGCGGGCTCCAGCCCGTGGCGGCGCAGGTGGTGCAGGAGGTTGCCGAAGGGACGCCGGCCGATGTGCCGCGCGAAGAGCTGGCCCTGGGTGCTGGGCGGCTGCGCGTCGTAGTCCTCTTCCCGGCGCAGGGCGTCCAGCGCCGCGCCGACTTCGGTGTGCAGGTGGGCGTGCAGGGTCGTGAGGCAGACCTCGGCATGGGCGAGCATGGCGCGCACACCCTCGGCCCGCGCCAGGGCCAGGGGCGACAGGTCCGCCGTACGCCCGGCGCGCTCCACCAGCGCCCGAGCCTGCTCCCAGTCCAGCTTGTCGTCGGAGGTGCCGGCCAGGGCCAGGTGCGCGTAGGCCCGGCGCTGGGCGGCCCAGTGATCGGCCCGCGCAGGCACCGAGACCAGCTCGAAGGAGGGCAGCAGCAGCCCCGTGAGGCGCCCGCCATGGCAGCAGCCCGTGTCCAACCCGAAGACGCGGCCCCGCCAGACCAGCGCGCGGCCGTCGCCCAGGTAGTCGTGGTGCCCCACCACCAGGGGCTTGGGCCCGTCGTACAGCTCGTACCAGGGGGTGGCTCCGCAGGCCTCGCTGATCAGCCGATCACCGGTCATGCTGCCCGCCAGGACCGTCTCGGGCTGCTCGCCCAGCGGCACCCCGGGCAGCCAGTACCCGTGGGCCACCAGGACCTCGCCGAGGTCGAGCCACAGGGGCAGGGTCTCCAGCCAGTCGATCAGCTCCCGGTAGCGCGCCTCGCCCCCCTGCTCGCGCGTGATGCGCTGGCTCAGCGCGGGCCGGACCTTGCCGCGCGCGGAGCTCACGTGCTTGCGCTCGTGGTTGCCGCGGATGGCCAGGGTGTTGGGCCGCTCCCGGAGGAAGCGCGCCACCTCGAGCCCGGAGGGCCCGCGGTCCACGAAGTCCCCGGCGGACACGAGCCAGCCCTCCGCGGGCAGCCCGGCCAGGGTGAGCAGGTCCTGCAGCTCCTCGAGGCAGCCGTGGATGTCGCCGACGATGAGGGTGGGGGCCATGGGCACCTCCGCGGGAGCACGACCCGCTATCTGGACCCCCGGGTGGAGCGCCAGGACGCCCGGGGAAACGCAGGGCTGGACATGACTACGACCGAGCGCGGAGCGACCTCGACAGCCACAGGCCGGCCCGCTCGGCGGCCGGCGCCGACCAGGCCTGGAACCTCACCGTCACGCGGTGGCTGCCGTCATCGGCCATGGTCAATGACAGCGGGGTCCCAGGCACCCGGTAGGGGCAGAGGGTGACGATCCCGAGCAGGCGCGCGCGCTCGGCCTCATCGAGGGGTACCTCCAGGGGCCAGGGCAGCTCCACCGGCTGTGCCCGGCTCGGCGTCGAGATGACCACAGGCTGGGAGGCCAGGGCGCTGGTCGGGAGGTAGACGGTCGAGCCGTCGGCGCATGCGAGCTGGATCTGCAGCAGCCCGGCGTGCTCCACGGTCCCCGCGACGGCCCCCACCACGAGCCGGTCGCCCTCGCGGATGCGGCCGCGCAGCACCATCGCGATGCCCGCGGAGGCCTGCTGCAGGCGTGAGGCCAGCCCCAGGAGGGCGCCGCCGGTGAAGAGCACGAGCAGGATCAGGGTGAGCAGCGGCGCCCGCAGCAGCAGCTGCCGCACGAGCACGGAGGCGCCCCAGACCACGATCAGGCTGACGAGCAGCACCCGCAAGGTGGCCAGCCGGCGGTGCATCGCGTAGCCCGACCGGCCCATGGCCCGGATGAGGCGCGCCACACCGAGGTATCCCAGCCCGCCAACGGTGAGGATCAGCAGGAGCAGCGCGATGCCCCCGCCCGCGAGCAGCCCGCGCACGGAGTCAGCCTCGCGCAGCAGCTGCGTCGCCAGCGAGGGCTCATCCTGGAGGCCGAGGGCTGGAGGCGGGCTCGGCGATGGCCCCGGTTCCTGGGTTTCGGCGTGGGTCAGGGCGCCCCCGGGGGCCCCCAGCGCCGCCGGCGTCCCGGGGACCACCCCGCCCAGCGGGCCGAGCGTGAGCCCGACCAGCAGCGCCAGCGCGGCCAGGCTGCGGCGTGCGCTCATGCCTCACCCCCGGGCAGGACCCTCAGATCGCGCAGCTCCCGGAGCAACGCGGGGGCCAGGTGCGGGTTCAGGGAGACCCGCCGGGTGCCGGCCTGGTCCTGGACCACCAGCCCGGTGTGCAGCAGGAAGTGCAGCCGGGTGGCGACGGCGGCGGCGTCCATGGCCAGCGCCGCCTGCAGCTCTGGCGGATCCATCGGGCCGAAAGCGGCCAACCGCCCCAGGAGCGCGAGCTGGCCTGCGCGGAGCCAGGGCACGAAGGGCAGCGCGGGCCGCTCGGGCATGCCGGCCTCCAGGCGGGCCTCGTCGAGCGCCTTCAGACCCTGCAGGTGGGCGGCGAAGGCATCGCCCAGGTTGCCCTCGGCGACCTGCGCCAGGGCCCTGTAGTACCGCTCCTTTTCGTGACCACGGCGGAGAACGCGGCGCAGCCCGCCGCCGATCCCCAGGGGCTGGTGGCGGGTGTCGAACCCGCCGAGGCGCTCGCGCTGGTCCACCGTGTCCATCAGCTCCCGCCAACCCACCGGCCCCAGCTCGATCACCTGGCGGAAGGCCACGCGCAGGGGCAGCAGCTCCTCGAGCAGGCTGAACGCCGCCTGCTCCAGGGTCACGACCCAGCGCACGGTGGGGACGCTGGCGTCCACCACCTGCAGCAGCGCCTCCATCGCCGCCACACCCCGGGAGCCCGGCTCGATCCAGCACTCCAGATCGTCGAGCAGGACCACCGCCGGGCTGCGCGCCAGGGCGCCGACCACCGCCTCGGGGCTGGGCGCGGTGCCCAGCTCGGAGGCCAGCGCGGCCACCGGGCCGTCGCCGCGCTCGGCGAAGGTGGCGTCCAGCCAGATCACCCGCGGACCCGCGAGCTGGAGCTGCAGCATGCTGAGCAGGGAGCTGCGCCCCGCGCCCCGCCGCCCCACCAACAGGGTGGAGGGCGCGGGGTGCCGGGGGTGCTCGGACAGGCCGTCCAGGAGGCGCTCGAGGACCGCGCTCCGGGCCACGAACAGCCGCCGCTCGCTCACCGGGGCGGGGCCCAGCAGGCGGGCGTAGACCGCGGGGATGCCACGGGACTGCGGCGTGGGCCAGGCCTCGGCCAGGTAGGCCGCGATGCCGGTGGCGTCCAGGCGCTCGTGCCCCGAGCGGAGGCGCAGGTCGCGCACGGCCCGCTGCTGGGAGAGCTGTCGGGCCGCCAGCCCCAACCGCGCGTAGACCCCCCGCAGGTGGTCACGCGCCAGGACGCCCGCCTCCAGCAGGGCGCGACGCACCGCCTCCAGGGTGCTGCGGACCCGCTCGGTGGGCCGCTGGGTGCCTTCGTCCAGCAAGGCCCGCAGCCGCTCCGAGCTGCGCTCGAGGAGCGCGTCGAGCCCCGCATCGACCCGGTCGAGCGCCTCGGCGAGCTCCTGGTGGAGCTGCTCCACGCGCCGCGCGGCCCGCCGGAGGGAGTCGACGAGCACCTCGCGCTGGGCCTCGTCGCCCTCGAAGCCACCGCGCGCGGCGAGCTCGACGCCGTAGGTGGCCACGGAGACGGCGTCGGCGACGCGGGTGTCGCTGGCCGCCACCAGCTCCGAGGCGCTGCCCAGCAGCTCCGCGACCGCGGGCATCAGATCGTCGTGCAGCAGGCTCTCTACCTCCCGGGCGAAGGCCACCTCCCACAGCTCGACCTCCTGAGGGCGGCGGGCGCGCTCCACCGGGGTGCTGCGGGCCACGATCCGCAGCAGATCGGGGGCGTTGGTGGATAGATCCGCCATGTCCGCCACGAGGGGACCCGGCTGGACGGCCCGGCGGAACCGGGTGTGGGCGCGGCGGATCTGGTGGGTCCGGCTGCGGCCGAGCAGCTCCTCGCTGCGGGAGGCCATGCGCTGGAGCTGCGCCTCGTCCAGGCTCATGGCGCCCGCTTCCCGTGCCAGCTCGGCGAGGTGCGCCGCGTGCCGCTCGATCTCAGGGAGCAGCGCCCGGCGCACCGCGGCGACGGGCTGTCGCACGCGCCGGTCCAGCGATTGGCCGAGGGCGAGCAGGTAGAGCTCGACGTGCACCACGGCCCTGGTGGTGTCCAGGCTCGCCGCGACGCGCTCCCGCCAGAGGGGACCGTCCTCGGCCAGGCGCGCGAGCGCCGCCGCGACCCGGCCCTCCACCTCTGCATACCGAACCTCTGAGGCTGGCAGTTCAGGCCCGCCCACGATCTGCAGCCGGGCGATGGCCTCCCGCAGGCCCGTACGGATCGCGAACACGAGGTCCGCCTGGACCCGCTCGTGCCAGCCAGGAGCGAGCGCTGCGGTCTCCCCCGCGGCGCCCGCCTGGCCGGCGAGCGAAGCCTGCCGGAGCCGCCCCGCCAGCACAGCACAGCTCCGGTGCCACGAGGCGCACACCACCTCCAGCGCTTCCGCGAGGCGCGGCTCCAGGCTGGTGCGGAGCACCTGGCGGACGGGGACCCGCCTGAGCACGACCGCACCCCGGCGACGGCGCCAGGTCGCCGCCAGCCACACCAGGCCCCGCCGCAGGCGCAGCCGGAGCCCCTCCCCCGGGACGGGGGTCCAGGCCGACGGCTCCATCGGCACCTCGAGCCAGGTGGGGGCGGCGTGCAGGCGGGCACCGAGGCGATCGAACAGCGCTGCCACCTCGCGCTCCAGCGGCGCGACGGGGGCGGGGGGCGGCGCGCCCAGGCCGAGCCGGATCTGGCGCAGGGTGGCCTGCCGCGAGTCACAGGGAGCGAGCAGCCGGACCGCCCAGCCCTGCTGGAGCTCCATACGCAACGCGAGGTTGCGCTGGACCATTTCTTCGACCTCCCGCTCCAGCGCGGCGCCCAGGTCGCGCACCAGCGCGGCCAGCGCGGGCGAGCAAAGCGTCTCGGCCAGCGCGGCGCTGGATTGGGCAGGCAACGCCCCGGCAGCCTCGACGCCGCGCGGCGGGGGTGCCTCCCCCCCGGAGGGCGCGGCCGGACCCTCCGCGGCGGACGCGGGTGCCGCGCCGGGTGCCGCCGCCTGACGCTGCAGCGCGGTCTCTCCAGCGCCCTCGAGGCCCAGCGCCAGGGTCACGGGCCCCACCAGCAGGTTGAGGGCGACCAGGGCCAGCCCCAGCCGGGTGATGGGTTCGGCCAGCTCGGGCAGGGCCTCGGCCGCCAGCAGCACCAGGCCCAGGGTGACCCCGGCCTGAGGCAGGTAGGTCAGCCAGGCGTTGCGTGTGACCGCGGGCCCCTCACCACCGAGCCGAGCGCCCAGGCGGGCCGCGAGCCAGAAGGCGCCCGCGCGGAAGAGCACCAGCCCGATGGCCAGCGGGAGGATGGCCAGGGTGCCGCGCAGATCGATGCCCGCGCCCGCGGTGGTGAAGAACACCACGAACACGGGCAGGGAGATGCGCTCCAGGGGCTCCAGCAGGGCGTGCTCCTGCCTGGAGAAGTTCCGGACCACGAAGCCCGCCACGATGAAGACCAGCAGCAGCTCCAGGCGCAGCACGTGGGACAGCTCGGCCACCACGAGCACCATGACCAGGGTCGCGAACAGCAGCTCCGCCTTGACGAAGCGGAAATAGAGGATGAGCAGCACGCCCACCACGGCGCCGACCCCCCACCGACGCGCCCAGCTCGCCCCCGAGGTGCAGCAGGACGTGGGTGTCCAGCCCGCCCCCGCTCAGCAGCGCGTGGGCGAGGGCGATGGCGATGGCCAGGCAGGTGACCACCACCAGGTCCTTGACCACCGCCATGCCGAGCAGCAGTTCGGTCAAGCGCCCCTTGGAACCTGTGTCTTTGGCCACGGCCAGCGCGATGGCGGGGGAGGTCCCCAGGCCGAGCACCGAGATAACGAGGGCCATGCCCACCAGGCCGGGCCAGCCGGGCAGATCGAAGGATGGCCAGAGCAGCTGCGCCCCGAGGAAGGGCAGGCCGACCAGCACCGGCAGGAGCAGGATCTTGAGCAGGACCGTGGCGCCCAGCGTGCGCGCCACGCGCCGGATGGCCGGCAGGTGGAGCTCCAGGCCCGCGGTGGTGGCGATCAGCCCCAGGGCCAGGGTGTTGAAGGTCCCCATCTCCCCGACCACGCGGTCAGAGAGGATGTCGCTCACCTGCGGCCCCAGGAGCGCGCCGGCCACGATGTAGCCGGTGACCTTGGGCAGCCCGAGGGCCGCCCCCAGCTCGCCCACCGTGAAGGCCGCGAGCAGCACGAAGCCGACGGCGGCCAGGGTCAAGGCGTCCACCGCGCCCGCGTCGTCGTCGACGCGCAGGGCGTGCAGGCCCCACATCATCAGCAGGGCGGCCACCAGCACGAGGACGCGGCGGGCCGCGCCTTCGGGGCCGAGGAAAGAACCCTTGGGGGGGGCGGAGGGGCTCATCGGCGCCAGCACTCCGGCGTGAAGATCGCGAACAGGGCGAAGATCTCGAGCCGCCCCGCCAGCATGCACAGGCAGAGGACGAGCTTACCGATCGCCGGGATGAAGGCGTAGTTCTGGCTGGGGCCCACGCCCGCGAGCCCCGGGCCGATGCTGGAGAGGCAGGCGATGGCGGCGCTGGTGGAGGTGACCAGATCGAGCCCGAGGGCGCCCATGACCGCCGAGGCCAGCGCGAACAGGCCGAGGAAGGTGGCCACGAACACGAGCACGCCCGCCAGCACCGGCTCGGGCACCGCCCCCCGCCCCAGCCGCACGGCGGAGACCGCGTGGGGCTGGACCGTGGCCTGCTGCTCCCGCTTGGCCAGGCGGATCAGCAGCAGCACCCGCGCCGCCTTGAGCCCTCCGGCGGTGGAGCCGGCGCAGCCGCCCATGAACATGGCGCCCCACAGCAGCAGCCGGGCGAAATCGGGGTAGGTGTCGAAGTCCGCGGTCATGAAGCCGGTGGTGGTGGTCACCGCGAGCACCTGGAAGCTGGCCTCCCTCAAGGTGGCCTCCAACCCATGCCTGCTGGGCCCGAGCAGCACCAGCACGGCGAGGATCAGCACGGCGTTGGCCAGCAGGTAGAAGCGCAGCTCCGCGTTCTGCAGCAGATCCCTCCAGCGCCCGCGCAGGACGCCGTAGTACAACCCGAAGTTCATCCCCGCGATCAGCATGAAGGCCGCGATGGTCCAGTGGATCCACGGGCTCTCCCAGGCCCCGACGCTGGCGGTGCGGGTGGAGAAGCCCCCGGTGCCCAGGGTGGAGAAGGCGTGGGCGACGGCGTCGTAGGGGCTCATGCCCTCCAGCCACAGCAGCCCCGCGCAGGCCGCGGTCAGCCCCAGGTACACCCACCACAGGGCGGTCGCGGTCTCGCGGATCCGCGGGCGCAAGCCCTCGGAGGGCAGCCCGGGCACTTCGGTCTTGAAGAGCTGCTTCGCGCCCACCCCGAGCTGGGGGAACACGGCCACGAACAAGACCACGATCCCCATGCCGCCGATCCAGTGCATCAGGCAGCGCCAGAGGTTGGTGGCGCGGCTCAGGGCGTCCACGTCGGCCACCACCGTGGCGCCCGTGGTGGTGAACCCCGAGACAGCCTCGAAGATGGCCCCGGTGGGGTCGGTGATGGCGCCGTCCAGCAGCAGGGGCAACGCGCCGACGGGGCCCAGCAGCAGCCAGGTCAGGGCGACCGTGCCCAGGGCGTCCTTGCGGTGGAGGGCCACCTGCGCACCGCGCGCCAGGACGCGAAACAGCAGCGCGATGACCGCGATAGCACCCATGGACACCGCGTAGGCGAAGGTCGCGCCCGGATCCCGGTCCCACAGCGCCACCCCGAGCGGCAGGGCCATGAACAGGCCCGTCACCGCCAGCAGCAGGCCGGTGAAACCCAGGACCGCGCGGGGGTTCACGGGCGCGCCTCCCCCGCGGCGACGCCGCGCAGCGCCGTGGACAGGCTCCGCAGCTCACGGGTGGGGCAGGCTAAGATCAGGTTGTCCCCGCCGGCGAGCTCCCGCTCGGGGCGGGGAGTGAGCGAGGCGGTGCCGCGGCCGATGGCCAGCGGCACCGCGCCCCCGGGCAGGGGCAGATCGGCCACCGTCAGCCCGGGCACCAGGGCGGGGGCCAGGCGCGCGTCCACCACGGACCAGGCCGAGTCGGGCAGCGCCTCGCTGGCCACGATGCCCGGGGGCGCGACGGCCTCCAGGATGGCGCGCGACAGCACCTCGAAGCTGCTGGTGGTGCCCTCGATCCCCAGCCGGCGGCAGATGTCGGCGTAGCCGGGGCGGTGGACCGACACCCAGGCGTGGGGGGTGCCGCGCACCGCCGGGTTGTCGAGCTGCCGCACCAGCATGCTGGTCAGCAGGTTCACCTCCTCCTGGTGGGTGACCGAGACCACCCCCTCGCACTCGTCGAACCGGATGTCCTTCATGAACGCGGGATCCGTCGCATCGCCGAGCAGCACCTTGACCTGGGGCAGCTCCGCGGCCAGCTCGCGGCAGCGGGCCGGGTCGCGGTCGATGAGATCCACCCGCAGCCCGCGCGCGGCGAGCACGCCCGCCACCAGGGCGCCCAGCTCGCTGCCGCCCACCACGAGGTGCCGATCCCGGCCGCGGCGCCCCACCAGCTGGCGCGCGCCGGCGTCCACCGCCTCCGGCTCGCCGGCCAGCAGCAGCAGATCGCCCTCTTCGGTCCGCGGGATCTCCTCCGGACGGCGGAAGAACCCGTCGCGCAGCACGCCGCCCAGCACCGCACCCTCGCGCACGCCGAGCTGCGCGGGGATCGCCGCACAGGCGGGGTCGCCGTGGGCCACGGGCCACAGCCCGACCTGGACCCGGCCCGCAGCGAAGCTGTGGGCGAAGGACGCCTGCGTGCTGGCGATGCGCGTGAGCAGCTCCGCGCAGGCCAGGCGCGTGGTGCACAGCACGTGGTCCACGCCCAGCACGTCGCGTTCGAGCCCGCCCCCCACCAGGTAGAAGTCGGGCTGGTCCACCCGGGCCACCGCGATCCGCGCGCCCATGCCGCGGGCCAGAGCGGCCGCCAGCATGTTGGCCTCGTCCGAGCCCGTCACGGCGATGAAAGCGTCGCTCCCGGGCACCTCGGCCCGCGCCAGCACGCTGCGGAAGGTAACGTCGCCAGCCAGGATCTGGACGTCCAGCTCCTCCTCGGCCAGCGCGAGCGGGGCGGGGCGGCGGTCCAGCAGGACCACGTCGTCGCCCCGCCGGGACAGCAACCCCGCGAGATGTCGCCCGACCTCTCCGGCCCCGGCGATGATGATCTTCATGGCGCCTCCACCCGAACCGCCACGACGGGATCGGTCGCGCCGGGGTCGGCGCCCTCCGGTGCCGCGCCGCCCCCCCGGTGCACGATCTCGCCCGCGTCCGCGAGCACGGCCCGGACAGCCCCGTAGGCCATCAGGTCCGACAGGATCAGGCCGCCCACCACCGTGGTCAGCACCACCGCGGCCTGCTCGGGAAACACCTGCACGAAGTTGGCCGCGATGGCCACCGCCAGGGCGCCCTGGTGCAACAGGGCGTCGCCGAGGCGTGGGGCCCGCGGCAGGTCGCCCACCAGCCTGGGAGCCGCCCAGCCACCGGAGCGCAGGGCCAGGAGCCGCACCGCCGCGTAGAGCACGGGCAGCAGCCAGTACCGCGCCTCCGGTGGAGCCCACATGGCGCCCGCGAAGACCAGGATCGCGGACACCGCCGGGCGCTCCAGCTTGGCCAGGACGTCGGCCAGCTCCCCCGCCTGGCGTGAGAACACCGACACCGTGAGCCCACCGATCAGGCCCACCAGCAGGGGGGAGACCCCGATGCCGGCGGCCAGGCCGCTGGCGAAGGTGACCACCGCCACCGTGGCCAGGAAGGTGCGCTGGTTCTCGCCCCAGCGGCCGAGGAAGATGGTGAACAGCAGGCCGCAGGCGACGCCCACGGCCGAGCTGGCCAGCAGCCACTCGGTCGGGGTCAAGCCCAGGGCCTCGGAGCTGTCCCGCGCGCGGACCAGCGCCAGGGAGCCCCCGAAGACGCAGACCGCCAGCAGGCTGCTGGCGAGGGTGACGGTGCGCAGCAGCTCCCGCACGGGCCCACGGGCGCCCACCCGCTCGGCCAGCGTGCGGATGAGGACCCGGTCGGACACCGCCGCGGACGCCCCCAGGGCCAGGGCGGGCCAGAGGATCTGGTGTGGGGAGGCTGGGCGCTGGGCCAGCCACAGGAACCCGTAGACCGCCATCGCCACCGCCGCGATGACCCACCCGCCGCACAGCGCTCCCGCCTCCAGCCCGCGGGCCTCCTGCATCCGGCGTCGCAGGGAGAGGCCCATCACGAACCCCACCAGCCCGAGCAGGAGCGACAGGAAGGGCTGCAGGGTGGCGACGATCTCGCCGGTGACCAGGTGCAGCCCCCAGGGCCCCACGGCCACCCCCACCAGCGCGTAGACGGCCGTGGTGGGCAGCGCGCGCAGGCCGCCGCGCTCCAGCAGGCGACCGACGACGTAGGCGAAGGTCAGCACCAGCACCAGGGCCATGGTCGTGGACAATCCGGGCCTCCATGGGTACCCGCGCCGGGGCGCGCGCGAGCCGTGGACGTGCTCTATACCACCCTGGGGCGGAGGGAAGGACTGTCCGGGGTCGCGGTCGTCGAGGTCCCCGTCCCAGAGGCTCCGCCCGTCCCCGTTCACCTTGTCCACCCTGCATCACCAGCTCATGCCGCTGACCATGGTGACGGTCGGCTTCGTTGCGAGCCGATGCACACTCCAGCTTTCGAAGGCGATCTCTCGATCACCAGCTCCCGCCGGGCCCGCCGAAAACGCCCATGTCCGACCGCGACCCATCCTCGTCGTACTCGGCCTCGTTGCCGGCGTCGATGCAGGGGCTGCGCTCGGAGAGGTGCAGGTCTGCGGTGTCGGGATCGGAGGCATCCCAATTGACGAACTGCGGGTCCGCCTCGATGGTGCCCTGCCCCTCGACGTGGCTGCGGGCCGAGTCGTTGTAGTAGACGTTGTCGAACTCGTTGCCGTAGAAGTCGTTGAAGGCACCCGACAGGTAGACGTAGGTGCTCGTGGGCAGATCGAGGCCGACGCCACCGTTGAAGGCCAGGATGCTGCTCATCATGCTGAAGTAGGTGGAGGACTGGACGGCGATGGTGTAGTCGCCGACAGAGCCCACGATGGTGGAGTAGGCGATGTCCACGCCGCCCTGGGTGTAGGCGCTGATGGCCGCTCCATAGTGGTTGGAGCCGCTCGTGCCCGCGGTGGCCGAGTTGGCCAGGAGGGCGGCGTTGGTGAGGTCGAGGTGGCCCGAATCCCTCACGCCGAGCCCGCCGACGTAGACAGCGCGGTTGGACGCGACCCAGGCGTGGCTCAGGTTGGCCTGGGAGCCGTCGATCAGACCGCCCCCGAAGGCGTTGGCCCAGTTGTCGGACAGCTCGAGCCCGTCGATCTCCAGGGAGCTGCCGGAATCCGCCAGGAAGCCGCCGCCCGAGCCGTCGGCCGAGCTGTTCTCGGTGAGGATCAGGCCGGTGCCACCGAGCCAGGAGTTGTTGTAGACGACCAGCCCGCCACCCCACCCCGCGCTCGAGGTGCAGGTGTTGCCGCTGATGGTGAGGCTCTGGACCTGGGCCGAGGCGCCATCGGTCACCACCAGGCCGCCGCCCGAGGAATTCTGAGCCAGGTTGTCGAGGATGGCGACGTCGGTGAAGCTGGCCGAGGAACCCAGGAGCAGCAGCCCCCCGGCACCGCCATCGTAGGCTCGATTGCCCGCGATGGTGACATCGATGAAGCTGGCCTCGACCTGGTTGAAGACGCCGCCACCGCCTGGGCCGTCGCTGACGTAGCCGTCGCTCATCTCCACGCCCTCGAGCGCCGCGGAGCCGCTGGAGACGTGCAGGCCGGCGCCCCCGTAGTAGGCGGTGTTCTCGCTGAAGTTGGCGCCGGAGAGGGTGAGATCGGTGCCGCTGGCCACCAGGCCCCCCCCATAGTAGGCCGTGTTGAACAGGAACTCGGCGTCCGCGAGGGAGGCGGTGCCGCTGTCGGTGTGCAGGCCGCCGCCCTGGTAGGCGCCGTTGTCGGCGAAGACGCAGCCCTGGGCGTCGAAGGAGGCCCTAAGGATGTAGGCGCCGCCCCCGTTGGAGGTGGCGTAGTTCTCCAGCAGGCGGAGGTCCCGCGCCGTGACGGAGGCGGTGGAGACGTACAGCCCACCGCCGTAGGTGGCGCTGCCGTGCTGCAGCGTGAAGCCCTCGATCACGATGTCGCCCGTCGCGCGCGAGGAGACGGTGACGACGGTGCCGGCGTAGTCGCCGTCGATGATGGTCTGCTCGGAGCCCTCGGTGGAGTACAACCAGAGCGGGCCCTCGGAGATGGTGAGGTTCTCGTAGTAGGTGCCGGGGCCCACCTCGATGCAGGCCGAACCCGTGGCGAGGGCCCCGTCGATGGTGTCGAGGGGATCGGTGGCGCTGCCGTCGCCTCTGGCGCTGCCCCAGGTCTCGACGTGGACGGAGGCGCCCTCGTCCACGTAGCCGTCACAGTCCTGATCGACGCCGTCGCAAGCCTCCCGGGCACCGGGGAAGACGCTGGCATCGCCGTCGTCGCAGTCTGCGTGGTTGGCGACGTAGCCCTCGACGGGCTCGCATGAGACGCCCCACGGCTCCTCGATGTTGCCGAAGCCGTCCATGTCCGCGTCGGCATACCAGGTGAGGTCCGGGGCCTCGTCCACGTCCGTGTCGCAGTCGTTGTCCTGCCCGTCGCAGATGTCGATGGCGCCCGGAAAGCGCGCCGGGTCGTGGTCGTCGCAGTCTTCGTCGGCGGTGACGCCGTCTCCGTCGCGATCGGGGTACACGGTGGGGGTGCCGGTGTCGTCCTGGACCTGGGTGTCGTCCTTCTCAGGGCCGCATGCGACGAGCAAGCCCAGGGACAGGCTGGCGGCGAGGGACCGCGGATGAGCCATCGAGGCGCCTCCGGAGAGCGTGGGAGCCGGGCATAACCCGACCACCGGGGCGAGGGACAGCACCCGGGCCCCGGCGCCGGATGACGGATACCAGGTCCCCTCCGAGAGGTGCGCGATGCAGGTCCTGGTCACGGGCGCGAGCGGTTTTGTCGGGCTGAACCTGGTCCGGGCCCTGCTGGCCGAGGGCCACACGGTCCGCTGCCTGGTCCGCGGTGCGGCGCCAGGCCTGGACAGGCTCGAGGTCGAGCAGGTGCGCGGCGACACGACCGAACCCGACAGCCTCCCGCCCGCCTTCGCGGGCGTCGAGCTCGTCTTCCACCTGGCCGCGCTGATCCAGGTGGGGGCGGTGGACCCGGAGCCCCTGTTCAAGTGCAACGTGCAGGGTCCACACAATGTGGCCGCGGCCTGCCTCGCCGCGGGCGTCCGCCGCATGGTCCACTGCTCATCCATCCACGCCCTGTACGACCACCCGCTGTACGCCCCCATCGACGAGACCCGCGCCCTGGCGCTGTCGGATGACTGCCAGCCCTACGCGCGCTCCAAGGCCGAGGGCGAGCTGAAGGTGCTGGAGGCTGTCGCCCGCGGGCTGGACGCGGTGATCTGCAACCCCACCGCGGTCATCGGGCCCTGGGACCTGCGCCCGTCCCACCTGGGCGAGCTGCTGATCCTGCTGCAGCAGCGGCGCCTGCCGGCCCTGATCGACGCCGCCTACGACTGGGTGGACGTGCGGGACGTTGCCTGGGGGCTCATGGCCGCCGCGCGCGAGGGCCGCCGCAGCGAGCGCTACCTGCTCTCCGGCCACCGCGCCTCCATGAAGGAGCTGGCCCAGCTCACCGAGCGCTTCAGCGGAGCGAAGGCGCCCACCCTGGTCGCCCCCATGGCCCTGGCCCGCCTGGGCGCCCCCTTCGTGGCGGGCTGGGCCCGCATCCGCGGCACCCGCCCGCTCTACTCCCCACAGTCGCTCGCGGTCCTGCGGGGCAACACCCACATCACCCACGCCAAGGCGAGCCGCGAGCTGGGCTACCGCCCTCGCCCCCTGGAGGAGACGATCCGGGATTTCTTCGCGTGGTATCTGGAGAATCCAGCGGAAGGCTAGTGCCGCTGCCCGGAAGTCCCTGACCAGGGACTTCCGGCGGCGCTGACGCGCCGGCCGCTGCGCGGCGCATCGGCACTATCCTTTTCTACAGGGGGGCCGCGCCCCCCACGCGCCCTACGGGCGCTCCCCCGCGCGCGGCCGCAGCCGCGGCCGCCAGTGCACGCGCCGACGGACCTCATGGGGGTGGTCAAGGACTTCTAGGCGCGTGCACTAGAAGCCCCGGCTCTCCT
>JBDRKM010000007.1:0-15476 GCA_043814015.1 Pseudomonadota bacterium
GGCCACCCTCAACTACTACTTGCAGCAGCTCCAGAGCGGCGCCTACCCCACCATCAAGGTGGACTTCGAGCTCGACGACCAGTGGGACGCGGAGACCTTCGCCAAGACCTACCAGATCCTCTTCAACGGGATGCCGGTGGAGCCCGACGAGAACGCCCAGGTGCCGATTTTCCTCGGCCGCACCGACATCTACCTGCAGCGCCTCGACACCGGGCACGGCCTCTCCGAGCGCCTCGAGGTCACCAAGCTCGACGACAAGTACTACCCGGTCATGCAGAACGCGCGGAAGCGCATGGGCATCGACTTCATCGACCAGCTCTTCCTGCACCCCAACGAGTGCAACCCCGAGCTCGACGGCGACATCCTCAACTACCTGTCCATCTACGCCAAGCTGCACGGCAAGTCCGAGATCTACATCGCGGTGCCCCAGTACGGCAACCCCAACAAGACCTGGATCTGGCGCTACGACCGCAAGACCGCCAACCTCTCCCTGGTGCGCGGTTCGGGCGACAGCTTCCCCGTGCGCTTCGCCTTCCTGTTCTCCAGCGGCATCGTGTACAACGACGCGGCGGTGGCCATCAACCCGACCCTCTCGGAGGAGGAGGCCGCCGCCGGCTACGTGGACACCTACCAGCGGGTGGACGTCTCCACCGTCGCCGCCGAGGTGCCGCTCAACTTCGAGCTGCGGGGGCACTACAACCGCCTGATGGTGAACGTCGGCCTCGAGGCTTCGCTCAACACCAACAGCGAGAACGGCTGGGTGGAGTACTTCCAGACCGGCAAGTACAAGGACGACGGGGTCACCGTGGCGGGCCCCTGCACCTACACCACCCTGGACGAGGACGAGGACGGCGTGGCGGATACCGACCCGCTCACCGGCGAGGTCATCGTGGAGTCCGCCTGTGGCGAGGAGATCTACAACCAGCGCACCCTGGCGCGGGATCTGTACTTCGGCGCCGCCGTCGTGCTCGGCCGCAACGCCGGCTACGGCTTCGGCCCGCGCATCGGCTTCCGCATGGGCTGGCGCAACATCCCGCACGGCCTGCAGCCCACCCTGAACGTGGGGCTCGCCCTGCAGCCCCCCAAGCCCGAGGGCGGTGATCGCGTCCGCCCCCTGGTGGACATCGACCTGCGCGGTGGCGTCCTCGTCAACACCGCGCGCAGCCTGAGTATCCTGGAGGGCGAGACCTACAACGTCTCCCCCCTCTTCGGCATGACCGTGGGCGCCGGCCTCACCTTCTAGCCCCGGGGCCCCCCTTGGCGCGCGCCATCCTCCCACTCCTCCTCGCCGTCGCGGCGTTTCCTCCGGCCGTCGGCGCCGCGCGGATCCAGTGGCTGGAGCCCGAGCTGCCGCCCCCCGAGGTGCGGGCGCAGGCCGAGCGCACCACCGGCCCCGCCACCCACCTCGACGCCACCGAGATCGCCTGGCCCGTCGTGATCGACGCCCACCAGGCCGCCCAGGGCGCCCAGGCCGCGCTGCGGGCGACGGTGGCCGAGGGCCGCAAGCGCTGGGAGACCTTCGACATCGAGCGCGATCTGACCTGGCGCCTCGCCGAGGCCGTGGACGAGCTCGGCCTGGTGGAGTCCGAACAGGATCGCGAGGCGCTGTACCAGGCCCTGCTGCTGCAGGGCGCGGCGGCCTGGTGGGCCTGGCCCCCAGGACAGCGGGCACGGCTTCCTGAGGTCAAGCCCCTGCTGGTGGAGGTGGGCGGCGAGCGTCTGTTCGCCCCCTGGGTGGACGCGGTGGCCCTCTTCCCGGATCGTGAACCGCGCCGCGACGACCTCCCCGATCAGACCACGTGGCAGGCCTTCGTCCACGCGCGCGACCTCGTGCGCGCCCAGCGCCCGGCCGAGCTCACCGCCGCCGGCCTGCCCCCCGGCGCCTCGCTGTACGTGGACGGTGTACCCGTGCCCGGGAGCGCCCTTCCCCTGGCCGTCATGCCGGGGCGCCACTGGTTGCACGTCGAGCACAGCGGCCTGGTCTCCGCGGTCAGCGCTCCGCGCCTGGGCCCCGGCGAGCGCTTCGACCTTGATGGCCAGGTGCCCGCCGACGACCTGCAGCGCGCCTCCGAGAAGGCCCTCTCGGGCGACCTCGTGGAGGTGCCCGCCAGCGTGCAGCACCGCGTCGAGGTGCTGCGGGCCGAGACCCCGGACGAGTCCTACTACCTGGCGGCCTGGTCCGGGCGCGGCGCGCCCGTCGTCTGGCGCATCGAGGGCGCCGACGCCTGGCGTCAGGGCGAGTTCGACCACACCCTCTCCCTGCTCCTCGGCGCCGGAGTCGGCGGGGGCATTGCGCGCTCCTCGGCATTCAAGGAGGCAGCGCGGGGCACCGCGGCCACCGCGCCCGACCTCCTGGTGGATCTCAATGCCGAGCTGGGCTGGCGCCGTTGGGGCGTGCGCGGGGGCCTGGCCATCGAGAACACCACGGGGGATGGCACCATCAGGTGGGGCGTCGTGGATGCGGACGGCGACCACGTGAACCGCCAGACCTCCACCTTCCTGCGCCTCACCGCCGCCCCGGTCTTCCACGTGCTGCGGGTGCGGCCGCGTCGCCCTGGCTTCAGCCTGGCCCTGCCCGTCGGGATTCTCACCCCAGCCCATGGGGGCGTCGGGGTGCAGGCCCTCTACGATCTGCCGCTCGGCTCCACCACCTGGTTGCGCCTGGGCGGCGACTACTGGGTCGGCTCCCTGCTTCAGGGCTACGAGCCCGCGGAGGGGGTGGACGGCAAGCTCCGCCTGCTCACCGTCGAGGTCGGGGTCTGCAAGAAGGCCCTGTAACCAAGGCGATTCCTGGAGATACCACATGCTCGCACCCGCCCTCTTTCTGGCCATGGCCTCCACCACCACCCACGCCGCGCCCCTGGTCTGGAGCTGGGAGGTCGGCCAGACCCGCAGCTGGCACGTGGAGATCACCCGGCAGCGGGTCGACGGCGACTGGCACAGGAGCGCCCGCAACCTGGAAGCCCGCGCCACCGAGACCAACCTCGCGGTGGACATGGTCTGTGAGGCCACCGAGGCCCTGAAGGTTGGCTGGGAGCTCGACTGCCGCTTCCCTGAAGTGGCCCTCTCGGGGATCGCGATGCCCGGCGAGGAGGATGCGCTGCGGGAGATCTTCGCCGAGTACCGCGGCCTGCTGCTCGGCGCCGTGGCCCACGTCGAGGTCAAGGACACCGGCCGCGTCCGCAGCTTCGATCTCGACGCGATGGTCCCCGCCACCGCGCGTGAGGCTGAGGAGGCCGACTGCCTGCGGATGCTGATGATGCGCCCCTTCGCGCTGCTCGAGCTGGAGCTGCCCAAGGGCGGCGACGCCAAGGGGCGGGCCTGGAAGCAGGGCGGCTCCCCCCTGCTCATCCAGCTGCGCACCTCCTACGGCACCGTCGGCGGCGTGATCATCGAGCACAAGGCCGTGTCCAGCGCGGGCGCGCGGGTCGAGATCGACACCCAGGGCCACGGCACCGTGGCCTACGGCCTCGCCATGGAGAGCGACGGCGCCAAGACCATCGCCCTCGAGATCGCCGGGCATGCCACCTTCGACGCAGCCGCCGGAGCCCTGCTGAGCCGCGAGGCCATGATGACCGGCCGATTCACCGCCGGTGGTGCCGGCGCGAGCCCCGCCGACCACTTCCGCGAGATCGGCAGCCTGCAGGCCATCGAGGCCACACCCGAGGCGCCCGCGGCCGAGCCCTAGTAGTACCGCAGCGGCATCGAACCGCAGCGACCCTGGGGGGTGTCGAAGATCGTCGAACCGTCGACGGATCCGTCCGTCAGTTCGACGATCCTGAACGAAACAATGCCTGTTTTCGCGTGGCACGCGCCTTGCGAAGCGCCCCGGTGACACCTTCCAGGAGGTCCCCGTGGGCACCACCTCAGCACCGTCCGCCGCCCCCTCGTGTGTTCCGGGGCGTCTCCCCTTCGATCCCTCCACCGAGCCCACCTGGGGCATGGCCGCTCCGTCCACCGGACGCGTCAGCCCCATGGCCGCGGCCCGGGCCGCTGTCCCGATGGCCGCGGTGGACGGCGCCTCCATCCTCGATGGGTTCCTGCGGGCCGAAGGTCTGCTGCGGGAGGCCGCGGCCGGCAGCGACACCCGCCTGGCCGCCCTGGAGGCCTCCGCGGGGCGCTGGTACCGCCTCGGGCACACCCCTCGCCGGCTGGCCGCGGACATGGCCTCCGCCGAGCGTCATGCCCGTGGCTGGCGCGCTTTCGCCGCCGAGGTGAGGGGACTCGGCGTCGCCGTGGCCGCCGCGCGTGCCCTGGCGGGCCGCGCCGTCGCCGAGAGCGACGCCCTGCGGCTGTACCTGGAGGCAGAGGGCCTCGGGGCGCTGCGCGGAGGCCGCCTCGTCGTGGACGGTGCGCGGCTCGGGCGGGACCTCGAGGTCGCGCGGCGTGGGCTCCAGCGGCTCGGCTATCGCTGCGATCGGGCGCTCGCCGTGGGGGCCGTCGGTGACTGGGCGGCGCCCCGGCTGGCGCGCCTCGAGGGCGCCGCCCGCCTGCTGCAAGTCACGCTGTCCGCGGTCCGGGTACACCCCACGGTCGATGCCGCCCCGCTCTGTGACCAGCTCGCCGAGCTCGCGGTGCAAGCCGCCAGCGCCGCGCTCGACCTCCAGGCCGAGGAGCCACGCGGCTCGGGCCCGTGCGGCGATGCCACGCATTTCCCCTACCGCGAACGGATCACCAGTCTTGGACGCAGGCTGGGCGCCACGCTGGGGCCCGCCGTCACGCAGGGTGGCGGGCTGGCCCCTGATCCCCGCGCCGCGGTGGATGCCTTCTCAGGAGCTCTGGGCGCCCTGCGGCAGGCCCTGGTGACCCTCCCTCAGAGGCTCGACGACTATGCGAACGGCTTCGAGAACCTGGGCGCGTGTGCGGACCGCGCGGCCCTGGGGCCTCACGCCGCCGGCACCTCGCCGCACACCGCCGCGGCGCTCGCCCACCTGGCCCGTATCCAGGCCACCCACGTCGTCCTCGCGGGGCAGTTGGGGCTCGTCGCCGCGCGCCAGGACGCCGTGGCCGAGGCGCGAGAGCGCCTGCTCGGCTTCAGCAGCCCGCCCCGGGGCTCCGCGCCCCGCGCCCCCCTGCCCCAACCCGCCGCGGCCGTGGACCTCTTCTACTTCAGTGTCACCCGCGGCTTCGCCCACACCGTCGCCGACCTCGACCAGCGGCAGGCCGAGCTCGCCGCGGTGGCCGAGGCGTTCGCTGACCTCCTCGAGCGAACCCGCTGAAGGAGCGCCTCGCGACCTGGATGCGCGCTGCGTCTCCCTACCTTAGAGGTCCCTCACCTGATCGTAGAAGTCGCCGAAGTGCACCCGGCTGACCTGCTTGCCCATCTTGACCAGCTCCTGGGCCACGGCCCGCACCACGTGGCGCATGCAGACCGCCGAGCCCTCGCGCGCCGCCAGGATGCAGGCGTTGATGGCGGAGTTGACGATGGAGCCGCCGGCGATGGCGAACTGCTTGCCCAGCATGTCCAGATCGAGATCATCGCCGCGGGGCGTGTCGGGCGGGAAGGCCCGCTGCCAGAGCTCCACCCGCCCCTGGGGGGTGGGCATGGGGAACTCGATCACGGCGCCGAACCGCCGGAGGAAGGCCTCGTCGATGTTCTCCTGGAGGTTGGTGGTGAGGATCGCGCAGCCCTCGAAGACCTCGAGCCGCTGCAGCAGGAAGCTGACCTCCTGGTTGGCGAAGCGGTCCTGGGCCTGCTTGACCTCGCCGCGGGCGCCGAAGAGCGCGTCGGCCTCGTCGAACAGCACGATGGCGGTGCCACCCTCGGCCGCGTCGAAGATCTCGCGCAGGTTCTTCTCGGTCTCGCCGACCCAGCGGGACACCACGGAGGAGAGATCGACCCGGAACAGGTCGAGCCCCAGCGCCCCGGCGATGACCTCGGCCGCCATGGTCTTGCCCGTGCCGGGGCCGCCGGAGAAGAGCGCCTTGATGCCGTAGCCGCGTGAGCGGACCTTGGACATGCCCCAATGGTGGAAGACCTGCTCCTGGTGGGCCAGGTAGTCGATCAGGTGCTGCAGCTGGCCCTTGACCTTCTCGGGGAGGATGAGGTCGTCGAGGCCGTAGGAGGGCACGATGTGCAGGGCCAGGCCGCGGAACTCGGGCCGGCTCTCCTCGCGGGCGGCGGCCCACAGCGCCTCCTGGTCGGGCTCCTCCCCGCCGCTCTCGGCCTCGGCGCGATCCAGGATGCGGGGGATGGTGGTGCCGCCCACGGAGTAGAAGCGCTCCGCCATCACCGAGGCCAGCTCCGGCTGCCAGCCGCGGCCATCGAAGGCGTCGGCCCAGGCCTCGTGACGCTCGCCCAGGCTGGAGCGGTGCACCTGGACCGTGACCGAGGGGCGATCCGCGCCCAGCAGGGCGCCCACTGCCCGGCGGTCCGAGCCGCCCACGAGCACAGGGTAGGGGAGCCGCGAGACGGCGCTGCCCAGGGCCAGCAGCTGGTTGCGCAGCGTGGGATCCTCCTGGCTGGCGACCACGTTGACCAGGTAGGGGACGGCGCGGTTGAGGCGCAGCTCGCGCAGCAGATCGTAGGGCTGCTCGAGGTACTCCTTGGTGCGCTCCAGATCGACCCGCACCAGGGGGCGCCCCATGCGGCGCGCCAGGGCCATGGCCACGCCCTCGCGGGCGCCGACGGTGGAGCCCACCACCACGATGGTCAGCGCCTTGCCGAAGCCCGGGGCCAGCTCCTGGATGCGGCGGCGTGTGAAGGCCGGGATGAAGGGCTCCCGCGAGGTGTCCAGCGGCTGGAAGCCGAGGCCGCCCGGCAGCTCCTGCTCCTCGAGCAGCCAGTGCAGGAAGCGCTGGGAGGGGTGCAGGCGGCGGGCCGTGTGGGTCTCGGCGCCGTCGCTCGGGTTGAGCAGCAGCAGCCGGTAGCGCATCAGCGGCGAGGAGCCCATCAGCCGTGAGAGCAGCGCCAGGCGCTCGTTGCGGTCGCGCCGCAAGACCCGCGCCGCCAGATCGACCGTGAGGTAGGCCTGGTTCAGGTTGTCGTTCAGGTAGGCGAACACCCGGCCGTAGCCAGCGGAGATCTCGGGGGCCATGGCCAGCAGCACGAGATCGATCTCGTCGCCGTCCAGCCCGAAGGCGTCCCGCAGGCGGCCGATCCGCCCGCCGGGCTCATCGCGCAGGGCGACGGTGGCGGCGGCGGCGCTCTCCAGATCGTCCGGGGCCAGGGGCGCGTCGATCTCGCCGTGGGCCCGCAGCAGGGCCTCCACCTCGGTCTCGTCCACGTAGGAGCCCCAGAACTGGGCCTTCTTGAGCATGGCCGGGCGCTGCCGCTGCCGGCGCACCGCGCGCATCAGCAACAGGTCGGTGCGCCGCAGGCGGCGGGTCAGCTCGGTGAAGACGGTGGCCACGGCAGCCTCCCATGTCGGGAAATTTCTGACGCGAACGCGTAACCGGAGCCTGAGCGGTCAGCTATCAGTGGTCAGCTATCAGCAGCTACCAAGCATGGTTTTCTGCATTGTACAGGTCCACGACCGCCGCGGCGGAGGCCGGCTGCGCCTGGCTGACAGCTGTGGGCTGACGGCTGAAAGCTCCCCTAGAACCCGCCCTTGATGTCCCCGCCGCGCTCGTGTCGCGCCGCGGAAAGGGCGTCCATGCTGCCGATGCAGGCGGAGGCGAGCTTGTCCACGATCTCGGCGTGGGACATGCCCTGGGACACCATGGCTTCGTAGCCCTTGGATGGATCAGGGGCGCGCTCGACCTCGCCTTGACCCGGCTCGGCGCCGGAGTCGGGGGAGGTGGGCAGATCGTGGATGGCGGCGCCCGAGAAGGCGCCCCCGGCCTCGGTTCCGCCGGAGGCCGCGCGGTGCAGCACCATGCGCTCCACGGTGCGGGCTGCGTGCTCCTCGGCGTCGAGGCCCTGGTGGGAGCCCGCGCCGCCAGAGACCTCCTGGTGGAAGCGCTCGTGGGCGTACAGGGCCTGGGACTCGGGGGTGGACGGATCGAAGTCGTCGCCGACGATGATGCTGCTGTCCACCGTCATGGCGCGGGCGCCCAGGGCTTTGAGCGCGCGGGTGGCCAGTGGACCCTCCCAGACCTCGCCCCCGCCCGGCATGGTGCGCCGCTGCAGCGGGGCGCGTGAGGAGCGGGACATCAGCCTCGAGGTGACGCTCTCGCCGGGGGTGCTCTTTCCTGCGGCCATGGGCCCTCCAGTGCTGCCATCATAGCGTGGGGTGGGGGAAGTCGGAAGCGCCTACTCCTTCCCCCCCTCCTCTTCCTCCTCTTCTTCCTCCTCCCACCACGGATGATCGTGGGGCACCACCCGGATCTGGCGCCCCTCCGGCGCCGCCTGCCGGAAGCGCTCCACCTCCGCCGCCACCGCGATCCCCGCGGGCAGCTCGCCCTGAGGGCAGCCCTCGCCGTCGCCGATGCCATCCATCGCCTCGGGCCCGTGGTCCACGTCGCTGCTGGGGGCGTCCTCCTCGGGGCGCAGGCCCAACCCCCAGGGGAGGGCCTCCTGGGTGGCGCGTTCGGCCTCCATGGCCTGCTCCAGCAGCTGGGCACCGCGGGTGAGGTGGCCGGCGGCCAGGGCCTCCGCGGCCTGGCGGTAGGCGCGCGCCACCGGCCCCCAGCGCTCGGGCTCCGGCAGCCAGACCCCGGGCTGCTGCCAGGCCAGGTCGCGCCACCAGTCGGTGCGCCGGTTCAGCACTTCGTGCTCGCGCTGCTGCATGTCACGCACCTTGCCGAGACGCTCGACGATGAAGGCCATCAGGGCGTCGCGCTTGCCCGTGGCGCGGGCCAGGCGATCCTGCATGGCCTTGTTGCCGAGGTCCTTGGCCATGGCCTTGATCTGCTCGTCGTGATCGCTGCCCTGCCCGGAGCCGCCGTGCCGCACCCGGTGGGCCGGGCGGCGACGGGAGGAGGCCTGCCTGTGTTGCGTGGACATACCTCCATGGTATCCCTTCCTGGGCGATCATCACGAGGGCCTGTCGAACGGCCTTGCATTTCCCCCGAGATCCTGCCAAGGTCTTCGCTCGCCCGACCCAGGAGGTACCCTGTCGGATCCCTTCGCCCGGCTGCAGCGCGCGCCCATCGGCGCCCACCTGATGGGGCTCTCGGAGCTGGTGCTGCGGGTCCACGCGCGCAGCACCCGGCCGGTGCCCGAGCCTCCGGTGCTCACGGGGGCCGAGCGGGCCACCTTCTCGGGCCGTGTCCGCCGTCCGGGGCGCCTCGCCCGGCCTGAGCCCAATGCCCCGCAGCTGATCCGTGTCGTCAAGACCCCCTACGCGCTCTCCCCCGCGTGGGCTCGGCGGCGGCGGGTGCGCGAGGTCCGGGAGCGGCTGCAGCGGTTCACGCGCCTCGGGCCCGTCGCCATCGCCGCTGAATCTCTCCGCCGCTCCCCGTCGGCCTCGCCTGCCTGCACCCGCCTGCGAGGTGCCTACCCGGCAGTGCCCCGTGGGCTCGCCGCGCGTTACCTGGGAGGTCTGGCTGCCGATGGAGGTTCCCGATGAGCGGTGTCGAGGTCGAGGAGCGCCCCCGGCACGGGCCGATGAGCGGCCGGAACATCCTCGGCGAGACCACCGAACACATCCAGCGCTTCCTGCTCGACGGCTGGGACGTCAGCGAGCAGCACCCGCGCATCGAGGAGGACCTCAAGTACGTCCCGAAGGACCGCGAGGAGGTCATCTACGTCTACATGTACCGGGTGGGCCAGAACGCCGCGCTCCAGAACCGCAAGCGGTTCCGCGTCGCGCCGATCCTGACCGGCGATCCGGAGGACGGGGCGCCCGTCTACTACCACCGGCCGCCGCTGCTGCTCGATCTCTTCTACCTGATCTGCGCCCACTCGAAATTCAGGTCGGACGCCGAGCGCCTGCTGGGCTGGAGCATCCTGCGGCTGCATGAGGCCACCCACTTGATCTACCGCCCGCGGCGCTTTATCCTCCCCGACGGCCGCGAGATCGATTCTCTTGGCCGGGCCTACGATTCGAACGCCACCGAGGGAGACGACGAGCTGTTCATGGAGAAGGTCTCGCTCGCGCTCGTCGACGATCTCACCGTACCGGACGGCATCAACCTGTTCACGATCCTCGAGGCCCCCTTCCGCCCCTTCCTGTGCTACCGGGCGCGGGTGGCGCTCGACGGTCCCCTCTACGAAGGCAGCGGCGGCACCACCATCCGTCTGCCCCAGGCTGGTCAGGTGGCGCCGCCCCGGCCAGCGCGTAACTTCAACGAGTCTCCTTCGGGTCGGATCAAGGGCGCAGTGCCCGGACAGTCGGCCCGTACCCCCCCGGGGCCCGAAGCCCACGGATATCGTCGCTTGAGCGACTCATCTGAACGCGAGGAGTGAGGTCGTCGATGGAATACCACACCCCAGGAGTCTACGTACGCGAGGTCGACAGCGGTGCCAAGCCCATCGCCTCCGTGCCCACCAGCATCCCCGGCTTCCTGGGGCTGTTCCCCTTCGAGCCGCCGGTGGACGCCATCTCGATCACCGGGTCCGATGGCACCAAGGAGCTCTCCGGCAAGGTCGTGCCGCAGCTCATGGACACGAAGGGCGCCGTCAAGGGCGACGGCGGTGAGGCCGTCACCGCGCTCACCCAGGCCTTCCAGTTCAAGAAGAGCCAGGTGCGCGACGTCAAGGCCCTCTTCGAGCTGCACGGAGCCCCCAAGAGCGGCGCCAACGCGCCCAAGTTCGAGGCCGGCAAGAAGGGCCACACCAAGATCACCTGGGGCACCCAGACCATCGAGGTCGCCGAGACCCTCATCGACGTCAAGGGCAAGGTCGTCACCGACTCCGACTCGGCCGTCGAGGATCTGCTCAACGCCGTGTACCAGACCTTCGAGCTGGCGCAGCGCAAGGCCGAGCCCAAGACCGCCGCCGACGTGCTGAACGTCTACGGGTACGAGTTCAAGGCCGCCAAGGGCGCCGCCATGCGCTCCGAGTACTCGGTCGCGCCCGTGGGCATCACCAACAAGGCCGAGTTCTTCCGCTGGCTGCAGAGCTTCTTCGCCCAGTACCTCATCGAGACCAAGCCGGTCGAGGAGCTCGTCGGCAAGGCCATCAAGGACATGGACGAGGCGGCCGACGCCGTGTTCGAGGCCCTCACCAGCAACCAGGACCTCCAGGACCAGTTCCGCGCCTGGCTGTCGCAGCCCAGCGTCTTCAGCTTCGTCGCCTCCGTGAACGGCTTCTTCGACAACGGCGGTGGCAAGGCCTACGTCTACCTGATGGGCGTCCAGAACCTGGAGTGCTCCATCCGTGAGAACCAGGCCGACAAGCTCGGGCTCTACGCCTTCGACGACGTGGACGACATGGCCATCATGGTGGCCCCCGGCCTGTCCCCGGTGCAGCAGAAGGAGATGCTGGAGCTCTGCGAGACCCGCAAGGACCGCTTCGCGATCCTGGATGGCCCCATGGTCTCCACCGGCGACATGGACATCCCGGCCTCCGACAAGGGCTACGGCGCGCTGTACGTGCCCTGGTTCAAGATCACCAAGCCTTCGTGGTTCGTGGGCGACCAGAGCCACCTCGCGGTGACCGGCCCCAACCGCCGGAAGCTCCAGAAGACCACCAGCAACGAGCTGTACGTGCCGCCCAGCGGCCACGTCGCCGGCCTCTACGCCCGGGTCGATGGCGAGCGCGGCGTGCACAAGGCCCCGGCCAACGAGCTGGTGCTCGGCATCACCGGCCTGACCCAGAACATCAACCGGCTGGAGCAGGGCCAGTACAACGACCGCGGCATCAACGTCACCCGGAACTTCAAGGACCGCGGCATCCGCGTCTGGGGTGCGCGCACCCTGGCCACGAAGTCCGATCCCTCCTGGAAGTACATCAACGTCCGCCGCCTCTTCATCATGGTGGAGCAGTCCATCATGCTGGGCAGCCAGTGGTCGGTGTTCGAGCCGAACGACCAGACCCTCTGGAAGAAACTCACCCGCGACGTGCGCGCATACCTCATGCGGGTATGGCGTTCCGGAGCCCTCTTTGGCCAGACGGCCGAAGAAGCCTTCTACGTCAAGTGCGACGACGAGACGAATCCGCGCTATCTTATCGACGCCGGCCAGGTGAACGTGCAGGTAGGTATCTGCCCGGTCAAGCCGGCGGAGTTCGTGATCTTCAGCATCGGTCAGTGGGACGGTGGCGGCCTCATCGAGGAATAGCCCCACTCACCGTCAACCCCCCACCGGAACGTGAGCCACCGCGATTCGGTAAACAGCAAGGAGAAACACGACAATGCCAACTGAGGAACTGTACGGCCAGTTCATGTTCCTGCTCGAGATCTCCGGGATCATCGGCGATGCGAAGATCATCGTCGGTGGCTTCAAGAGCATCTCGGGTATGGACTCCGAGACCGAGATCATCGAGTTCAAGCAGGGCAACGACATGGTGGTCCGCAAGAAGCCGGGCCGCACCACCTACGCCAACATCGTCCTCGAGCGCGGCTACACCGCGACCGACGACCTGTGGCAGTGGCGGAAGAACATCGAGGACGGCAAGATCGACCGCCGCTCCGGCTCGATCATCATCCTCGACAACGACGGCCAGACCGAGGTCGCCCGCTACAACTTCTACGAAGGGTGGCCCTGCAAGTGGTACGTGCCCGATATGGACGCTGACAAGAGCGCCATGGCCATCGAGAAGGTGGAGATCGCCGTCGAGAAGGTCGAGCGCGCCTGATGGAATTGAAGACGGAGTACGAATTCGTCCTCCCGAGGGGCTACGTCGATAAAGACGGCGTAGTCCATCGGGAGGGCGTGATGCGCCTGGCTACCGCCCGCGACGAGATCGTACCCCTCAACGATCTGCGGGTGCAGCGCAACCGCGCGTACCTGATCATCGTCCTTCTGGCGAACGTCATCACCAAGCTCGGCGATCTCCCCGATGTCCACACCGGCATCATCGAGAACCTGTTCGCCGGGGATCTCAGGTTCCTGGAAGAGATGTACAACCGCATCAACGAGGACGAGGCGGTTGTCAAGGTGACCTGTCCCGAGTGCGGCGCAGTCTTCGAGCGCGAGTTCGGCCGCCTGGGGGAATCGTAAGCTACCCCTTGGAGAGCATCTTCAAGGAGGTAGCCTTCGTCGCCTATCACTTCCACTGGGACCGAGACCTCGTCCTGGACATGTCGCACAAAGAGCGGCACGCCTGGGTGAAGGAAATCTCGGCGATCAACGAGAAGATCAACGACACCCGCTGATCGCCCCCTGGCGTCCCCGACGTCAGGGGCGTATCGGCGCCCAGGGGTTCAGATGCGGCCTGGAATCACGGTCCAGCACACGGCGCTGCCCACGAGGCGGGCGGGGCTCGTGCGCTGCGACATCACGGGCCTGATCGCGTTCCTGATGCCCCAGCGCTGGCCGGAGGGCGCGACCCCGGGCGACCTGCTCGAGATCGAGCTGGTGCGCGCCCTTGATTTCTGGGCCCATCCCGACCGGGGGCGGTTCTCGGTGGCCACCAGCCAGGCCCTGTCCACCTTCTTCGAGAACGGTGGGGAGCGCCTGCACCTCTTCGGAGTCTGCGTCGAGTCCGCCGGCGATCTGACGGTGGAGGCCACCCTGGCGGGGGTGCTCGCGCCGCTGATGCAGCGGCTGCGGGTGGAGGAGGACATCGCGATCCTCATCTCCCCCGACATCGCGTTCCTGCCCTGCGCCACGGATCATCTCGGGCGCACCACCAGCCAGACCGAGGTCGCCTGGGACACCCTGCTCGCCCACTGCGCCGAGATGGGGAACCGCTTCTTCGTGATGGACGCCCCGCGCGGGGCCCACGGCGCGGAGCTCGTCTCCCTGGCGGCGGGCTTCTCCGAGCGCAACCCCTCCACCCGCTCCTACGGCGCGCTGTACTACCCGTGGCTGCGCCGGAGCGAATCCCTCTTCCCCCCGTCCGGCGCCATCGCGGGCATCTACGCCCGCATGGAGCGCGAGCGGGGCGACTACGGCGTGGCCTGGCCCCCGGCCAACATCGCGCTGCGCGGCGCGACCGATCTCGAGGTGAACCCGGACTGGCGCGAGGCGGGAGATCTGTCCGACGCCAGGATCAACCCCCTCATCATCCAGGCTGGCCGCGGGGTGGTGGTCTGGGGCGCGCGCACCCTGTCCGCCGATCCGAACTTCCGCGCCATCAACAGCCGCCGGGTGGTCTCCATGGTCACAGAACAGCTGCGCCGCGACAACGAGTGGGCGGTCTTCGAGCAGAACGACGCCAAGGTGTGGGCGGTGCTCGAACGCAACGCCCGGGTGCGGCTCGAGGAGTTCTGGCGCGCCGGCCTCATCACCAGCGAGGCCCCCAGAGGGGACTACCTGGTGCAGTGCGATCACGAGACGAATCCACCGGTCGAGCGGAATGCAGGTACACTCAACGTGCGCGTCCAGCTTCGACCCATCGGCATGACGGAGCACATCACCATCGATCTCCGGCTCGGTGAGAGCGGAGCCTAGGCCGAGGAGGTTTTTCCATGGCTGAGAAGAAATACCAGGGCCGCCAGGACGCCAGCGCCACCACGCTGGCCGATCCCGAAGGCAACATGATCTTCGCCCTGGAGATCGACAACATCGAGGTGGCCAATTTCCTGGAGTGCTCGGGCCTCAAGAGCAGCACCGAGGTCCTCGAGATCCAGGAGGGCGGGCTCAACGAGTACGTCCACAAGCTGCCCGGCCAGACCCGCTGGGAGAACATCGTGCTGCGCCACGGCGTGACCAACGACATCACGCTGCAGCAGTGGCGTGAGGAGATCACGCAGGACTCCTTCGCCGGTCGCCGTGATGGTGCCATCATCATCAAGCGGCTGAACGGAAAGGAGGTCCGGCGGTACACCTTCAAGCGCGCCTGGCCCGTGGCCTGGGAGGGCCCCTCCTTCAACGCCAACGGCGCCGATCTGGCCGTGGAGATGCTGGAGATCGCGCACCACGGGATCGAGGTCACCGTCACCCAGTACGACGGCTAGCGAGGCAGGTCATGGCGCTCCCACGCAGGATCCCCGGTGAACGAACGGCGGTGCGCCTCGGCGCGCGGCTGCGTCGCGCCGAGGTTCACGGAGTCGGTGGGGAGCTGCAGCGCCGGATCGCCCGCCGGCTGGCGCCCGCCGCCGCGCCCGGGTCCCTGCTGCAGCGCATCGCGCGCTGGGAAGGGTCGGCCATGCTGGGCTGGGCTGGCTCGCAGGGCTGGAGTGGTGGCGCGCGGGTGCGCTGGTCCATGAGCCCGGGCATGGTCCTGCCGTTCCCCGAACTTCCGGCACAGGCCGATGATTCCGGCGATTTCGTCGCGCCCGCTGGACGCCGCGTCGGGCTGGAGCAGGCCGGCGAAATGCCCCGGACAGGGGCGTCACGGGAAGCACGGGCACCGCACGCCCACGCCGCCCTGCGGCGCGCCGAGCAGCGCTCCGAGCGCGCACACCCCGCACCAACGCTGCGCTCGCTGTGGGCCGAGCGCTCCCGGGAGGTGGGCGGTCCGCTCGCCCCCAGCCGCCCCGCCGCCACGCGAGGCGCGCCGGCACGCGCGGTCCGGCGCTCCGTGGCCACGCCCGCCACGGACA
>JBDRKM010000008.1:0-2722 GCA_043814015.1 Pseudomonadota bacterium
CGGGTGCGGCGGTTGGCCCCGAGGTGGTGGGCGCGGACCAGGGCAAGGAGCAGGTCGAAGAGGGGTCTGTCGGCAGCGGCCAGGTCGGCGTTGCGGGCGAGCAGCGTGGAGAGGGCGTGGTCGATGGCGGAGTGGTCGGCGGTGGTCAGGTCCAGGTCGGCCAGGATGCGCGCGAGGGCGCCCTGCTGCCACAGGACCAGGCGCGGGCGCTCGGCGTAGAGGGCACCGCGGGGTGTGCGGTACTCCAGGATCAGCTCGCCTTCGATGGTGGCGAAGGTGGCGACCCAGCAGCGGCCGGCCCGGAGGTCGTAGCGGACCTGTGCGGAGATGGTGGAGAGGTCGGAGGTCATCGGCGTCCTTGCTGTCGCACCTCCAACGTAGGTCTCCAGGGGGCAGCGCGGCGTGCGGATTCGGTCCCCACCTCGCGCGTGGGGAGCGCGGGAAGCGCGACCAGGACGGGGTCGTAGAGGCAGCCCAGCCCCACTCCGCGCTCGCTCCCCACACGCGGGCCGGTCACTCCCCACGCCGGCCGGGACGCCCCCCACGCTGGCCGGGGCGCCCCCCACGCCGCTGGCCTGGGTTCCCCTCGTCCTGGCCGGCGCTCCCCACGCGGTCGAGCCAGCTCCCCGCTGCGGGGGCTATCCACGGAAGCCGACTGTGGGGAGCGTTTTCGATGGATCGAACGCCGTTCGGTGGTGATTTGCATGTCGTACCCGCCGCCGCCCATCCCAGGAGCCCTCCATGGAACCCGCCCACTTCCTCCTCCGCACCGACACCCTCCGCTGGGTGCTGGCCCGCAACCACCTCACCCACCAGCGCTTCGCCGATCACCTGGGCCTGTCGCGCTCCTACTGGAGCCAGGTCTTCAACCGCCGCCGCCACCTGACGCCCACCACGCGCCAGCTCCTGCTCGCGAGCCGCTATCTGCGCGGCGTCTCCGAGGCCGACCTGTGGGATCTCGTGCCAGTCGGGGCGACCGAGGGGGCGCGGTCGTGACCTCCCCTCTCACCATCGCGCAGCCCGGGGCGATCCCGCGGCTGCGGCCCGAGCACCTGGAGCACTTGCGCCGCTCCGGGCTCACGGATGCCACCATCCAGGCAGCCGGGATCTACTCCGTGGCCCCCGAGGAGGCGCGCCGCCTGGGCTTCGCCCGGGGGGTGGCCGGGATCGCCTTCCCCTACCCGAGCACCGAGGTGGTGGTGGACGGCGTGACCCACCCCTACACCCGGCTGCGCGTGGACGAGGGCCGGGTGCGCCGCAGCGGTCTGAAGTACGAGAACCCGCTGCGAGACCGCATCGAGCGGGGGCTCACCTTCTACCCCTACGTCCCCACCGCCGTGGCCGCGCTCCGCCGCGACGCCGCGCGCCCCCTGATGCTGACCGAGGGCGAGAAGAAGGCCCTGGCCCTGACCCAGGAGGGCTTCCCCGCCATCGGCCTGCCCGGCGTCCACATGTTCGCCGACCCCACCAGCCGGCAGGCGCCCGGGCGCAAGCCCCTGCACCCGGATCTGCGCCGGTGGGCCTGGCGCGGGCGGTGCGTGTACGTCTGCTTCGACTCGGACCGCGTGGAGAAGGACGGTGTGGCCTTGGCCTGCGAGCGCCTGTGCGCGGCCCTGACCCGGGAGGGCGCGGCGGTGCGTGTGGTGCGCCTGCCCCGCCTGTGCGGGTTGACCAAGACCGGCGCCGACGACTTCCTGGTCCGCGAGGGTCGCGCCGCCTTCCAGGCCTTCGTGGACGCCGCCGGCCCCTGGGAGCCCTTCGCGTGGGTGGTGGAACTCTTGCCCGCGGCGTTCTCCCCGGAGGCCCTGCCCACCGCGCTCGACCACCTCCGGGGGCATGTCGCCGGGGCCAGCCACACCGAGCTGCGGACGGTGGCCCAGCGCCTCGCGGCCCGCTTCCCGGCGCTGTCCCGTGAGGCCGCGCTGCGCCTGCTGGCGCCCTCCGAGACCTCCGTGGCGCCCGACGCCCCGCCCCAGGTGGTGACCTCGGGCCGTCAGCTCCGGGAGGTGGTCGCGGACGCCTGGGCGGCGCTGTTGTCCTCGCCCTTCCGCGACCGGGTGTTCCGCCACGGTGAGGCCCTGGTCTACGCGGGTGACGAGGCGGGCGCCGTGGTCGGGCGCTCGCCCCTGCAACCACTGGACGCCGATCTGCTGGCCGCCCTGCTCAACCGGGCCGCCACTTGGATCGCCGTGAGCGAGCGCGGGCCCCAGGACGCGCGCCTCCCCCCTGACGTGGTGCGCGACATGCTCGTCCTGCCCCACCCCGAGCTGCCACGGATCGAGGGCGTCACGCGCCTGCCCCTGGTGGCCCTGGACGGCAGCGTCGCCGTCGGGGCAGGCTACGACCCCACCTCGCGCCAGTACCAGGTGGTGGCGCCCGAGGTGCTGGCAGCGGCTGCGGCGCTCCCCACCGTGCCCGACCGGGCTGCGCGGGAGGCGGCCCGCGCCCTGCTGCTGGACGACCTCCTCGGCGAATTCCCGTTCGCCCGCGCCAGCGACCGCGCCCACGCGCTGGCCGCGCTGCTGCTGCCAGTGGTGCGGCACCTTGTGCCGGGGCTGACCCCGCTGCACCTGGTCGAGGCCCCCACCGAGGGCACGGGCAAGACGCTGTTGGCCAAGGTGGTCAGCCTCGTGGCCACCGGGGCGGTGGCTCAGGGCACCTCCCTGCCGCGCAGCGAGGAGGAGATCCGCAAGAAGCTCACAGCCACCCTGGCGGGCGCCCC
>JBDRKM010000009.1:0-20559 GCA_043814015.1 Pseudomonadota bacterium
GGCCCTGCTGGCGCTGCTGGGGCTCTATCTGCCGGCGGACCTCGACCCCCTGCGGGCCAGCCACGGGCAGCGCCTGGCCCTGGCGATCGCCGCGGTGCTGGCCCCCCTGCCGCCGGTGCTGCTGCTGGACGACCCGGCCGCCTGGCTGGACCCGGCCGGCGAAGAGCGCCTCTTCGCCACCCTGGACCACCTGCAGGCCGCCCACGGGCTCGCGGTGGTGGTGGCCTCCCACGACCAGGATCTGCTGGCGCGGACCTGCGGGCGGCTGGTCGTGCTGCCGGCGTCCCGGCCGGTTCGCAGGGACACGAGCACCGGGCCCGGGCCGCGCGCTCGCTCGGACGCGGGGGTGGTGGCGGTGCTGGCGGCGGGCCTGGCGGTCATCGCCGGCGTGGCCGTCCTGCGCGATCTGGCGCCCCTCTGGGGCCTGGTGGGCGCGCTCCTGGTGGGCTTGAGGCTGGCCCCTGGCGGGCGCCGCAGCCTGCCGCGGGTGCTCAGACGGGGCGCCCTGCTGCTGGGCACCTCCACCCTGGTGCTGGGCGTCTTGCAGGGCTGGCCGGCGGGTCTTGGCCTGGGCCTGCTCACGGTGGGCAAGGCCCTGGGTGCCTGGCTGCCCGCCACCATCGCCCTGCGCAGCCTGCGCCGCGCCGATCTGCAGCGCCTGCTCTGCCGTCTCGCGGGGCCGCGCCTGGGGCTGGCCATGGCGCTGTGCATCGCCGCCGGGCCCCTGATCGAGCGCGCGGCCGCACGGGCCTGGGAGCAGGCGCGCCTCCGCCGGATCCGCAACCCGGCCGCGGTGCTGCTGCCCGTGGTGCTGCGCATCTTCTCCCTGGCCTCGGCCCAGGCCGACGCGGCGACGCTGCGGGCGGCCGGCACCGGGCCCCTCGGCGGGCAGGAGCTGACATGAGCACGCGACGACCACCCCTCTCCCTGCGCGAGGCCCTGCTGGTAGGCCTGTGCGCCGTGGCCTTCGTCGTGCTGCGGACCGTGCTGCGCCTGCCGGTGCACCTGCCTGGGCACAACGCCGCGCTCTTCACCTTCTTCCTGCTGCTGGCCGCGGGCGCCGTGGGGCGGGCTCCGGCGGGCGCAGCCCTGGGCGCCGCCGCGGGCCTGCTGGCCCTGGTGGCCGGGATCGGGACGGCCGACGGGCCCTTCGTGGTGCTGCGCTACCTGCTGCCCGGGCTGGCGCTGGACGTGGCGCTGGTGGCCGGCGCGGATCCCTGCCGGCGCACCTGGCGCGGGGCGCTCGCGGGCGCCCTGGCGGGTCTGCTGAAGCTGGCGGTCTCGCTGGGCTGGGCGGCCCTGGTGGGACAACCCCTGGCGTGGCTCGCGGCCAAAGCCGCCGTAGCCGGCCCGGTCCACGCCCTGTCGGGCGCGGTGGGGGGGGTGGCGGCCGCCGCGCTGGTGGGGCGCCTGAGGCGGGCGGGGCTGGCGCCCGAAGCGCGGGCCTGACGGGCGCCCTGCGGCGGGTCAGGGCCCCTCCAGCGCCTCCGCCACCGCCGGGGCCAGCAGCGCAGCCACCTGCCGGTGCCCCTCCTCGCTCAGGTGCACCTCGTCGATGAACCAGTCCGGGGGCGGGAGGCAGTGCTCCTCCAGCACCCGGGCGCGCAGGTCCAGCAGGCGGGAGTCGCTCTGGGCGGCCGCGGCGCGCATGGCGTCGGCCATGGCCTCGGAGGCGTGCAGGGGGCGGGGGTCCAGATCCGAGGAGCGGTGCAGGTCGTCGCAGCCGCGGGGATCGCCCGCCTCCCAACGACCCCGGCCGCGCATCCAGAGCAGGAGCGGATCATCGGGCCTGACCGCCAACGCGGCGTCGAGGCTGGCCGCGTCGAAGCCCTCCGTCCTCCCGAGATCCTTCGTCTCGGCCTCGGTGGCACCCACGCGCGGCTTGAGGGTCATGTCCGAGATGGGCGTGACCATGAGGACCTCGCCGCCGAGGTCGTGGACCTGCTGTGCCATCCACACCAGGTTGCGCTCGAAGAGGCCCGCCGCCAGCACGCGCTGGGCCGACGTCAGCGGAGGCATGGACCAGATATCGGCGTGTTCCTCGGCGGCGAGCAGGTCGCTGTGCAGCCCGGCCAGGAGCAGCTCATGGATCTTGCTGCGCTGCAGGGCCACGGTCACGCGGGCCTCCAGCGCGCCGCGGACGCCCGGGTAGCGGGCCTGCATGATGGTGTTCCCGAGGTCGTTGTGGCCCATGTAGAACACCACCAGCGCCGGTTGGAAGGCCAGGGCCGCGGCCAGGACGGGACGGGTGGAGTTGGAGTCGCGGCCGGGCTGGGCCAGGTTGAGCACCTCGACCCGCCTGCCCTCGGCCGCCAGCGCGCCCTGTACGAGGCCGGGGAACTCCTGCGCCACGGGCAGGTGGCTGCCGGCGTGCACGGAGGAACCGCCGAACACGAGCACCCGGGGCACGCCCGGGGTGGGCGCGAGCGAGAAGGGCGGGATGGTGTCGCGCCCCTGGTACGCCACGGTGATCATCCCTCCGTCCAGATCGAACGGCCGGCCCGCCACCTTCTGGTCGACCACCAGCAGCGTGGGCGGCGCGGGGGGACCGTAGGCCACCCGCAGGGTCAGCTCGGTGGCGCCCAGCTGGCCGGCGGCCACGCAGAGGCCGAAGGCGAGGCGCAGCAGGATGGGGCGGGCGCGGGGGGGCATGGGACCCACCTATATCGCGGGTCCCGACAGGGCCGGAATTCGTGTCTCGAGGTCAACAGGGAATAGGCGCGCACCCACCCGCGTAGGAGGGGCTCGCGCCCCAGCGTGATACGAACAGTGAGCCCCTGGCCGTCGGTGTCCCATGCGCAAGCTGCTGCTCCTGGTCCTGCTCCTCGTCCTGTTGCCCGTCGGCTGTGGAGGCGGCCCCAAAGCCGGGAAACGCGGCATGCGCGGCCGCGGCGGCCCCGGCGGGGGCGGCGACGACGACGAAGGCCCGCAGACGGATCCGCGCACCCTGGTGGAGGCCGAGGCGGCCAGCACCGGCGCGGTGAGCCAGTACGTGGTCTCCTCCGCCGTGGTGGAGAGCGAGGCCGCGGTGGATCTGCTGCCCGAGACCTCCGGGATGGTCACGGCCGTCAAGGCCGAAGAGGGCGACGAGGTCCGCAAGGGCCAGGTGCTGGCCATCATCGAGAACCCCAACCTCGACGCCACCCTGGAGCGCGCCCGGGCCGAGACGGAGCGCGCCGAGCAGACCTATGGCGAGCTGGAGCGCCTGCACGCGGCCGGGGCGCTGTCGGATCGCGAGCTGCTGGACGCCCGGCATGCCCTGGCCAGCGCCCGCACCACCTACGAGGAGGCCCAGCGCATGGGGGCCTTCTCGCGCCTGGTCAGCCCCATCGACGGCCGCGTGGCCACCCGGTACGTCAAGTACGGCCAGCTCGTGAGCTCGGCCACCCCGGCCTTCCGGGTGGTGGATCTGGACCAGCTACGGGTGGTGGTGCAGCTCCCCGAGCGGGATCTCGTCCGGGTGGCGCCGGACCAGCCGGCCCAGCTGGTGCCCGTCTACGACGAGAGCCTGCTGGTCCCCGGCCACGTGGAGCGCCTGGCCCCGGTGGTGGATCCCGCCACCGGCACCTTCCGCGTCACCGTGGTGCCCGACGACGGGGCCACGCTGCTGCGTCCGGGCCAGTTCGTCTCCGTGCGCATTCAGGTGGATCGCCACGAGGACGTGCTGGTCATCCCCCGCCGCGCCCTGCTGTACGACCGTGGCGACCCATACGTCTTCCGCGTGGAGGAGGCCGCCCCCGAGGAAGAGGAGGCCAAGGGCGAAGAGGAGGAAGAGAACAAGGAGGACGAGGGCCTGATCGGCAAGATCAAGGCCAAGTTCGCCGAGTTCAAGGCCAAGGCCGGCCAGGGCGGTGAGGAGGAGGAGGACGAGGAGCTGCCCGGCCCGAAGCGCGAGGCCCGCAAGGTCCCCGTGCAGCTCGGTTTCGTCGAGGTGGAGACCGCCGAGGTGCTCGAGGGGCTGGGCGAGGGCGATCTCGTGGTCACCCTGGGGCAGGAGGTGCTGCGCGACGAGGCCAGGGTGCGCCTGCCGGGCGATCCCACCCTCGAGGACATCGCCAAGGAGAAGGAGGAGAAGGAGAAGGCCGAGGAGGAGAGGAAGGAGGCCGAGGAGGAGCAGGCCGACGGAAAAGGCGACGAGCCGGCCCAGGGCGAGTAGGCCATGGACCTCACCGCGCGCCGCCACGAGCTCTTCCGGGCCATCGTCGCCCACCCGGTGGGCGTGCTGATGGTCTTTCTGGGCGTGGGCGTCTTCGGCTGGGTCTCCTACAAGCGCCTGGCGCTCGATCTCATGCCCGACATCTCCTACCCCTCCATCACGGTGCGCACCGAGGTCCCCGGCGCCGCCCCGGAGGAGGTGGAGGAGCAGATCTCGCGCCCCATCGAGGAGTCCCTGTCCACGGTCCAGGGCCTGGTGGAGCTGGAGAGCCGCTCGCGGGCCGAGCTCTCCGACGTCATCCTGGAGTTCGGCTGGGGTACCGACATCGATCAGGCCGCCCAGGACGTGCGCGAGCGCCTGCAGACCACCTGGCTGCCCGATGACGCCGAGCGCCCCCTGATCCTGCGCTACGACCCCAGCCTGGAGCCCATCCTGCGCCTGGCCATCTCCACCGAGAGCCCCGAGGACTGGAGGGCGCGCGAGGAGGAGGAGCGGGAGAAGGAGCGGCGAGCCCGGGAGGAGCTGGCGGCGAAGATGAAGCAGAGCCCCCTCGCCGGGCTGCTGGCCAAGGGCGCGCTGCCGCCCGCCGCCGGTGAGCCCGAGGAGGAGCGGCCCCTCCCGGCCTACCACCCCGCCAGCCTGGTCCAGCTGCGCGAGCTGGCCGAGCGCGAGATCAAGCCCCTGCTGGAGGCCATGGACGGCGTGGCCGCGGCCAGGGTGCGCGGCGGGCTGGAGCGCCAGGTGCTGATCGAGGTGCGCGAGGACTGGCTCGCCGCCCGTGGGATCACCCTGGAGCAGGTCCAGGCCGCGCTCATCGCCCAGAACGTCAACATCTCGGGCGGCAGCATCCGCGAGGGCGACACCGAGTTCCTGATCCGCACCCCCAACCAGTTCAGCTCCGTCCTGGAGGTCCAGGAGGTCGAGATCGTGCGGGCCGACGGCGCGCGGGTGCGCCTGGCCGACGTCGCCACCGTGCGCGAGGCCCACAAGGACCGCGAGGTGATCTCCCTGCTCGACGGTCGCCCGGCCGTGGAGCTGGAGATCCACCGCGAGGCCGACGCCAACATCGTGCAGGTGGCCCGCGCCGTGAAGGAGCGCCTGGGGCTCACGAAGAAGCCGCCCCCCCAGCTGCCGCCGGATCTCCCTCCGGACGTCAGGGCCGCCATCCTCGGCCCGCCCACCATCATCGACTCCCTGCCCGAGGGCGTGGTGGTGCGGGTCCAGGACGACCAGGCCGCCTTCATCGAGGCCTCGCTGTCCAACCTGTTCGGCACCGTGCAGCTCGGCGCGCTGCTGGCGGTGGGCATCCTGTTCCTGTTCCTGCGCAATTTCCGCGCCACCACCATCATCGCCCTGGCCATCCCCGTGAGCCTGGTGGTGGCGTTCGCGCCCATGTACCTCGGCGCGGTCTCGCTCAACCTCATGTCGCTCGGTGGCCTGGCGCTGGGCGTGGGCATGCTGGTGGACAACGCGGTGGTGGTGCTGGAGAGCATCCAGACCTGCCTGGACCGCGGCATGTCCCGCAAGGAGGCCGCCATCGAGGGGGTCGGCGAGGTGGCCGCGGCCGTCACCGCCTCCACCCTGACAACGGTCGCGGTCTTCTTCCCCATCACCTTCGTGGAGGGCGTGGCCGGGCAGATCTTCGGCGATCTGGCCATGGCCGTGGTCTTCTCCCTGCTGGCGTCGCTGGGCGTGGCGCTGTTCCTGGTGCCCATGGTCGCGGCCCTGGGGCTGCCGCTCGAGCGGGCGCCGGGCCTCAACGGGTTGAGCCCCACCCTGTCACTGCCCGCCATCGCGGAGTTCCGCACGGCCTGGCGCGCGGGCCGCGGCTGGCGCAAGATCTGGCGCGTCTACCTGGTGCCGCGCCTCCTCCTCGCCCTGCTGCTGAACGTCTTCACCGCCATCTTCATGGTGCTGGTGGGCTTCGGCGGGCGGGCCGCGGTCTGGGTCGGGCGGCGTGTGCTGCCGCGGGTCGGCGGGCTCGCCCCGTGGGCCGCGGGGCACTTCGGCCGGCGCTACGAGGGCCTGGCCCGGCGGTACGAGGGCTGGCTGACGGGCGCGCTCCGGCGCCCCGGCCTGGTGCTCGGCGTGGCCACGGCCGCGCTGCTCGTGAGCGTGGCCCTGCTGCCGAAGCTCGGCGTGGAGCTGATCCCCGAGGTCCACCAGGGCCGCTTCACCGCGGAGCTGGCCCTGCCCGTGGGCACCCCGCTGGAGCGCACGGAGCAGATCGTGGCCCGGGCCGAGGCCCTGGTGGAGGGGCTGCCCGAGGTGGTCTCCACCCACGCCACCATCGGCACCGAGCGGCAGGCCGACTCCGAGCCCGATGAGGGCGAGCACACCGCCAAGCTGCGCATCCAGCTCAGCCCCGGGGGCGATCTGGCCGCGCGCGAGCAGGTCGCCATGGACCACGTGCGCGCCCTCCTGCTGGAGCTGCCCGACACGGAGGTCCTGCTCACCCGCCCCGCGCTCTTCTCCTTCGAGACCCCCATCGAGGTGGTGATCACCGGGCAGGATCTCGTGCAGCTGCGCGGCCTGGCGCGGGAGGCCCAGCGCCGCATGGCCGGCATGCCCGACCTCACGGACCTGCGCTCCTCCCTGGTGCGCGGCTTCCCCGAGGTCCGCATCCGCTACGACCGCGAGCTGCTGGCCCACTACGGGCTCGATCTCGCCAGCGTGGCCCGCGGCGTGCGCAACAAGGTACAGGGCGCCGACGCGCGCGAGCTGGCCGAGGGCGAGCGCCGTATCGACATGCTGGTGCGGCTCGATGAGCGCGACCGGGCCGCGGTGGAGCAGCTGCAGCGGTTCAACGTCAACCCGATGCTCACCCCGCCGATCCCGCTCTCCTCCGTGGCCACCCTGGAGGAGGCCGAAGGCCCCTCCGAGATCCGCCGCGTCAACCAGCAGCGGGTGGCCGTGGTCTCCGCCGCCCTCACCGGCTTCGACCTGGCCGGCGCCGGCGCCCGCATCCAGGCGAGCCTGGCGCGCATGGACTGGCCCGAGGGCTACAGCTTCGACCTGGCCGGCCAGAGCCGCGAGATGCAGGGCTCCATGGCCTCGCTGCGCTTCGCGCTCCTGCTGTCCATCTTCCTGGTCTACGCCATCATGGCGGGCACCTTCGAGCACCTGCTGCACCCGCTGGTGATCCTCGGCACCCTGCCGCTGGCCGTGGTGGGCGTGGTGCTGACCCTGCTGCCGCTGGGCATGCCGCTGTCCGTGGTGGTGCTCATCGGGCTCATCGTGCTGGCCGGGGTCGTGGTCAACAACGCCATCGTGCTGGTGGATGCCATCAACCGCCGCCGACGCCAGGAGGGCCTGGAGCGGGTCGAGGCCATCCGCGTGGCGGGCCGCATCCGGCTGCGCCCCATCCTCATCACCACCTCCACCACGGTGCTGGGCCTGCTGCCCCTGGCGCTCGGCTTCGGCGAGGGCTCGGAGATCCAGCGCCCGCTGGCCATCACGATCATCGCGGGCCTGTCCTCCTCCACCCTGCTCACGCTCGTGGTCATCCCGGTGCTCTACGACCAGATCGTGGTCCGGGCGGAGCGGTGGCTGGGGCGTGGCATCGAGGACGAGGGCGACCCCGAGACGGGCGAGCTCCCCCGCCCAGGCCAGACCAGCACCCTGGTGCCCGAGTGAACCGCTGGCTCCCGCTGTTCTCGGTCACGCGGCCGGTCACCGTGGTCATGGCCTTCGTGGCCGTGTGCGTGCTCGGCGTGCTGGCCTGGCAGCGGGTGCCCCTGGACATGCTGCCCCCGGGCTTCAACGCCCCCTACATCTGGGTCTGGGTGCCGTACCGCGACACCACCCCGCTGGAGACCGAGGAGCGCATCGTCCACCCCATGGAGGAGCAGCTCGCCACGGTGGCGGGCATCAAGAACCTCTCGGCGCGGGCCCAGTCCTCGGGCGGCCAGGTGGAGATCGAGTTCCATCAAGAAGTGGACATGGGGCAGGCCTACAACCAGGTCGTGGACCGCATGGAGCGGGCCATGGCAGAGCTGCCCGACGACGTGGAGCGATACTGGGTCTTCCGCTGGAACCCGGCGGACGAGCCCAAGCTGTGGCTCGGCTTCACCGTCCCCGATCGGCTGGAGGATCCGTACCCCGTGGTGGTGCAGCGCATCCAGCGCCCGCTGGAGCGCATCGAGGGGGTGGGCCAGATCGAGGTCTGGGGCGTGGACGAGAAGAGCGTCTGGGTGGACTTCGACCGCGAGGCCCTGGCCGCCCACGGGGTGGATCTGTCCAGCTTGATCCAGCGCCTGAGGGGTGACAACTTCCAACTCTCGGGTGGGCGCATCACCGAGCGCGGCGCCCTGCGCTACCTGCGCTCGCTCGCGCGCTTCGACGATCTCGACACCCTGCGCGACTACCCCATCCGGGCGGGCCTCAAGCTCTCGGACGTGGCCACCATCAGCTACCGGGCTGAACCCGACGACACCATCCACCACATCAACGGGCAGGATGCGGCCGTGCTGGGGGTGCAGGCCGAGAGCGGGGCCAACACGGTGGAGCTGTGCCGGCGGGTGCACGAGGTGCTCGCCGAGCTGCAGCGGGATCCCGCCCTGGAGGGCTTCACCTTCTTCACCATCTTCGATCAGGGCGAGCAGATCGAGAAGTCCATCGGCACGTTGCGCGATACTGCCCTGCAGGGCGGCTTCTTCGCGCTGATCGTGCTGTTCCTGTTCCTGCGCGAGTGGCGCATGACCCTGCTGATCGCGGGGTGCATCCCCTTCTCGTTGCTGATCACGGTGGGGGTGCTCTACTTCTCGGGCGGCAACCTCAACCTGCTGTCCATGGCCGGCATGATGATCGCGGTGGGCATGGTGGTCGACAATGCCATCGTGGTGGTGGAGACCATCTTCAAGGCGCGCCAGGGGGGGCAGGGCCGCCGCACGGCGGCCATCGGCGGCACGGCCGAGGTGGCCATGGCCATCACCATGTCCACCGCCACCACCATGGTGGTGTTCCTGCCCATCATCCTGATGAGCGAGAACGCCATGTTCTCCTTCTTCATGAAGGCGCTCGGCCTGCCCGTGGTCTGGGCGCTGGGCGCCTCCCTGGTGGTGGCCCTGGTCTTCACCCCGCTGACCACCACCTTCCTCGAGCGCAAGCGCATCGTGGCCGACGCCCGCTGGCTGGTCTGGCTCACGAACCGCTACGAGCGCACGCTGCGCTGGGTGCTCCGGCGGCGCTTCGACACCCTGCTCGGGGTGGTCGCCGTCATCGTCATCACCCTGCAGGTGCCGTTCAAGGCCGTGGGCTGCAGCGGCGACGACGAGGGCGAGGTGTCGCGCTTCATGCTGCGCTACGACCTGCCCGCCGCCATGACCCAGACCGAGCGCGCGGCCACGGTGCAGGCCCTGGAGGACCTCGCCACCGAGAACTGGGAGCGCTGGGGCGTGGAGTTCACCCGCGCCCGCCTGCGCGAGGGCAGCACCGGCGGTTGGCTGCAGGTCTCGCTGTTCGACAAGGACGAGTGGCCCGAAGGGGCCATCAAGCGCATCGAGATCGTCAAGGACGTGGAGAAGCAGCTCCCGGATCTGCCCGGGGTGCGCATCCAGATCGGCTGGGGCGACGACCCCATGGGCAACCGCACCATCGGCATCCGCCTCTTCGGCGAGGAGACCGAGGTGCTGCAGGGCCTGGCGGACGAGGTCGCCCGGCGCCTGGAGGCCCAGCCCGCCTTCCTCTCGGCCTACGCCTCGGAGGACACCGAGGGCAGCCAGGAGATCCAGCTGAACGTCGACCGGGACGCCCTGGCCCGCTACGGACTCGATGCTTCTTCCGTGGGCGGCTCCCTGGCCTTCGCCATGCGCGGCATCCAGCTCCCCGAGATGTGGGACAACGGCCGGGATGTGGCGGTGCGCGCCCGCTTCCAGGAAGAGGATCGCGACGATCTGGACACCCTGCTCGATTTCCCGCTGTTCACCCGCAGCGGCGCCTCCGTGCCCATCCGGGCGGTCACCGAACCGCAGGTCACCCGCGGCTGGGGCTCCATCCGCCGCGAGAAGCGCCGCACCGGGTTGACGGTCCAGGTGGATCTGGCCGAAGGCGTGGACACCATGGCCGCCTTCGGGCTGGCCGAGCAGGTCATCAAGGAGATCGACTTCCCCCGCGGCTACGGCTGGGAGCAGGGCAGCCAGCTCATCGAGCAGCAGGAGTCGGATGATGCCCAGCAGTTCGCCCTGCTGCTCTCGGTGGTGCTCGTGTTCCTGCTCATGGGGATCCTGTTCGAGAGCTTCGTGCTCCCCTTGTCCGTGATCACCACCGTGCCCATGGCCCTGCTCGGGGTCTACTGGACCCTGTACTTCACGGGCACCCCGCTCGACGTCATGGGCGGCATCGGGCTGGTGGTGCTCATCGGCGTGGTGGTCAACAACGGCATCGTGCTGGTGGATCTGGTCACCCGCCTGCGGGGGGAGGGCCTCGAGCGCACCGAGGCCCTGGTGCAGGCCGGGCGCCGCCGCCTGCGGCCCATCCTCATGACCGCCATGACCACCTTCTTCGGCCTGTTGCCCATGGCGGTGGGCAAGAGCACCTTCCTCGACATCCCCTACGCCCCGCTGGGGCGGGTCGTCGCCGGCGGCCTGGCCACCGCCACGGTGCTCACCCTCTTCTTCGTGCCCCTGCTCTACACCCTCCTGGACGACGGTCGCGCGGCCGCCTGGCGCCTGCTCGCCTTCAGCCGCGACCGGCCCGTGTCCCCGGAGAACGCCCCATGATCTCCGCCTTCCTCCTCGCCGTCCTCGCGCTCCCCCCCGCCCGCGCCGGCTCCCTGAGCTACGCCCAGGCCCTCGAACGGGCGCTCGCCGCCAACCCGAGCCTGGTCCAGTCCGAGGCCACGCTGCTGGGCGCCGAGGGCTCGCTCATCACCGCCCGCGGCACCTTCGACCCCTCCTTCGGGCTCGGGGCCGACGCCCAGAACAACGTCTCCGAGAGCTTCTCCCAGTTCGGCCAGGTGGCCTCCCACACCCGCCGCAGCGGCTTCTCCACCTCGCTGAACCAGTTCTTGCCCACGGGCACCAGCCTGGGCCTGGGCTGGTCGGTGGACTCCGCCACCTACCTGTACGAGCTGCTGGACACCGGCATGACCTGGGAGCAGCAGGAGCCCCAGCGCTACAGCACCCTCTCGTTCAGCATCGCCCAGAGCCTGCTGCAGGGGCACCGCCTGGCCTACAACCTCTCCGCCGTGCGCGAGGCCGAGCGCACCGTGAGCCAAGCCGAGGCCAGCCTGCAGGTGGCGCGCCTCGCCGCCGTGGCCGACACCGCCGAGGCCTACTGGAACCTCGTGTACCTCCAGGATCTCGAGGTCATCGCGCGCGAGGCCGTGGCCGTGGCCCAGGAGGAGCAGCGGGTGGTGCAGGCCATGGTGGCCGCCGGGCAGCTCGCCCCCGTGGAGGGCACCCGCGTGGAGGCGGCGGTGGTCCAGGCCAAGACCTCCCTGCTGGAGGCCGAGGCCCGGCGCCGGGCCGGCAGCGAGGCCCTGGCCCTGCTGTTGGGGGTCGACCCCCAGGAGCCCATCGCCCCTGAGAGCCAGCCCCAGGAGCCGGTGGCCCTGGCGCTCGACGACGCCCGGGTGGTGGAGGCCGCCATGGCGGGCAACCCCAGCCTGCTGGTGTACCGCAGCGAGGTGGACAGCGCCGAGGTGGCCCTGTCCAACGCCCGCCACGCCCGCCTGCCCGAGCTGCAGCTCACCGGCGGCGCCGGGCTCAACGGCTACGAGCCCGGCTTCGCGGACGCCGTCGGCGAGATGTTCGACGGCAAGCTGCGCTACTGGCAGGTGGGCGCCGACCTCTCCGTGCCGCTGGGCAACCGCGCCGACCGCGGCCGGGTGCAGCAGGCCCAGGCCAACCTGGCCATCGCCCGCCAGCAGCTCGAGGCCATGGAGCGCACCGTCGCCGCCAACGTGCTGATCCAGGTGCGCGCCGTGGAGACCGGCCGCCAGCGGGTCGAGCTGGCGGACGCCAACCTGCGCCTGGCCGAGGCCACGCTCTCCGCCGAGAAGGCCCGCCAGCGCGAGGGCCGCGCCATCCAGAAGGACGTGCTGGAGGCCCAGCGCGCGGTCAGCAACGCCCAGGGCGCGCGGGTCCAGGCCCGCGTCGAGTACGCCCTGGCGGTGGTGGAGTTGGGCCGCCTGCAGGGGCGGATCGAGGGGGTGGCGCGGTAGGGCGGGGCCCCGGGCGCGCGCCGCCACGGGAGGGCACGGCACCGACGCCACGGCGGCGGGCCTGCCCATGCTGGTGATCGCGGTTGGGGGAGACCTGACCGTGGGCCTGACCGGCGCGGCCGGCATGGCCGTGGCCTTGCTGCTGAACCCGGTGCTCCGGGCCCGCGGCGCGCCCCGCGATCTCCCGATCCATGCGCTGGCCCCTGTCGCGCGGCGCCGGAACCCGTTAGCGGCATGGGCTCCGTTCGTTCCCCAGTGTTCTGGAGTGCCGCGGATGTCGTCCTCCCACGCGTGTGAGGGCGGGAGCCCCGGATCGGACCCCCTCCCATCGGATGTCGCCTCCCTGCTGCGCGGTTTCCGGGCCCAGGCCCAGCGCCGCGGGCTCTGTGTGGTCGAGCTCGGCCGGGTCGGGCCGTTCCCGGTGCTGCTGCTGGAGCCGGACCACCCCGTCGCAGGAGCCCCCTGCCTGCTGCTGGCGGCGGGCTTCCACGGCGATGAGCCCGCGGGTTGCTGGGGCCTGCTGGAGCTGCTGCGGGGCGCGCCAGAGGAGCTGTTCCATAAGGCGAACCTCTCCTTCCTGCCGGTCGTGAACCCCACCGGGCTGGCCGTCGGGCGGCGCGGCAACGACCAGGGCGAGAACCCCAACCGCGGCTACTGCCCCCCCTGCGACGACCAGGCGGAGCCCTCCCGCGAGGGCCGGATACTGCTGGAGCACCTCCCGCACTTGCTGGAGGCCGGCCGCCTCGGGTTCCTCTCGCTGCACGAGGACGGGGAGCGGGAGCAGTTCTACCTCTATACCTACGAGCAGGGCGAGGCCCCCGGGGCCTTCACCGAGGCGCTCCGGCAGGCGGAGGAGGCGTTCTTTCCCTGCCTCCCCGACGGTGAGGTCGCCGGCAGCCCGGTCCGGCACGGGGTGATCTTCCGCGAGTGCGACGGCTCCTTCGAGGACCTGCTCTTCCACGACGGGGTCCCGGTGGCCGCCGTCACCGAGACCCCCGGCAGGCGCGACTTCGCCACCCGCGTGCGTGCCAACCGCGCCATCGCGGAGGCCTTCGTGCGCTACCTGGCCGAGGGAGCGCGATCCGGGGTTGGCCCTACCGATCGTCCGAGACCGTGAGCTGCAGCCGATCGTAGGCCAGGACGTCGTCCACCTCGCCAGTGAGCAGCAGGCGGTAGAGCAGGAAGACCTCCTCGTCCCAGAACCCGGCGAAGTGCTGGCGGTACATGGGGATCATGGCCTGGCCGAGGCGGTGGTGGACGTTCGGCGGGGTGCGCTCGCGGGCGCGCTGGGTGACCCCGGGGTCACAGAGGGCGATGTTGACAGCGCCCGCGTAGGCCGAGGTGGTGGTGGGCTTCATCACCTCGTCTTCGCAGAAGGAGAGGGTGTAGGCCGTGGTCCCGCTGCCGCGGGGCAGGCGGCTGTGGGCCATCTCCCAGACCAGGTTGCTGTCCGGTTGGATGTCCCGCAGGGCGGGGAACCAGGTGATGGGGAAGCCACGGGTGCCGCCGTGGGCCGAGACGAAGCTGACGAAGCGGTCCACGTGGCGGTCAGCCCCCAGCTTCTCCACGGCGTAGCGGGTGGCGATCCCCCCGTCGCACTCGGCGATTACGTGGATGCGTGCCTGGCCCGAGGCCTGCGCGGAGACCTGGATGGCCTCGGCCATCAGGGGGGCTGCGTCGCGCAGGGGGCCGGCGATCAGGTCGGGAGCGGTGTAGACCAGGGGCCAGAAGCCCTGGGTCTCCAGCCAGGGCACGAGCTGGTCGTAGAAGTCGCCCACGATCATGGAGCCGGGGACCAGCAGCACTACCGGGCGGTCGCCGGCCTGGGCAGCCCGTTCGGCCAGCCCCGCCGGTGGGACGTAGCGGTCGGCTTCCGAGCGCAGCGCGTAGCGGGTGCACCCCGAGAGCGCGACGGCGAGAGCGACGACCCGAAACCTCATCGCTTCCCCTTGGGTCGGGGACCCGCCAGTTTGTGCCGCAGCGGCAGCTCGCAGATCCGCGGCACCTCGCTGAGCGCGTGGTCGTGGAACTGGCAGGCGGCGGGCTGGCCCGTGTCCAGATCCCAGTTGTGGAAGGAGTTGCCCTGGCAGAAGGGCCACTCGGCGCAGGCGGCGCAGCGGCCGGTCTTCATCCAGCGCCGGTCGCGGAAGGGCTGGAAGCGCTGCTCCCAGACCTCCACGAAGGACTCGTGGAACACGTTGCCCTGGCGGAAGCGGCGATCGATGTTGGCGCAGGCCAGGATGTCGCCGTTGGCCATGATCCCACCGAAGCTCACCCCGGCGCGGCAGAAGAAGTGGTGGTCGCGCACCCGGAAATCGAGCTCTCCGCCCACGTAGTTGGACTCGGACAGGTAGACCGGCATGTCCGAGCGTTGGCGCAGGCGCTGGATGGTGGTGAGCAGCTCCTGGAACTCGGCGGTGTCCAGCAGCAATTCCCGGTTGCCCCTGGCCCGCCCGATGGGGGAGATGGGGATGAGCCGCCAGCCCGAGGCTCCCAGCCCGTGCACGATCTCCCAGGTCTCCTCCAGCCGGTGGACGTTCTGGGGATTGACCACGGTGATCACGTCCATGACGGGCAGCCAGTCGGCCGCCACCAGCCAGCGGATGGTCTGGACCGTCTTCTCGAAGCTGCCGGGGACGCCCCGCAGCCACTCGTGGGCGTCCTGGGGGCCGTCGAGGCTGACGCTCAGGCTGCGGGCGCCGGCCTTGCGGGCGCGCTCGGGGGTGACCTCGTCCCAGAGCACGCCGTTGGTCACCATGCCCCAGGGGAAACCGAGTTTGCGGATGGCGCTCCCCAGCTTCCAGAGGCCCTCGTACAGCAGGGGCTCCCCGCCGCCGATCATGATGGTGATGCGCTTGGGGTCGTAGGCCTGGGCCACCTCGGCCAGGACCTCCAGGATCTTCTCGGCGGGCAAATCCGGCGTGGTGGCGGAGCGGGTGCAGTCCGAGCCGCAGTGGCGGCAGGCCAGGTTGCAGCGCTGGGTGACCTCGACGACCAGCATGCGCAGGTCGTGGAGGTGGCGCTGGGCGCGCTGGTAGGGCGGGACGGCCAGGCGGCGGGCGCGGTACAGGAGGTCGATGGGATGCATGGGCGCTCGGAGGGTGGCTGGAATGCTGCTACGATAACCGCGGCCCCTGCCCGGAGTCTCCATGAAGCGGCGCGTCCTCCTCACGCTCTCGGCCCTGTTCGGCACGCTCTCGGGCTGTGTGCGCGGCACCACCGACTACGCCGCCTGGCCCGCCGACTCCGACACCTTCGCCACCAACGACTACAGCGCCTGGCCCGTCTCCGACCGCGACGACGACGGCTACGACGACGACGTGGACTGCGACGACGACGATCCCGCCGTCCACCCCGGCGCCACCGAGGTCTGCGACAACGGAGCGGACGACGACTGCGACGGCCTGATCGATACGGCCGACGCCGAAGACTGTCCGGGGTAGCGCACCGGCGCCGCGGCGGGTAACCTTGTCTTGCTTGCCAAGGGAGCCCCCATGAAGCGCCGCGTCCTCGCCCTCGCCTCCACCGCGTTCGCCTTCCTCGCCGGCTGCGACCGCGGCAACGTCAGCGACTACACCGGGTATGTGGCCGACTACTCAGGCTGGGAAGCCCCGGACGACGACGGCGACGGATACGACGCGGATGCTGACTGCGACGACGACGACGCCGGCGTCAACCCGGGCGTGGTCGAGGTCTGCGACGACAACATCGACAACGACTGCGACGGCCTGATCGACGCCGACGACGTGGACGACTGCCCCGAGTAGGGCGCCCACGGCGAGATCCCCGACGGCTCCTGCGGCCAGCGCAGTGACGGCGGCTGGAGCGTAGCCGGGGCCACCCTCTGGGACGTCTTCGACGACTGAGGTGAGCATGGAACGACGCCCCGTTCTCCTTGCTGCCATCGCTCTCTTTGCCGCGGGCCTTGCGTTCTGGCTGCTGCGGCCTCGCCCGGAGGAGGCGCCCGTTGCTCCGACTGCGGCGCCAGAGGTCTCTCCGCGGTCCGCGCGTACCGTGCACATCGCGGCCTCCGAGGCCGAGGAGGGAGCCGCCCCCGCCGACGAGCCCGCCCCCTTCGTCCCACGAGACGCCCCCGAGGAGGCCCTGGCCGCGGCCGCCCGCGCGGGAGGCTTCGGGCTGATCCGCTGCGATCTGCCGGCCGACGCCCCCGCCGACCTGTACGCCGTGGGCCTTCACCGGGTGGTGCGCACGGGCCCGCGCCTGACCGCGGCGGTGGTGGAGCCCGAGGGCCTCACCCAGCTCTCTCACCCGTTCCCGGGGCCAGAGCTGCTGCAGCAAGACCAGGAGGCCTGGCTCGCAGCCCTGGATCGGGCCGCCGTCCCCGCCGGTCTGCTGGCCTGGGGCGAGGCGTTTCCGGGGGAGCAGGGCTGGTGCCGTCACGAGGAGCCCACCCGGATCACGCTCCGCGGCCGCATCGTGACCCCGGACGGTGCGCCCGCGGCGGACGCATGGCTCAACGGCTGCGCGGACGGGAGCACCTACCCCGACGCGGAGGGCAACTTCGTGCTCCAGACCTGGCGCGGCGGCCCCTGTGTCCTGTCCGTGCGCAGCAGCGGCATCCCCGGCGATGGCCTGCAGGTGCGGCGCGACGCCGACCAGGAGGGTCTCGTGGTGGTGGACGGCCCCAAGGACGTGGTCGCGAACCTGGACGCGGAGGCCGCCGAGCTGGCGCGCCAGGAGGCAGAGGCCCACCCGCTGGAGGTGGCCCTGGAGGACCAGAGCCTGAGCCCCGGAGCGCGTGAGCTGCTGCAGACATGGCTCGCGGACGAGCGCGCCGAGGCCGAAGAGAAGCGGGGCTTCCAGGAGCGCGCGGCGGACTTCTTCGACGAGGTCCGCGCCGCGGAGGAGGACGCGGCGGCGCCGTGAGCGGGGGGCGGGGAGGTATCCCCCCGATCCTGCAACACGATCGGGAGGTATGTGCCCCAGGGCGCAACAGATCCAGACCGCGGGACAAGTCGGACGGAGGAAAATGGACGTTGGTCGGTAGCGGCATCCGCCCAGGGGGCCGATCTGTAGCGCATCGGGGGGCTTACCTCCCCAGGCTGTAGCGAGATCGAGGATTTACCTCCAGGTGGGCGTCGAAGGTGTCGAACCGCAGGTTGACACCCTTCGACGATTCGACGATCCGCGACGGGCAAACGCCCACTTTCGGCTGGCACAGCGCTTGCTTGTCCGGGTGGCCATGCTGCACGTCGTCGCCCATGCCGTCCCCGGGACCTTCCTCTGGCAGCGCTGGGAAGAAGGTCTCGCCCTCTGGACCCGCCTGCTGGCCCTGCGGCCCGCGGCCCTCTGCCTCATGCCGGACCACCTCCACCTGCTCGCGGACCGCTGCGACGAGCGTGCCTTCATCGGCGCCCTAAGCGGGTACGCGCGCTGGCGGGCCCACCGGCGTGGCGGCGCCGGGGGCTTGTGGCTGCCCCACCCTCCACCGGTCTCACCGGGTGGGCGGCTTCACTTGCAGCGCACACTCCGCTACATCCTGCTGAACCCCTGCCGCGAGGGGCTGGCTGACGACCCGCTGGCCTGGAGCCTCTCCTCCCACCGAGACTGCGTCGGGCTCGCCTGGCCACCCGCGGTCCGCCCCGCCCCTCAACCCGATCGCTTCCACCACTACGTCTCGGCCGACGCGAAGGTGGACCCCGCGGGCACCACCCTGCCCCTGCCCCGGCCCGACGCGGGTGCGCCCGGCTGGGCCGCGCTGCAGGCCGCCGCCAGCGCCGTGACACGGACCCCGGCCGACAGCCTGAGCGAACCCGGCCACGGGCGCCAGCTGCTCATCGCAGCCGCGCGGTCACTCGGCGGGCTCTCCGTCCTCCAGATCGCCGCCCGGCTCGGGCTCTCACGCTTCCCCGTGCACCGCGAGCCGTCCGTCGGGCCCGACCAGCTCGCCCTGGTGGCCCGCGTGCTGGGCGACCCGCGCTTCTGCGCGCTGGGCGACGGCGACCTCGGGCAGAGCGCCCGCTGGCGGCGGTACCTCGCGGAGCAGCCGCGGCGGAGGGGACAGGAGGGGTGGATGTACGTGTGAGGGGGAGGCCCGGGGAGGTATGCCCTGGTTCACGCTACACTGACCGGAGGTAAGCCCCGGTTTGCGCTACAGAACCGGGCCGCGGGCCCAGGATGCCGCGTGAAAATCGGCGTTCGTTGGTGGCAAGCGTCGCTCGGAGCGCCGATCTGTAGCGTATCGGGGGGCTTACCTCCCGGTCGTGTAGCGTGGAAGGGGGCATACCCCATCGAGACCGTCGCGCGTTCTCCGGCCGCGTCAGACCGCCGTGTCCCGCGCGTCTCCATGGACGCCCTGGCGCTCCCCGGCCGGTCGGAGCCCGAAACGGCCAGGCCGACCGCTACCCCCCGCAGTCCGGATCCGCGGTGTCCACCAACCCGTCGCAGTCGTCATCCACGCCGTCGTCGCAGACGGCCTCGGCCACGCCGGGGTGCACGCTCCCGTCCGTGTCGTCGCAGTCGCTCGCATCGCGCACGAACCCGCTCGGCTGGGCGCAGGCCGCCGCGGTGATCCCGGCGTCGCCGTACCCGTCGCCGTCGCCGTCCGCGTACCAGAGGTCGCCGTCCACCGGCTCCTCGTCGGTGGCGCCGTCGCAGTCGTTGTCGGCGCCGTCGCAGTACTCGGGGGCGCCGGGGTGGGTGGTGGCCTCGGCGTCGTCGCACTCGGCACAGGCGGCCCAGCCGTCGCCGTCGGCGTCCGCCCAGGCCACCGAGCTGTCGCAGTTGTAGTCGGTGGGGTCGGCGCAGTCGGTCTCCTCGGCGCCGGGGTGGACGCGGTCGTCCAGGTCGTCGCAGTCGTCGTCGTTGTCCACGAAGAACTCGGGCGGCTCGCAGGCCTCCACGGTGAGGACGTCGGTGCCGTAGCCGTCGGCGTCGTAGTCCAGGTACCAGGTGGCCGTGCCCCAGACGTCGTCGTCCTCGTCGTCCACGAGGCCGTCGCAGTCCTCGTCGGCCTCGCCGCAGACCTCCTCCGCGTCCGGGTTGACGTCCGCGCGGCCGTCGTCGCAGTCGCCGTCCCGGGCCGTGGCGCCGGCGGGCACGGCGCATGCCTCGATGGTCGCGTCCGGATCGCCCCAGCCATCGCCGTCGGCGTCGGTGTAGAAGACGTGCGTGCCGAGCGGCGCCTCGTCGGCGTCGTCCACGAGGCCGTCGCAGTCCTCATCTCCCCCACCGCAGTACTCCGCTGCGCCCGGATGGACCGCGGCATCGCCGTCGTCGCAGTCGCCATCATCCTCGACGAAGCCCTCGGGGGCGGTGCAGGCCTCGGTGCAGGCGGAGGCCAGGCCGTAGCCGTCGCCGTCGCCGTCCACGCACCAGGTCCGGGGCAGGCCCAGGCCCGGGTCGGAGTCGTCGCAGTCCTCGTCGAGCTGGACGCCATCCCCGTCACCGTCCAGGCGCAGGACCTCGTCGGCGTCCGAGATCCAGACGCAGCCGGCCAGAACCAGGGCAGGGAGAAGGAGTACGCGCGGCATGCTGACCTCCCGCGATGAAACTGATAGGAAGCGCCCCAAGATACCCCATGAACCACACCGCCGCCGGGGCCGGTCGACCACAGCCGCGGTCACCTGCGGTATCATGTCGCCTCCCCCCGAGCCGAGTTCCCGGCCGCCCCAGGCCGGGCCCGGAGGGCCGATGCTCCTCACCCTCGCATGCTTCGTCGCCGCCGTGCAGGCCGCCCTCGTCAAGGTGGACGCCGACGGTGAACCCCTGCTCGTGTACGTGAACGGCGACTACCAAGGAGAGACGCCGGTCATCCTCAAATTCGATCCGGGCACCTACCGCCTCACCTTCAAGGAGGACGACCGCCTTTCCGAGACCATGAGCTACACGCTGGAGGTCGGCCGCCAGTCCAAGGGCAAGGTCTCGGTGGACTGGGAGCGCGACGACGTCCGGGTGGCCTGGCTCGAGGACACCCAGCGCCAGGCCGCGCCGCCCCCGCCCACGCGCTACGAAGAGGAGGAGTACGATCCCCTGGAGGAGGCCGAGCGCGCCGCGCTGGGCGACGATCGCTACGACGACGATCGCTATGACGATCTGCCCGGTGACGACCTGCGGTACGACGACCGCGGCGCCCAGGACGAAGAGGCGCGGCGCGAGGCCGCCCTCGAAGCCGCCCGGCGCCTCCTCGCCGAGGAAGAGGCCCGCCAGCGCGCCGACGCCGCGGCCCGCGCCCGCTCCGACGCGGAGGCGCGCCGCCGCGCCGCCGAGGAGGCCCGCT
>JBDRKM010000010.1:0-14516 GCA_043814015.1 Pseudomonadota bacterium
GCGCGGGGGAGGGGGAGCGCCAGCGGTGCGGGGGAGGGCATCCCTCCCCCGCGGGAAAAAGGGCAGCGCGGGCCGGTGCGATCACCTTGGGTTGCGGGCTGAGCCCCGCGCTGTGACGCTCCACCACTCCTGGTCGTAGAAGCCCTTGCGGTACCAGTCCACATCGGCGCCATCCAGGGAGGGGTGCGCCGCGCCCGCGTCGATGCTGGGCAGGACCCCCGCGTCCTCGGGCCTGTCGTCCTCGTCGGGCGCGGCCTGGCAGACGCCGGAGCCCGTGTCGTCGGCCTCGGGCGCCGGGGTGCAGGCGGCCAGGAGCGCCAGCAGGGGGAGCAGGGCGGCCCCGCGCCGCCGCCGGGCCATGGTCCGCGCCAGGGGCAGGAGCAAGGCGCCCCGGACACCGCCGTCCCCGCAGGAGCAGCCGCCGTCCCCGGCGGCCGTGTCGCCCGGGCCGGGTTCGAGGGGGGCCAGGCGCGTGATCCGGGCGCAGTCCAGGGCCACGCTGCCCTCCAGGACCTCCACCTCCAGGCGGTGCCAGCCGCGGTCCAGGCCTTCGGCCCGCCAGACGATTCCGTCGGGAGGCGGCAGGGCGACCTCCACAAGCTCTGCGCCGTCCAGCGTCACGGCCACGGCCCCCTCGGCGCCGTCCACGGGCGCCTCCAGGGTCAGGGCGATGCCTTGGAAATCCAGGTACATGCTCGCTCCTTCCTCTTCGTTGACCATGATCTCGCCGCTCGAGGCGGAGGCCTGGGGCACGCGCAGCCAGGTGCCGGCGGTGTGCCAGGCGTCGTGGGAGGTCTCGTAGACCTCCAGCGTGTAGATGTCGAACCAGGTCTCACCGCGGTCGGTGCTGGCCCAGGCGCCGCCGTGCGCCGCGACGGCCAGCGTGCCGTCCTCTGAGAAGGTCGGCGACAGGGCGATCATCCGGGGCACGTCCAGGGTTGGTGCCGCCAGCCTGCGCCAGCGCTCGCCGCCGTCCTCGCTGCGCAGCCAACCCTCGGCGGGCACCAGGGCGAAGACCGTGGCATCGCCTTCGGCCGCGGCGGCGGTCACGCCCACCACCAGCTCGTCGGCGAACCCGATCCGCGCGGCGCCGTCGCCGTCGAGGCGCCACAAGCCGGCGCTGGTGGCGGCCAGCACGGCGCCGTCCGCGCGCTCGGCGAGGCCGAAGACGAAGGAGGCGCCGGTGTCGCCCAGGACCTCCCAGGCGCGCCCGCGGTCGACGCTCTCGTAGACGAGCCCGCCGCAGGCGGCCCAGGCGCGGGGCTCGGCGGGCCAGCGCGGGGAGAGCGCCACGGCCAGGCCGGCGCCCTCGCAGGGTGGGCGCTGGGCGCCCTCGATCCAGGTGTTGCCCAGGTCCTCGGAGAGCTTGAAGGTCATGGCGGCCTGGCCGTTGGTGGTCAACACCACCGGGTCCAGGCTGCTGTCCGGGGAGAGCGCGACCCCCTTGACGTCGTCCTCCAGCGCCACGCCGTCGTCGTGCTTCGGGTCGGTCGCGATGACCTCCCAGGTCTGGCCGTGGTCCGTGGTGCGGTAGGTGCGGACACCCTCGTCGAAGACCGCGGTGCCGTCGCGCCCCCAGTCGTCGGTCACCGGGGTGGTGCGGGTGAAGCGGTGGGTCAGGCTGGGGAAGGTCCTGGTGCCGAGGTCGGCCAGGTCCACCAGCAGGGGGCCGCCGCCGTAGGTCCCGACCCAGGCCCCCAGCCCGCCGCCGTCCAGGCGCGTGAGCGCGACCGAGTGGGTGTTCTGGATGGGCTCGGTGTCGAAGAAGGTGAAGCGCTCGCCGCCGTCCTCGGAGATGGCCAGGCCGTACCAGGTGGCCAGATAGATCCGGCCGTCGGGACCCTGGGAGACGCCGAAGAAGTAGTTGCCGTCGGGGGACTGCTGCAGCGTGACGTCGAGCACGTCCACCGTGTCCCAGGTCTGGCCGGCGTCCGTGGAGCGCCAGGCCGCCTCCCTGGCGCGGGTCAGGAGCACGAGGTCGCCGGGCAGCTCCTCCACCACGGTGAGGTCCCAGCCCTCGAACTCGTGGGGGGCCCAGGTCTGGCCCTCGTCCCGGGACAGGGACAGGCCTTGGCTGCGCGAGACCGCCCAGACCCGCCCGGCCGCGCCCACGGACAGGCGCCAGGGATCGGGGGGCGCGGGGGCCCGCGTCCAGATCTCGCCGAAGTCGGCGCTGCAGGCGACCTGGTCGGCCTCCAGCGCGCAGAGGCGGCCGTCCTCGGGGAAGTCGGGGGAGAGGTCGAGGTCGATGAAGCCCGCGCCCGTGAGGACCGGCTCCCAGGAGAGGCCGGCGTCGCCGGTGCGCCAGACCGAGGACTCGCCGCACGCGAAGGCCAGGCCGTCCTCCAGGACCGCGGGGGAGGCGACGACACGGGTCGGGGCGCGGTCGGTGACCGTGGGCTCGGGGGCGAGGGTGTCGCCCGCGTCCTCGCTGACCAGCAGGCCCCAGCCGCGGTGGGCCAGCACCAGGCGCTCCGAAGTCAGGAAGGCGCCCGAGACCACCTCGCCGTCGCGCGTGGCCCCCACCAGGCGGGCGGCCCAGGCGCGCCCGTCCTCGCTGCGACCGATGAGATCCAGGTCGAGGCGCTCCAGGCTGGTGGCGATGCGCGGGGTGGCGGGGTCCGGGGAGATGGCCGCCCAGTAGGCCACGTCGTGGGGGTAGTGGGCGCGCGCGACCGGGGCCGCCAGCAGTGCGGCCAGGGTGGAGGCGGTGAAAGCGCGTGCGGGCATGGCGGCACGATACCCCCGCCTCACCCCTCCCGCACCATCACCAGCTCCGGCGCCAGCGCCAGCCGGGTGCGCCCGCGCTCCTTCTCGATCAGGCGCGCGGGCAGCAGGCGGCGCAGCACGCGCAGCAGCTCCAGGTAGGTGTTGCGGTGCATGAGATCCCAGCGGCGACCCCACAGGCCGGCCTTGAGCTCGTCGTCCGCCAGCCACTCCCCGGCCCGCTCGGCCAGCAGGCGCAGCAGGTGGTAGGGCAGCTCCGCGGTGAACTCCAGCTCGCCCTCGCCGGTGCGCAGCCGGACCAGGCCCGCCTCGGGTGGCAGGGGGGAGAGCTCGAGGCCCAGGATCTCGACAGCACCGGCGGCGGCGGTGTTGGCCGTCTCGTCGAGCCCGCCACCGCCGCGGTCCAGCGAGGGGCGCAGCCGCGCCACGCGGTAGGCCACCGACCCGGCGAAGCGGATCACGTCGCCCTCGGAGAGGGGCTGCATGCCGTTGGCGCGGCGGCCGTTCAGCGTGGTGCCGTTGGTGCTGCCCAGATCGCGCAGGTACCAGCGATCCACGCGCCATTCCAGGCAGGCATGCCACTTGCTGGCCCGCGCGGCCTCCAGCACCAGGACGTTGCCCGGGTGGCGGCCGACGGTCAGATCGCCGGCGAAGAGCACGTCTTCACCGGCGACCAGGGGGACGAGGAGGGAGAAGAGATCTCCCTCGGGGCTGGGGGATTCTGTCTGCATCTGCCTGCCTTCTACCCCGCCGGCTCACTCCGAGAGGCTGGCACCGTACAGGACGTAGGCCCGGCCCGCGGTGGAGTACGCCCCGTTGGGCGCGGCCATCACCAGATCGTCCAGGCCGTCGCCGTCCAGATCCCCGGCGTTGGCGACGTTGCCGGCCTGGTACACGGCGGGCTCGCCCAGCAGGCGCCAGGTGGCCTCGGCCGCGGAGTGCACGCCGGGCTGGGGATCGTCCACCACGTAGACCGCTCCAGGTTCCCGCAGCAGGGTCCAGTAGTGGGAGCCGAAGGCGATCTCCGAGAGGCCGTCGCCGTCGATGTCGGCGAAGGTCACCTGGGAGCCGGCCAGGCCGTCGCTGGCCGCCTCGCCGTACCAGGTCGCCCAGGCGTCGGCGGTGGTGTAGTCGCCGGACAGAGGCCCCAGGAAGAGGTAGACCGCACCGGCGTTGGAGGCGGTGTGGTCGTTCTGCGGGGCACCCACCAGCAGATCGGCGTAGCCGTCCCCGTTCACGTCGCCGGGGGTCTCGGCCACCCACGATCCGAAGGTGTCCGAGGCCGCTTCGCCCACGATGCGCGCGGTGTACGCGCCCTCCATGTCCACGTCCCCGGAGAGGGCGGCCAGGCCGGTGAAGAGGTACACGGCGCCGGTCTGCGCCCAGTCCGGGTAGCCGTGGGCGGAGACGACCACGTCGTCCAGGCCGTCGCCGTCCACGTCGCCCACGCCGGTCACCGCCCGCCCTGCGGCCGCGCGCGCGGGGGGTACGAAGCGGATGTCGGCGTCCACGACGTCGAGCTCGCCGAGGAGGCCGGGGCCGCCGAAGAACAGGTACGCGGCGCCGGAGGAGCTGCCCCCGATGTCGGCCCGCTCAGCTCCCCTGAGCAGGTCGTCGTAGCCATCGCCGTCCACGTCGCCGGCGTTGCCCACGCCGCCGGCCCAGTCGCCTTTGGCCTCACCCCAGGTGACCAGATCCGCGTCCACAGGCAGGGTCAGGCTGCCGGTGACCGGGCCGTACTGGACGTAGCCGGCGCCGTTCTCCCAGCGACCCAGGCCGTCGTCCGCGTAGGCGCCCAGCGTGATGTCGGCCTGGCCGTCGCCGTCGTAGTCCCCCGCGCGGGCCGCCTGGTTGCCCACGCGATCCCAGGATGCATCGGCGCTGAGGGTGGCGGTGGCCAGCGCGGTGACGTCCCAGGTGCCGTACACGGGCCCGGGCACCACGTAGGCCCGCCCCCGGTTGCTGCTCCACTCGCAGGCGCCGATGAGCAGGTCGCCGTACCCATCGCGATCCTGGTCCCCGGCCGAGGCCAGGGCGCTGCCGAAGGTGTCGCGGGCGGTCTCGCCGATGAGGATGGCGTCCGCCCAGGCCAGGTTGAGGTCGTGCAGGCCGTCGCAGTCGTCGTCGGCCCAGGTGTCCTCGTCCTCGGTGGCGGCGGGGTTGATGGCGGCGTCGCCGTCGTCACAGTCGCTGCCGTCGGCGATCCAGCCCGAGGGGGCGGCGCAGGCGAAGGCCTCGGTGGCCGAATCGCCGTAGCCGTCGCCGTCCGCATCGGCGTACCAGGGCAGGGCGTCGATGGCGTCGTCCTCGTCCGTGGCGCCGTCGCAGTCGTTGTCGATGCCATCGGCGCACAGCTCGTCCGTGACGAGCCAGTCGCCGTGGGCCAGGTGGGCGGGGACGGCCGGGGCCGCGACCACGATGATGTGCCCGCGGTGGCAGAGCGCCACCTTCGCCGGGGGGGGGGGCCACGCGGAGGGAGCGGCGGAGAGGGAACCGAGAGTGAGCAGGATGGTGGACGAGAAGAGCATGGGACCTCCGGGGTTGGGCTGGAGCGCGACAGCGCGTTCGAGATGAACGTGACACGCGCCGGCCCGGCCATGGCCCAGGCGATGCCCAGGTCGCCCGTCAGTCCCCGCCCAGAGCGGCCCTCCAGATGGCGGCGGTCGCGCTGTCCGGCTCGCCCAGCGCCGCCAGGGCCTCGTCATGGCGGCCCGCCAGCCACAGGGCGCGCACCAGGTCCATGCCATCGCGCAGGGTGCCCTCGGCCTGGGCGGCCAGCAGGGGCTCCAGCGCGCGCTCCCAGCGGCCGTGCAGCGCCAGCAGGCGGCCCAGCGCGCCGGCATCGGCGGGGTCCAGTTCCAGCGCATGCTCCAGGGCCTCCTGCTCCCGGGGGAGCTCGAGATCGAGCACCGCCACCCGGTCGTCGTCGCCCGCGGAGAGCAGGAAGCGGCCGTCGGACGAGAAGGCCAGGTCGTTGATCATCCGGTCGTGGGCGGTGACGGACCACAGCTCGTGGCCCCCGCGGGGGTCCCACAGGCCGATGGTGTTGTCCGCGCCCCCCGCGGCCAGCAGGCGGCCGTCCGGGGAGAAGGCCACCGCGGTGCTGGGCGCGCCCGGGGTGGGCAGCACCCGCGCCGGAACGCCGTCGCCGGGCAGGTCCCAGGTGAAGGTCCCCGCGGAGGCGGTCGCCGCGGCGAGCCGGCGGCTGTCCGCGGAGAAGGCCAGCCGGAAGAAGCGCCCGTTGTCATCGCCGGGCGGGCAACGCCAGAGGAGACGGGGCCCCGTGGGCGCCAGCTCCCAGAGACCGAGGGTGGGACGGTCGCCCTCGAACCAGGAGATGGCCACGAAGCGCCCGTCCGGGGAGAGGTCCATGTCCCAGGTCCACCCGGCGCCCAGGCGCGCCTCCCACACCAGCGCGCCGCTGCGCAGGTCCCAGCGCCGCAGGGTGCCTTCCCCGCCCAGGCTGACGGCGCCCGCGCCGTCCGGCAGGAAGGCCGCGCCCATGGCCCTGGGGTCGCCCGAGTCCAGGTCCAGCAGGCGCGTGCCGTGGGTCAGATCCCAGAGCATCACGCGCCCGCCCCGGTCCGCGCTCAGAGCCCGCCGCCCATCCGGGGAGAAGGCCGCCCCACGGACCCCCGGCGCGCCGGTGTCGAAGCTCCTCAGGACCCGCCGGCTGCCGAGGTCGAAGAGCCGGAAGAGGGGGTCGCCGGCCTGGTCTTCGATCCCGTCGGAGCCGGTCAGGGCCAGCGTGCCGTCGGGGGAGAGGGCCAGGCAGGGGACCATGCCGGGCTGGCGCAGGGCGGGGCGGTGGCTGTCGGGGGCGAGATCGTACAGCGCCACCTGGCCGGAGGTGCTGGCCGTGAGCAGCAGGCCGCCGTCGGCGCTGAAGGCGGCATCGGCGATGGACTCGGCCTGGGTGCGCAGGGAACGCAGCGGGGAGCCCTCCGCCGCCGTGTACAGCGCGAGGGCGTGGTGGGGCGCGTTGACCAGCAGCGCGGCGCCGTCGGGCTGAAAGGCCCGCACGGTCGGGTTGCGGTCCTCACGGCGCCAGCAGAGCGCCCCCGAGCCGACCTCGAACACCGCCAGGCGGGCGTCCTTGCCGCAGGCGATCCGGTCGGCCTGCGGGCTGAAGAGGGTGCAACCCTGGGCCGGCAGCGTCGCGCTGACGCCGTCGGAGAGGTGAACGAGCAGGCTGGCGGCCGCGGTGGGGTCGGGCAGCACGGCCCAGGCGGCGGCGTCGTCCATGGCGTGGACGTGGGAGGGGAGGGAGGCGAGCGCGGACGGGCTCCCCAGGCGGAGGATCTGCGACTCCGAGCCGGCCTGCGCGTTCCAGGACGTGAGCGCCATGGAGCGTCCCGAGGGGGAGAGGGCCAGAAAATCGCGCAGGCCGGGGGTGACGGGTGTCTGCAGCGCCCAGACCACCCTGCGGTCCCGGGGATCGAGGACCTGCAGCCCCCCGCCGTCGGGCAGCGCCTGGAAGATCCGGGGCTCGCCGTCCACGAAACGCACATCCAGGGCGCTGGCCTCAGCCTCCCAGGTGGCGACGGGGTGGAGATCGGGGAGGGACCACAGCGTCGCGCGGGCCGCGCGGTCCCGCTCCAGGAACCAGCCCACCAGCGCCCGCTGCCCGTCCTCCGAGACGGCCACGCGCGGGTCTCTCGCGACCTGGACATCCTCCTGCCAGGCGCGCAGCGGCACGCCGTATTCCCAGGCCAGCGCCGCCAGCCCCACGCGGGCGGCGGCCGTCAGGGCGTCGTCTTCCCCGCCACCCGCGCCCTGCTGCAGCGTCTCCCAGGCCTCCTGCAGCCGCTGCTCGCTGGCCAGCGCGCGCGCCATGCGCAGCTCGGTCTGGCGCTGTTGCCACGCGATCTCGGCGTTGCGGGCCCGGATGTCCACCAGGTACTTCACCCCGCCCGCCAGCGCCGCCAGGACGAAGAAGAGCGCCGTCCCCACCAGGTGCCGGTGGCGGCCCACCCACTTGCCGGCCCGCTCCCAGAACGCGTAGCGCACGTCGGGCACCAGGCGCCCCTCCTGGAAGGCGCCCAGCGCCGCGCGCAGGCTGGCGACGGCGGGGTAGCGCCGCGCCGGATGGCGCTCCATGGCCTTGAGCGCGATGACGCCGAGCTCGCGGGGTACGGCGGCTCGCCGGGCGGGGGGCGTCACCTCGCCCCGCAGCTTGCGTGCGCGGACATCCTCGGCCTCACCCTCGAAGGGCGGGGTGCCGGTGAGCAGCTCGTAGAGCAGCTCGCCGAGGGCGTAGACGTCGGTGCGGACGTCGAGCGGCTCACCCAGGAGCTGCTCGGGCGCCGCGTAGCGGGGCGTGCCGCCAACCCCACCGCTCTGGACGAGCTCGCGCGCCAGGCCCCAGTCCATCACCCGCACCTCGCCGTGGCGCTCCACCATGACGTTGGCGGGCTTGAGATCGCAGTGCAGCACCCCCCGCTCGTGGGCGAAGGCCAGCGCGTCGCAGACCTTGAGGAAGACCTCGAGTCGGTCGGTGAGGGCGGGCATCTCGCCCCGCGCCAGGGCGTCCGCCAGGGTGCCGCCCTGCACCCGCCGCATGACGTAGAAGGGGCGGCCCTGCCCGTCCACGCCAGCGTCGTGGACCGGGACGATGTTGGGGTGGTCCAGGCGGGCGGTGAGGCGGGCTTCCTCCAGGAAGCGCTCGGGGGGAGCAGCGCTCCTTGAGGAACTTGGCGGCCACCTCGCGCTGCAGGTGCAGATCCTCGGCGGCGAACACGCGCCCCATGCCGCCCTCGCCCAGCAGGACGCCGAGGCGGTAGCGGGCGGTCCCGGCGGGCGGCCCTGACTCCGGCTCCAGCGCCAGCAGGGTGCGAAAGACCTCCACGTCGATGCGCCCGGCCAGCAGCCAGCGGCAGGCCGCGGCGGCGTGACCCGGACCGTCGCCGTCGCTGCCCACCTCGGTGGCCGGGACCGGGCTGCCCCAGGTGCTGCCGTCGTCAGCCTCCAGGGTGGCGAGCTGTCGCAGCAGGTCCGTGGCCAGCGCGCGGGCGTCCTGGCCGGCGTCGAGCCTGGCGAGCGCCTGGGCGATGGACTCGGCGATGGGCGGTGGGGTCGGCATGGTGGGTGGGGGAGGGGTGGGCCGGGAGTCGCTCAGCCCCCGCAGGCCTCCACCCGCTCCGCGAAGGCGGCCGCGCCCTCGGGCGTGGCGCAGTCGCCCTGGCGGTAGGCGGCGGCGGCGCAGTCGTAGAAGGCCGCCGCCTCGGCGGGCAGCAGCTCGTCGCCCGTGGGGCAGTCCAGGTCGCTCTGCAAGGGAAACCCGGGCCAGCCGGTGTCGGGGGACGCCTCATCGAGGCAGCGATCCAGGACCTGCACGTAGCGCTCGCAGGCGTTTGTGGACTCCACCGGACCTCCGCAGGCCGGGCAAAGCAGGAGGGGGAGCAGGAAGATGCGCATGACCTTGCCTCGGAACGGGATCGCGCGGCGGCCCGCTCAGTCGGCCCGCGTCCGCAGCAGGCGCCGGAGGTACCAGCCCTCGCCCAGCGACAAGAGCGCCGGGAAGAACAGCGTGGCCGAGACGAAGGTGGTGGACAGCCCCAGGATGGCCAGCCAGCCCATGCTGCGCAGCCCGAGGTGATGCGCGATCAGCGCGGAGCCGAAGCCCACCGCCGTGGTGAGCGAGCACAGCAGCGCCGCGATCCCCGTGCGCCGCACCACCAGGCGCAGGGAGCCCGGGCCCTCCTGGCGGTAGCGGTGCCAGACGTGGACCGCGTTGTCGATGCCCATGCCGATGAGCGAGGGCACCACGATCAGGTTGAACATGTTCAGCTCGAGCCCGAAGGCCCCGAGCACCCCCACCAGGGCGAGCATGCCCACCGCCAGGGGCAGGGCCACCAGGGCCGTGACCTTGACGCTGCGGAAGTCCACCATCAGGAAGCCCAGCACCACGAGCGAGGCCAGCAGCAACAGGCGCGGCCCATCGGCCTGGATGATCCGGTAGACCCAGGCGATGATCAGGGTCTCGTCGGCCATCTGGTGGGGGACGCCGGCGGCGGTGAGCTTGCCCGAGAGGAGGTTCAGCTCGTCCTCCCACTCGGCGGCCTGCCAGTCGGCGTAGTTGGGCTCGCTGGGCCAGAGCATGACCAGCAGGGCATCGCCCTTGGGGGTCAAGAAGCGCTGGCGCACCGCCTGGGGCAGGTCGTCCAGCCCCCAGGGCGCGGCCGCCACCATGCGCCGGGCGATGCGCAGGCGCTCGCCGCGGGCGTCCTCTCCGGCGGCGTAGCGGTCGAGCGAGGGGTGGTTCACCACGTCGGCCAACCGCTGGATGCGGGCGCGCTGGGCCTGCACGTCCCGCGGCACCAGGTGGGCCGCCGAGAACGCGCGCCCGACCCGTGAGGGCTGCCCGTCGGGGAGGGGAGCGCCCCGCTGGGCCAGGGCCAGCTCTTCCAGGGTGCGGGCCTGCTGCACGCCTTCTACCAGGAAGACCGCCGGGTTGAACCCGGTGCCGAGCTGGCTGTCCACGTACTCCAGGAACTCGGTGGCCGGGCTCGTGCCGCGCAGCAGCTTGTAGTCGTTGCGGAAGGGCACCCTGCCCACCTGGGTGGCGCCCCAGCCCGCCAGCAGGACCATCCCCACCACCAGGGGCCAGGCCAGGCGCGGTGAGAGGTTCCCGCGCACAGGGGCGGCCTCGGCCCTGGGCGGCAGGCGCAGCCTGGTGTCCAGCAGCACCAGCAGGGGGGGCAGCAGCAGGAAGATGGACACCAACGTGAGCAGCACGCCGGCCCCGGCCAGCAGGCCGAACTCGGAGAAGCCCCGGAAGCGGGCGAAGACGAAGGAGAGGAAGGTCCCGGCGGTGGTCAAGGCGCCGGTCAGCGCGGGCGGCAGGGTCTCCTCGACCGTGCGGGCCATGGCCGAGGCCGGGGTGGAGCCCGCCTCGGCGCGCTCCTGCTGGTAGCGGATCAGCAGGTGGACCCCGAAGTCGATCCCCAGGCCGATGAGCACGGAGACCAGGAAGCCGGTGATGATGTTGAGGTGCCCGACCCAGAGGCGCGCCAGCCCAAACGTCCAGGCCACGCCGCACAAGAGCGATCCGCCCACCACCAGGGGCGCGAAGGGCCGGCGGGTGAAGACCCACAGCACGCCGATCCCGAAGACCAGCGCCAGGACGGAGGCGTTGCGCATGTCGCGCTGCATGACCTGCTGCTGTTCCTGCACCAGGGCCAGGTTGCCGGCGTAGCGCACGGAGACCCCGACCGCGTCCGGACCCAGCGCGGCCACCGTCGCGTCCACGTCGGCCAGGAAGGCCTTGCCCGCCTGCATGTCGGAGAACTTGATGGAGGGGGTCACCAGCAGGAAGGTCCAGCGGCCGTCTTCGCTCTCCAGGACCGAGCCTTTGAAGGGCAGTTTGTCGCGCTCGCGCTGCACCACCTGCTCCACCCGCTGCCAGGCGGTGTGGGGGTCCAGCATCCCGAAGGGGAAGGTGGTGGCCTGCACCGCGCGCTGCACGGCCACCGTCAGCTCGTCCAGGGCCGCCGGCTCCATGAGCCACAGGCCGCGATCCTCGAAGAACCCGAGCGGCAGCTCCAGGTCCGCGGCCCGCACCCCGGGCACCGTGCGCAGCCGCTCCACGAGCCGATGTCCGTAGGCCAACCGCGCCTCGTGGTCCTCGCCCTCCAGGGCCACCACGAGCTGGCGGAACCCCCCGGTGCGCTCCCGCACCGCATCCGTGGCCTTGACCTCGGGGGAGTCCCTGGGCAGCAGGGCCTCGTAGGAGGAGTCGAAGGTGAGCCCGGCGGCCAGCACGCCCATCAGCGTGGTCACCGCCAGCACCCCCCAGACGAAGCGCCAGGGCGAGGCGGCCTGGGCCCGGGCCAGGTGGCGGGCCCAGATCACGGGATCGAGGAGGCGGGGCAGCGGCATGGGCTGGCGTCTAACCGCGGGCGGGGCGGGGGGCGCGTCGGGGATTTCGCCGGTGGGTTACCCTGGCACCTGGATCGAGGTGCCCCCGCGGAACGAGGTGGCGATGGATGGCGAACGGAAGCTGCTGACGGACTGGTACGCCCGCTGCGATCCCGGGGTGCCGTTGGGGCTCGACCGGGAGGAGGACGCCCGGGCCTACGTCGCGTTGGATGCCTTCGAGGACCCGGAGGTCGGGCTCATGGGTCTGCGGGGCTTCCCAGCGGCCGAGGCCCTCCTCGACGACATCGAGTTCAGCGCGGCGCTGCCCGATCCGCGCAGCGCGCTGTTGTTCGCGGGGTTCCGCGGTACGGGCAAGAGCACCGAGCTGTCCCGGCTGGAGCGGCTGCTGCGCGCGCGTGGCACCTTCACCGTGCTCCGCATGCGCGCCGACGACTACCACCACTTCGGCGATGCTCTCTCGCCCGAGGAGCTGGCCATGGTGCTGGCCGCGGGCATCGGCGAGCGGGCCGCGGAGGAGCTCGGGCTCCCCGTGCTGCGCAGCCAGGGTGTGTGGGAGCGCATGCGCGCCTTCTTCCTGCAGCTCCCCGAGTCCCAGGAGTGGGCCCTGAAGATCGGTGCGCTGGAGTTCAAGGGCCTGCTGCGGCAGGGTGGCGACTTCCGGGACCGTGTGGCCCGCCTGCTGCGCGACCGGCCCGACAAGCTGCGGGAGTTCCTCCACACCCTGGTGCTGGAGCTCGCCGGCAACCTCGGTGGGCGTCAGCTCGTCGTGCTGGTGGATGGCTTCGACAAGTACCACGCACCCCTGGATCGCGTCGGCGACATCTACCACCGCATGGCCGAGCTGTTCCGTGCCCAGGCGCCGCTGCTGCACCTGCCCGCCTGCCATGTGGTCTACACCGTCTCCCCCTACTTCGCGTTCCTCATCAACGACATCGCGGGGGCCTACGGCGGCTGCCTGCACGTGCTGCCCTCGGTGAAGATCCACGAGCGGCCGCCGCGCCGTTCCGAGCTGTACCGGCCTGGGCTGCGCGCGCTGGAGGCGGTCCTGGAGCGGCGGCTCGACCTCGACAGGCTCTTCGGGCCGGCGCGTGGGCCGGCGGTGGAGGCCCTGATCCTGGCCAGCGGTGGGCACGTCCGGGATCTGTGCCACCTGGCGCGCAACGCGGTACGCCTCGCGAGTCGGCGCGGGCTGCCGCTGCCCCTGGATGCCGTGGAGGAGGCTCGCCAGATGCTGCACGCCTCCCGCGGGTTCGTCCCGCGCGACACCGCGGAGATCCTGGCCGCGGTGGCGAAGTCCGGGGATCCGAGCGCGCTGGCCACCTCCCAGCTCGGCGCCCTGGCCGTGGCCATGGACAACTTCCTGGTGCTCTCCTACTGGAACGGCACGCGCTGGTACGACGTTCATCCCCTGTTCCGGGCCACCGTGCTCGGAGAGGGCGCCCCCGAGGGGAGCTGACCATGCCCGTGCGCGCGCTCTTCGGGCCCGAGGGGGAGCGCTCCTGGTCCATGGTGGAGGCGAGCTGGGAGCTGGAGCTGCGCCGCGGGATCGTCGTCGTGGTCTCCGACAGCGCCGAGGCTTTGGCCGAGGGCCGCGCGCGGCTCGCGGCGCGGGCGCCCGCGCTCCATCGGTTGGCACCCACCGCGGGCCTGGTCGAACAGCTCCGCGGCATCCCGCCCGCGAGCCCGCTGCCGGTGGCCTGGATCGAGGCGCCCTCCGGCGCATCGCCGGAGGAGGCCTGGCGCGAGGCCCTCGCGGCCTTGAACGCCCAGCGCGATGCCCTGGGTGCGGGCGCGCCGGTGTTCGTGGTGCTGGCCGCGCCCAGGGCCTTCACCGCCTTCGCCCCGGGGCGCGCCCCGGACCTCTGGGCGGTGCTCGACCTGCTGGCAGACGTGGGCGACATCACCCGCCCCCTGGCCGAAGGCGCGGCCCCCGTCACCCTGCTGCACCTCTCGGACCTGCACCTCGCGGGCCCGCTGGCCTACCGCCAGCAGGCCGTGCTGCGGGATCTCACGCGCGACCTGCCGCGGCTGGCCGGCGCGGCCGGGATCGCACCCCAGCTCCTGCTGGTCACGGGAGATCTGGCGTTCTCCGGTGAGAAGGTCCAGTACGAGGGCGCGCGGGCCTACCTGGAGGAGCTGTGCGGGGTGCTGGGGATCGTCCCCAGGGAGGGCCTGTTCCTCGTGCCGGGCAACCACGACGCCGAGCGCAAGCGCGTGGGGCTCTGGCTGAAACCCGCCCAGGCGGCCCTGCGCAAGACAAGGGCCGCCAAGGATCTGCAGGAGACCACCGACGCCATCTTCGGCGACCCGGCCTACCTCGGGCAGTACGGGGATCGCCTGACCTGGTACTGCGAGACCACCGAGCGCCTGCTGGGCGCGGCCCGCTCGGTCACCCCCTCCCGCCCCTGGCGCACGGATCTGGTGGAGCGCGGCGGCCTGCGCCTGGGGATCGCCTCCCTGTGCTCCGCCTGGGCCTGCGCCACAGATGAAGACCACCCCGTGCTCGGCGAGCGCCAGGCCCGCGAGGCCCTCGACGAGCTGGATCAGGCCCACGCCCACCTCAAGCTCGTGCTGCTGCACCACCCCGTCGAGGCGCTGCACCCCGCCGAGCGCGCCGCGCTACGCGGCCTCCTGCAGGCCCGCGCCGATCTGGTGCTCCACGGCCACGTGCACGAGGCCGGGGCCGCGCGCATGGAGAGCGTGGCCGGCGGCCTCTGCGTGCTGGGGGCCGGCGCGGCCTACGACGCCCACGCCGAGTTCCCGCTGGGCGTCACCCTGGCCCGGCTCGATCCGGGCGCGGGTCGCCTGGAGGCCCAGTTCCTCACCTGGGATGCCCGCGCCGGCGGCCGTTGGCTGCCGGACGGGGGGATCGGCCCGCGCGCCCCGGGCGGCCGCGCCAGCCTGCCCCT
>JBDRKM010000011.1:0-6724 GCA_043814015.1 Pseudomonadota bacterium
ACCCGCTCGACGACGCGGGCAGCCCGTACGCCGCCAAGGACTTCTTCGCGGTGGACCCGGACCTGTCGGCCCGCGCGCAGGAGGTGCTCCGGCGTGGCGGCAGCCAGGACGAGGCCCGGGCCGCGGCCACCGAGGAGTGGCAGGACTTCGTGGCCAGGGCGCACGCCCTCGGGATCAAGGTCATCGTAGACGTGGCGCTCAACCACGTCGGCCACAACCACGAGTTCGCGGACCTCTTCGTGGGCCGTGACGCCCAGGGAAACGAAACCCGCGAGGTCCGCCGCGACGACTTCTCCCAGATCGTCCCGGACCCGGCCCAGCGCGCCCAGGTGGAGGCCCTGGTCGAGCACGCGCTCGGGCAGCCCGGTGAGGTGGTCGAGGCGGAAGCCGTCGCAGCCCATGTCCACGGCCCAGTACTCCAGCACACGGCCGAGCCAGTCGGTGACCGCGCGGTTGACTTCGGGGTTGGCCACCCCGTAGGAGCCGCCGTGGTTGAGCTGCTTGGTGTCGTGCCACTGCCCGCCGCCGGAGCGGATGTCCGAGACGTCCTGGGCGCCGCGCGGATCGCCGCTCTCGGAGGAGTAGAGCCAGGGGGCGAGGTACTCCAGGTACGGAGGCACGGAGGGGTCGGCGAGGCGGGCCCTGACGAGGGCGCGCTGGGCCGGGTCCGTCACGATCTGGGAGAGGTCATTGCGGCGGACCTCGCGCGTCTCGCGTCCGTCTGCGTCGGTGCTGACGAAGAGGTCCGAGAACTCGTGGTTGTGGCCGACGTGGTTGAGCGCCACGTCCACGATCACCTTGATCCCGAGGGTGTGGGCGTGGGCCACGAAGTCCTTCCACTCCTGGGTGGCCGCGGCCTGGGCCTCCTGTTGGCTGCCGCCGCGGCGCAGCACCGCCTGCGCCCGGGCCGACAGATCCGGGTCCACCGCGAAGAAGTCCTTGGTGGCGTACGGGCTGCCCGCGTCGTCCAGCGGGTGACGGTGCTCCCAGACGGAGCGCGCGAAGGGCGGCTGCACCCAGACGGCGTTGACGCCCAGGCTGGCGAGGTGCTCCAGGGTGTAGCGCCCGTTCTCGACCGGGGATCCGTCTCCGGCCAGGTCGTCCAGCGTGCCGTGGCCGCCGTTGACGCTGGAGACGTTGATCTCCACGAGGTTGAGCCCGTCGTGCTCCTCGGCGTGGGGCCGGAAGCGCAGGTCGTGACCGCCCTGGGCGACCCACCTGAAGCTCTCGCCCCCATCGGTGGAGACGCGGGCCGTGGCGCGGAAGTTGCCCACCTCTTCGATGGGCAGGGCCACCGTGAAGGTGCACAGGCCGTCGGCGCGCTCGGTCAGGCGCATGGGCACGGCCTCCCAGGTCTCGGGGGCCTCGTTGTGGTTGGCGTTGGTCCAGACCTCGGCCACGAGCTGGGCGGGATCGCCCGGGCAGGGCACCGTCAGCTCGAAGGGCATGGCATCGCCGGGCCCGTCCCAGGGGAACACCACCCGCCCCGCGGCGTTCTGCAGGGGGCTGCCGAAGCCGGGGTGGCGCTCGCGCCCCGACGGGCGCCCGGAATCCAGCGCCGCCTGGACATCGTCCAGGACGCACTGCCCGGGCATGCACGGATCGGCGTGGATGGGCGCGATGCCGAAGAACGCGAGGAACAGGAGGGAAGCTGCGTACACGGCGGATCCTCCGGCGACATGGCGCCGCCCAGCTACCCTGTCCGGCCCCCCGGCGCCACTGCGCTGGACCAGCACGCGCGTGGCTAGGCCGGCGGGTTCACCAGCACCGTCCGCAGGATCATGCGCATCAGCTCGGCGCGGCGCTGCTCCAGCGCGGCCTCCGTGAGCAGCCCCTCGCCCCCGGTGATGGCCGCGATGAAGGGGCTGTCGCCGAAGTAGCTGACGATCATGCCGTAGATGGCGGTGAGCAGGTGCTCGGGGTCCACGGGGCGGAACACGCCCGCGGCGACCCCCCGCAAGATGAACCCGCGCGCCCGCTGGTACTGGGGCGCGAGCTGTTCCCGGACCAGCGCCAGCAGGTAGCGCTCGCCCTCGTCCCCGGTCTCCAGGTTGGCCAGCCGGGCGAAGTGGGGGTGGCGCGCCGCGAAGTCGAAGAACGAGCAGAAGAAGCGCTCCAGCTTGGGGCCCGGATCGAGCGGCTCCTGCGGGATGCTGGTGGCCATGTCCAACAGCTCGCCCACCATGCGATCCGCCACGGCGCGGTACAGATCGCCCTTGGTGTTGAAGTGGTAGTGGATGACCGCGTGGGTGACCCCCACCCGGGCGGCGATGTCCTTGACGCGCGCGCCGTCGAAGCCCTTCTCGGCGAAGACGGACTCGGCGACGGTCAGGATCTGCTCGCGGGTGTCGCGTTCCATCGGGGTTCCTCTCGGGGTGCGCGCGATCTATCAAGAAACAGCCATCAGGTGTCAGCCGTCAGGTATCAGCAGGCAGCGCACCAGGGGCCTCGAAGTCGGTGTCAGGCACAGAAGTCGGTGTCGAAGTCGGAAGTCGGTGTCAGGCACTAGGACTCAAGATTTTTTGAAAATCTTGAGTCCTAGTGCCTGACACCTCATAGGGCGCGGCCCTGCCATCAACAGACCTTCTCGGATCGGGATACCGGGCAGCGCCACGCCGAACCCATGAGGAAGGGAGTGACGATGAACAAGCTGGTGCTCGAGCAGGGCGACGACATCCTGCAAGCGGTGGGCGGGCTCACCGATCTGGCCGCGGCGGAGGCCGTGCTGGCCGAAGCGCTCGACGCGGCCAACCTCGCCAAGCTGGCGGCCGTCCAGAACGCCGAGGCGCGCATCAAGCTGGCCAACGCCATCCTCATCGGCCAGCCCGACAGCGTCTTCGTCATCGCCCCCAGCTCCGCCGACGTGCAGGCCATCCGTGAGGCTTGCCTGGCCCGCGGCGAGGAGCGCACCCTGGCCATGCCCCGGCACACCCTGCACTTCGATCTGCCCGAGGACCAGGGCCGCATGGTCGATCAGACCTTCTACATCGTCAACGAGGGCGAGGGCGTCAGCGTCCGGGCCAAGCAGCAGCTCCGGGCCGAGGCCACCGCCTACCTGCGGGAGCAGTTCAGCGGCATCATGCGGGGGCTCGCGATGTACGTCGGCTTCTACAACCGCGGCCCGACCGGGGCGCAGGCCGCGGTGCCGGGCATCATGATCTCCTCGTCGGCCTACGTGCTGCACAGCGCCAACATCCTCTACCGCAACGTGCTGTCCGACTTCGACGCCGAAGCGGCCCGCGCCGGGGTGTTCTTCACCAACGTGCACAGCCAGGGCGCCAACCGCTCCGAGGACATCCCCAAGGCCCGCATCTACATGGACCGCGCCTGGTTCACCACCTACAGCCTGTACTGCACCTACGCGGGCAACACGCTGTTGCTCAAGAAGGGCAACCACCGCTTCGCGGTGGACCTGTGCACCTACTACCGCCAGGAGCGGGAGCTCTCCGAGCACATGTTCATCACGGGGCTCGAGGGTCCTGGCGGGCGCGTCACCTACTTCGCCGGCGCGGCCCCCTCCGGCTGCGGCAAGACCACCACCGCCATGGTGGGCACGGACTTCATCGGCGACGACCTGGCCCAGATGTGGATCGCCGCGGACGGCACCCTGCGCGCGGTCAACCCCGAGTGCGGCATCTTTGGCATCGTGGCCGATCTGAACCAGGAGGGCGACCCGGACATCTACAGATGCCTGCGCGAGCCCGGCACCGAGGTGATCTGGTCCAACGTCCTGGTGGACGATCGCGGCGTGCCCCACTGGACCGGCAACGGCGAGGGCGCGCCGCCCCCGGGGGTCAACTTCCAGGGCGAGTGGTGGCCGGGCAAGCTCGACGCCAAGGGCAAGCCTGTGCCCGTGTCCAACGCCAACGCCCGGGTGACCCTGACCTGCGCGGCGATGTCCAACTTCAACGCCGAGGTGGCCGAAGATCCCGCGGGCGCGCCGATCAAGGTCATCACCTACAGTGGCCGCGACGCCGACACCATGCCGCCGGTGTGGGTGGCCAACTCCATGGACCACGGCGTGGTCATCGGCGCCTCGATCCTGTCCGCGGCCACCGCCACCGAGGTCGGTGCCAAGGGCGTGAACCGCCAGCCCTGGGCCAACGCGCCCTTCATCCCCGGGCCCCTGGGCGACTACATGGAAGCCCAGTTCATCTTCTACAACTCGCCGAAGTTCTCCGAGGCCGGGCGCCCCATCCTGGCCGGGCTCAACTACTTCCTCACCCACGGCGCCCGCGGCGGCGAGGGCAACAAGCTGCTGGGCGAGAAGCGCGACGTGAAGGTCTGGCTCTCGTGGCTGGAGCGCTTCGCCCACGGGGACGTGGCCAGCATCGCCACCCCCATCGGCCACATCCCCCGCTACGAGGATCTGCGGGCGCTGTTCGCCGATCTGATCCACAAGGAGTACACCGAGGATCTCTACGCCAGGCAGTTCTCCTTCTACGTCGAGAATATCCTCGGCCGCATCGCGCTGCAGGAGGCGGCCTACCGCAAGGAGCCCACCATCCCCGCGCGCCTGTTCGAGGTCTACGCCGAGCAGCGCGCAGGGCTGGAGGCGCTGAAGGCCAAGTACGGGGCCGTGGTGCACCCCGATCGGCTGGCGGAGGGGGTGTGATGGCGCGGGCTGGTTAGGGTCGCTCCTCCCCGGTTTGGAGCCACCCATGGGCCAGCCCCTGCACATCCTCGGTCCCCTGCGTCACGACTGCACCGGCTGCGGCGGGTGCTGCCATGGGGTCATCGTCTTCCTGAAGCCTGCCGAGCAGGAGAAGCTGCGGGTCCAGGCCCGGGAGCTGGGCAAGCCCGAGCCCGTCGAGGAGGGGCACATCGCCTTCTCCCACGGCCGCTGTCCCTTCCAGGAGGACGACGATCTCTGCCTCGTGCACCGGCGCTACGGGCTGGCCGAGAAGCCCCTGCTCTGCCAGCAGTACCCGCTGGTGCTCTCCCGCTGCGAGGGTGAGGTGCGCGCCGGAGTGGATCCGGGCTGCTACGACGGCTGGAAGAGCTGGCGCGATGGCCCGGCGCTGCAACCCCGCGCCGGCGCGGTGGAGCCGCGGCCGCTGGGCGCCGCCGCGCGCCGGATGGAGGGGCGGGTGCTCGATCTGCTGGACGCGCCCGGGCTTGGGCTGCTCCAGCTCGCGGCCCTGCTGGCCGACGAGCGCCCCGACGCCGGCGGGCTGCCCCCGCGCTTCATGCGCGGCGCGCTGGCCGCGTTCCAGCGGGCCCGCATGTCCAGGGGGGTCGACCCGGAGCGCACCGGCGCGCGGCTGGCGGCGGTGCTCGGCCCGCTGTTCGCCCACCTCGAGGCCCTCGATCCCTCGGATCTGCCCCCCGCCCCGGCGCTCACGGCCGAGCAGCAGGCCTTCGCCATCGACGTGATCCAGCGGATGATCTTCCTGCGCATGGTGCTCGGCGTCGGGCCGGTGGTGGTGGCCACGCTGGGGGCGGTGGGCGCCATCGCCTGCGGCTGGAGCGACCCTGCGCCCGAGGTCTTCGGCCCCGCCGTGGCGGGCTGGGCGCGCGCCATGCGCTCCCCGGCCGTGCTCGAGGTGCTGGGCCCGGAGCTGTCCGCCCTGCTCCCGCCCGTGGTCGAGCGCTGATCAAAGGGGATACCTTGGCGCTCCCAGCAGGAGCTGCCCATGCAAGCCGCCAAGGATCTCTGCAAGAAGCCGATCTACCGCATCAGCGACGGGCAACAGCTCGGCGAGGTGCGCGACTTCTACCTCGACCCGGGCGTCACGCAGATGATCGCGGTCTTTCTGGGCAAAGAAGGAGTGTTCTCCCGCAAGACCCTCGTGCTGCCCTTGCGCGACATCCAGCTGCAGGGCATCGACTGCTGGCTGTGCACGCCGCAGGCCGGCCCCATCGACCTGACCGACTGGCAGGGCCACGAGAGCTTCGTGCTGGTGGAGGATCTGCGCGGCCGCATGATCCAGACCGTCCACCAGTTCCAGATCGGCACGGTCAAGGACGTCGTCTTCGACGAGCACGGGCGGGTGGTGGCGGTGGATCTGGCCAAGGTCCTGGTGAAGGGTCCCCTGGAGCAGAGCAAGCGCATCGCGCGCGCCGCCATCATGTCGTGGGGCGACAAGAAGACCCCGATCGTGGCCGATCTCGACGTGGCCGCGCGGGCGGCGGGGTCGCTGGGGTAGCGCCTACCCCGCCTTCGCCGCGGGCTTCTTCTCGGGCGCCTTGCTGGCCGCCTCCTCCACCAGATCCTCATCGAGCGCGGCGTCCCAGGCGGCCTGCGGGCTCGAGGAGAGCTGGGGGTAGAGCTGGTCTTCCAGGAGATCGAGCAGGCCCTGGCGGCTCTTGTCCTTGCGGGCGGCGGCCACCAGGTTCTTGACCTCGCCCTCGGAGAGACCGCGGCCCAGCAGCTCGAAGAGGCGCGGGCTGGCGCTGGCGGTGGCCAGGCGCTGGATCTGGGCCAGGTCCGGGCTGCGGCCGGCGAGGGCGTGCTTGAAGGCCTGGACCGTGGGGGCCAGCTGCTGGTCGGGGCTCTTGGGGGCCGCGGCCTTGGCGGGCTCGTCCTTGACCTTGGCCTCCAGGGCGGCGGCCTTCTGGGCCACGTCCGGGCTGGGGGCCGCGACCGCCCTGGGCGTGGGCTCCTTGGCAGCCGGGGTGTCGAGGGCGGGGAGCTTGCCCGCCTCGGCCGGGGTGGGGGCCAGCCCGAGCCCGGGGGCCTTCCCCGCGGCGGGCGCGGGCGTGGTGCCCAGGGCGGCGGCGA
>JBDRKM010000012.1:0-11412 GCA_043814015.1 Pseudomonadota bacterium
GGCTGCCCTCCCCCGCACCGCTGGCGCTCCCCCTCCCCCGCGCCCTATTGGCGCGCGCGCCTACGGCGCGTGAACCACTACTCGCAAAAGCCCTCGCGTGCCGCGAGGACTCTCGCGAGTAGTGGTTCAGCCCCATGGGCGCCGTGCTCACATCCCACCTCCGCCGCGGAGTCCGCGGGTCAGGGCCTGCGCCGCCGCGTTCACCGCGAAGGTGATCACGAACAGCGTCGCGGCCACCGCGAAGATGGTGCGGTACTCGAGGCTCCCCGCGGGCGTGTCGCCCTGGCTGACCTGGACGATGAACGCCGTGAGGGTCTGGATCGACGCGCGGGGATCGAGGGTCAGGATCGGGCGCTGGCCGGCCGCGATGGTGACGATCATGGTCTCGCCCACGGCCCGGGCCATGGCCAGCAGCACCGAGGCCGTGACCCCCGATCCGGCCGCGGGCAGCACCACCCGCAGGATGGTGGCGGCCCGGCTCGCGCCCAGGCCGAGGCTGGCCTCGCGCAGGGTGTCGGGCACCGCGAAGAGCGCGTCCTCGCTGAGCGAGGAGATCATCGGCACGATCATCAGGCCCATCACGATGCCCGCGGAGAGCGCGTTGAAGCCGGCCAGGCCGGGCACGACGCGCTGCAGCATCGGGGTGACCACCACCAGCGCGAAGTAGCCGTAGACGATGGTGGGGATGCCGGCCAGGACCTCGAGGCTGGGCTTGAGCCAGGCCCGGGCGCGGGGGTCGGCGTACTCGCTGAGGTAGATCGCCGCGGCGAGCCCGAAGGGCACGGCCACCGTGATCGCCACCCCGGAGGTCAGGGCCGTGCCCGCCACCAGGGGCCAGATGCCGAAGTGCTTTTCAGCGAACAGGGGCGTCCATTCGGTGTCGAGCAGGAAGCGGTGGAGCGGGACCTCGGAGAAGAACCCCCAGGCCTCCCACGCCAGCGTGAGCGCGATGCCCGCGGTGACGAGCACGCTCAGCCAGCCACAGGCCGCGAGCAGCAGCTCGAGGACGCGCTCGCGGGCGGGCTTGGCCCGGCCCGTCAGGGGTGTGGCCTTGCCGGGTGCGCGGGGGGCCGTGTCAGCGCTCGTCGCGGCTTCGCTCATCCGTGGGCTCCGGGAGCGGACCGCCCAGCCGCTCGGCTTCCACCAGCAGCTCCCGCCACTCGGTGATGTCCTCGGCCACGTCGGCGCGGTCGCGGAGGCGCCGGGCGCGGCATGACGCGCGGCTTCCAGGCTCCCTGGAGAGCGGCGCCCGCGCGGGTGGTGGCACCGGGCGCCGTCGCTCGAACCATCGGAGCCCCAGCATGGCTTACCCTCCCTGGGCGCCCGCACCCCGCCAGCCCCGCCAGCGCTCCACCATCTCGGCCTGCCGCTCGGCCGGCAGCCCGACGTAGCCCACCTCCTGGGACAGCTCCGCGCTGTGGGCGAGGTAGAAGTCCACGAAGGCCGCGACTTCGGGCCGGGCGGCGGCGGGCCGCGACACATAGATGAAGATCGGACGGGCCAGGGGCGCGTAGCTGCCGTCGGCGATGGTCTCGAGCGAGGGGGACACCGGCGCGGCCTCGCCCTGCGCGATGGGGAGCACCTTCAGGCGCTCCTTGTTCTCGGCGTAGTAGGCGAAGCCGAAGAAGCCGAGCGCCCCCGGATCCGTGGAGACGCCGTGCACCAGCACGTTGTCGTCCTCGGAGGCGGTGAAGTCGCCGCGGGCGGCCTGGGCCTTGCCCACAATCTCCTCGGTGAAGTAGTCGAAGGTGCCCGAGTCCACACCGGGCCCGAACAGGGCCAGGGGTTTGTCCGGGAAGCCGGGGCGCACCTGGCTCCAGGTGGTGATGACGCCCTGGGCTTCGGGCTCCCAGATGCGCTTCAGCTCGGCGGTGGTCAGGTGATCGACCCAGCCGTTCGAGGGATGGACCACCACCGAGATGCCGTCGTAGGCCACCTGCAGCTCGAGGTACTCCACCCCGGCCGTGGCGCAGAGCTGCTGCTCGCTGTCCTTCATGGGGCGCGAGGCGTCGGAGATGTCGGTCTCCCGGGCGCAGAACTTCTTGAACCCACCGCCCGTCCCCGACACGCCGATGGTGACGTGGGCCGGGTTGCCCGCGCGGAACTCCTCCGCCACCGCCTCGGTCACGGGGTAGACCGTGCTCGAACCGTCGATCCGGATCACGCCGGGCTCGCGGGCGGCCCCCGGGGCGTCGCCGCCGGCCGGCGCCTGGTCGGCAGGGGTGCCGCAGGCGATGAGCAGCAGGAGGGGGAAAATGGGGAGGCTGCGCATGGTCTTCTCCTTCGCGCCGCCAAGCTAGGGCGGTCCTGTGACGGTTGGGTGACAGCCGGGTGAAGAGTGGGGGGACTCGGTCCCGGGCGGCTCACTCCGTCCCGCGGGGCAGCTCGATCCAGAACACCGAGCCCTGGGGCGCCGCGGCCTCCGCACCCACCCGGCCGCCCATGAGGCCCACCAGGTGCTTCACGATGGCCAGGCCGAGCCCGGTGCCCCCCTCTGCGCGGGAGCGGCCCTTGTCCACCCGGTAGAAGCGCTCGAAGATCCTGGGGAGGTGCTGGGGCTCGATGCCGGGACCGTCATCGACCACCTCGAGGCGGATCCTCGGGCCCTCCTGGCGGGCCCGCACCTGCACGGTGCTCCCCGGAGGGCTGTACCTCACGGCGTTGTCCAGCAGGTTGGTGAGCGCGTGCTCGAGGTGGCGAGGATCGGCGCGCACCGACGTGCCCTCCTGCACCAGGCTCGCGAGGCGCGTCTCCCGCTGGCTCGCGAGGGGCCGCAGGGCCGCGAGGACCCGCTCCACCAGCGCGCCGAGGTCCGTGGCCTCCAACTGGACCTCCACCTGCCCGGCCTCGATGCGGCTCAGATCCAGCAGGTCGCTCACCAGGCGCCCCATGCGCTCGGTGTTGCGCTGGATCGCCTCCAGGAAGGCGCGGGCCTCGTCGGGCTCGGCGAGGGCTCCCCCGAGCAGCGTCTCGGTGTTGGCCTGGATCACGCTCACCGGGGTGCGCAGCTCGTGGGAGACGTTGGCCACGAAGTCCCGCCTCACCTTCTCGAGGCGTCTGAGGCGGGTGATGTCCTGGATCACCAGGATCACCTCGTGGGATCCGGGCAGGCTGTGCGCCTGGGCCAGCAGGGTCCGCCCCCCGCGCTCGGGCAACGGGATCTCCAGCTCGGCCCGGCCGCCGGGAGGGAGGTCGCGCACCAGGCCGTCCAGCTCGGGCACACGGCAGATCTCGGACAGCAGCCGCTGGCGGGGCTCCACCTTCACCCCCAGAAACGGTGCGGTCCGGGCGTTGGCCAGGCTCACCCGGCGCCGCGCGTCCAGCACCAGCACCGCCGCGTCGAGCCCGTCGAGCACGGCGCCGAAGCGCGCCCGCTCCTCGGCCAGGTCGGCCAGCCGGGCGGCCAGCTCGTCGCCCAGCCGCCCGATCCCGGAGGCCAGGGCGCCCAGGTCGTCCTGTGCACCCGACTCCGCGCCCGCCGCTCCCCCCGTCAGGCTCCGCGCGTGGCGCACCAGCCGGCGCAGGGTGCGCGCGGCCAGCTCCGAGGCCAATGCGCTCATCCCGGCGGCGAGCCCCAGTCCCACCGCCAGCACGGCCAGCAAGGAGAGCCGCAGCCGGCCCATGACGCGGTCCACCTCGGTCAGCGGGAGCGCCAGGCGCACCACGCCCAGCCCGCCCGGCGCGGGTGCCGCGAGGTAGAGCATGTCGGTCTCGAGGGTGTCCGAGCGCCGGCGGGCGCGGCCCTGGCCGTGGACCCTCGCCTGCACGACCTCCGGGCGCTGGCCGTGGTTCTCCAGGGTGGCGAGCTGTGTCGGGTCCAGCTCGGAGTCTCCCAGCACGCGGCCGTCGGCGGCGATCAAGCTCACCCGCGCCCCCATCGCGGCGCCCAGCGCGTCCGCCAGCGCGTCGGCCTCCTGGGCATCGCGCCAGGGCTCGGCAGCGCGGCAGGCCACCAGCGAGGCGCCCAGCTCCTGGGCCAGGGTGTCCTCGATGCGCCCCTCGAGCCAGCGCCGCAGGGACAGCTCCAGCACCAGCCCGCTCGCGAGCCCCACCACCGTGAACACCACCAGCGAGAGGAGGAAGAGCCGCCCCCTGATCCCGAGCCTGACGGTCACGCCCCTGGCTCCTCGGCCAGAAAACGGTACCCGACGCCCCGGACGGTCTCAACATACCCTCCGGCTGCGCCGAGCTTCTCCCGGAGTCGCTTCACGTGGGTGTCCACGGTGCGGCGGGTGACGTGTACGTCGTCGCCCCAGGCCTCACCGAGGAGGCCATCGCGCGTCTGGACTCGCCCACGCCGCCGCAGCAGGGTGAGCAGGAGCCGGAACTCGAGCGCGGTGAGGCGCGCCTCGACCCCCTCGACCCAGACCCGGTGGGCAGCCTCGTCCAGCTCCAGGATCCCGAAACGGAGCGGCCCGGCCGGGTCGGCGACCGGTGGGGTGCTGGGCGCCTTGCGCCTCAGGATGGCCTGCACGCGCAGCAGCAGCTCCCGCACGCTGAAGGGCTTGCACACGTAGTCGTCGGCCCCGGCCTCGAAGCCCACCACCCGGTCGTGCTCCTCGGCCCGGGCGGTCAGCATCAGCACGGGCAGCGCCGTGGTCCGCGGGTCGGCGCGCAGGCGGCGGCAGACCTCGACGCCGGACAGATCGGGCAGCATCAGGTCGAGCAGCACCAGCGCCGGCAGCGGATCCTGGCCCGCCGCCGCCAGGGCCTGCCGCCCGTCGAAGGCCTTGCGCACGAGGTAGCCCTCGCGCTGCAGGTTCCAGGCGAGCGTCGCCACCAGGTCCGGCTCGTCGTCCACGATGAGGATGGTCTCGGCCATGGCCTGTGCCTATCGCGGGAATGTGACAGGAAGGTGAAGTTTCGGGGGGGGCGCTCAGCGCTCCACCGCGAGCTCCAGCAGGGACAGGTAGGCGTAGGAGCCCTCCTGCTGCGCCACGTCGAGGAAGACGTGCCCCCATGGATCGGGCTGGACGCCCGCGAAGGTGGCCGTCGCGTGATCGTTGGTCTGACCTCCGTCGCTCCCGGCGCCCGCGCCCGAGGTCTGCAGTTCTGCGGTCGAGCTGGTCGCGCCGCTCACGGTGTACCGGGTGATGCGGCGCTCGGCGTCGTCACGGGCCGCGAAGAGCCGCAGGGTGTAGCGGGCCTGGGGGTCGAGGCCGCGCAGGAACAGACCCCCGGTGCGGTCGTCACCGCCGCAGTAGAAGAAGTCGCCGGTGGCGCTCCCCACGGCGAGGTCGCCGAGCAGGCCGGGATCGGGCCACAGCAGGCCCCCGTGGCTGCGCCCGTTGGCCGAGAAGCCGCCGGTGATGACGAGGTCGATGAAGGTGGCAGCACCGGCGTCATCCACCAGGTCATCCAGGTGCTCCCCCGGCAGGATCTCCTGGTCGCCCTCGACGGCGTACCAGTTGTTCCAGTGCTGGCCCAGGTAGTCGGGGGAGGGGCTGGGCTCTCCATCCTCGGCATTGGATGGGCCCAGATCCACCAGGACCCGGGTGCCCGCCGGCAGCGCGCCGCCGCCGCCGGTGGGCGTGGGAGAGGTGACGGACTCCACCGCGGGACGGAGCACGCTGTTCCAGAGCGCGTAGCCCTCGGCGGAGAGGTGCAGCCCGTCCTCGACGAACAGGGCGGCGTCCGGTGGCGAGCCCGTGGCGAGGAAGGCGCTGGGTACGTCGACGTAGGACACGCCGGCATCCGACGCTGCGAGCGCCGCCACCGCCGAGTTGACGGCGTTGGCCTCCTCCCACTGGCTCCAGCGGGCCGGGTTGGGGGTGATGCCGATGAACAGGACCGGCAACCCGCCCCCGAGCGCCCGCCCGATGCGCTGGCGCAGGCAGCGGAAGCGCTCCACCACGACACCCCCGGGCACGCCCGCGTCGACGTCGTTGGTGCCGGCGTAGACCAGCACCGCGCGAGGATCGTGGCGGATGACCAGGTCTTGCGCAGAGAGCGCCACCTCGCCGAGCTGGGCGCCGCCGAAGCCGCGCTGCAGCGGCGTGTGGTCGCTGTACGCCTGGGCGAAACCCTCCCAGCGCCGCACCGACGAGCTGCCCACCAGCACCAGGGGTGCCTCGGGCCAGGGAGCCAGGTCGTCCTGGGTGGTCCAGGTCTCGATGGTGTCGGCGTAGACGGGCGCGAAGGCCTCCACCTCGGTGCAGTGGTCCTCGCCTTCGCCCGTGTCTCTGCGGGGGGCGGTGTCGCCGCTGTCGGCGGTGCTGTCGATGGGCCCACCCGGTGTCGAATCCCACGGGCCGGGGTCCCGTTGGCAGCCGACCCAGGTGCACAGCAGCGGGAGAAGCAGGGCTGGCTGAACGTCGCGGGTCATGCGTCGCCGCTATCCCGGGGGGGGGCTTGCTGCGGCCCGCCGTCGGGGTCATAAGGGTAACTATCGGTGGCGGTGGATGCTCCCCTGGTCAGGCGTCCTCGGCGTCGGAGAGCCCGTCGCCGTCCGCGTCGTCGAAGGCGGAGTCCTCCCCGGGACCGTCACAGGCCGAAAGCGCGGCGCCGAGGACGAGTGCTGGGAAGAGCGTTTTCATGGGTCTTTCCTTTCCTCCATGACTGAGACGGCGCAGGACAGGAAGCGTACGGCGCAGGGGGTGAGCAGGCGGTACCAGACCACCGTGCCCTCGCGGCGGTCGTCCACGATGCCGTGGGCCCGAAGGATCGCGAGGTGCTTGGAGACCGTGGGCGCCGAAGAGCCCGAGAGGGTGACCAGCTCCCCGGCGCTGGCCTCGCCCTGCGCCAGCCGGTCGATGATGAGCAGCCGCGTCTCGTGGGCGAGGGCCTTCAAGAGGCGCGCCTGGTGCTTGTAGAGGAGGTTCATGCAGAATACCCCTGCCAGGCGAAGTAGAGGCCGACGCCGACGATGACCAGCCCCGCGCCGCGCCGCAGCCAGGTGGTGGCGGTGCCGAGCCCCCGCGAGGCGATGAGCTTCTTCGCCACGCCCACCGAGGTTCCGGCCACGATCACGAGCAGGCTGTGGCCGAGGCCGTAGACCAGGAGCAGCAGCGCACCCCAGGCCACGGAGGCGCCCGAGCCGGCGAGGTAGGTGAGCAGGACGATGAGGATGGGGCCCGCACAGGGCGCGGAGACGAGCCCGAAGAGCAGCCCCAGGAGCAGGGCGCCCACGAAGCCGCCGGTTCGCGGCTTGAACCGGGTGAGCCCCGGGATCGGGATGTGGAGCACCTCCATGAGGTGCAGCCCCATGACCACGCAGACCACCGCCACGACCCACTTCCAGACACCCGAGATGTCGCCGTAGAGCGATCCGGCCAGCGCCGCCGCCACGCCCATCCCGGCGAACATGGCGTCCAGGCCCAGCACGAAGGTGAGGGAGTAGCCAAACGAGCGCCACAGGCTGGCGCCCTCCTCGCGACGACCCGCGATGAAGCTCATCATCAACGGGATCGTGGCGAGCACGCAGGGGTTGGAGGCGGTGAGCACCCCGCCGAAGAAGACGGCCACGAGCGCCAGCCAGGGGTTGGTGTGGACGTACTGGCCCACGTTGGAGAGGAGGTGCTCGATCACGCCCGGGCGGCCTTGGTCATGATCATCGTGACGATCTCGGCCACCCTGGGGATCTTGCCGACGGAGACGACCTCCTCGTCGATGACCAGGGCGGGGGTCATCATCACGCCGTAGGCGATGATGCCGTCGAGATCCTCGACCTTGGTGAGGGTGGCGGGGAGGCCGGCGTGGGCGATGGCCTGCTCGGCCTCCGCGTAGAGCTTCCTGCACTTGGCGCAGCCGGTGCCGAGAACCTTGATTTCCATGAGAGACTCCTTTCCAGGTGGGTTCAGGAGAGGGCGCCGAAGATCGTCCCGGCGACCGAGGAGAGGATGATGACGAACACGATGTACACGAGGGTCTTCTTCGTGCCCAGCACGCCCCGGATGACGAGCATGGAGGGCAGCGAGAGGGCCGGGCCGGCCAGCAGGAGCGAGAGCGCAGGCCCCTTGCCCATGCCGGAGCCGAGCAGTCCCTGGAGGATGGGGACTTCGGTGAGGGTGGCGAAATACATGAAGGCGCCGGCGACCGCCGCAAAGAGGTTGGCCGACAGGGAGTTGCCCCCCACCCACGCCGCGACCCACGCGGAGGGGATCAGCCCCTCGTGCCCGGGCCGGCCGAGCAGGAAGCCCGCCGCGAGGACGCCGGCGAACAGCAGGGGCAGGATCTGCAGCGCGAAGGTGAGGGTGGAGTCCACCCACTCCGACAGCTCATCGCGCGCGAACCAGCGGAGGATCATCGCCGCGAGCGCCAGCGCCGAGGCCCCCGTGATCCACCACTTCGCCGCGAAGATCGCGGCCCAGAAGCCCTGCTCGCCGGCCACGGGTCGCCCCCAGTTGGCGAAGACCAGGATGGCCACCATGGCCGCGAAGTAGAGGGCATCCTGCCAGAGCTTGCGCACAGGAGGCGCCGAGGGCGGCATGGCCAGGGCGGCCTTCGTGCGCTCGGCCTCCTCCTTGCGGAAGAAGAGGTGCATGAGCAGGCCGATGACCACGGAGAACAGGACCGCCCCCACCGCGCGCGCCACGCCGATCTGGGGGCCGAGCACCCGCGCCGTGAGGATGATGGCCAGCACGTTGATGGCGGGCCCCGAGTAGAGGAAGGCCGTGGCCGGGCCGAGCCCCGCGCCGCGCCTGTGGATGCCCGAGAACAAAGGAAGGACGGTACAGGAACAGACCGCGAGGATCGTGCCCGAGACCGCCGCCACCGGGTAGGCCACCCACTTGGCGGCGTCGGGGCCGAGGTACTTCATCACTGAGGCCTGGCTCACGAAGACCGAGATGGCCCCGGCGATGAAGAAGGCCGGGACCAGGCAGAGCAGCACGTGCTCGCGGGCATACTCGTGGAGCATGGCCAGCGACTCGACGCCGGCGCCGAGCAGCCTCCCCCAGGCTTCTTCCCCCACCCCTCCGCCCCTCCCCGAGAGGAGGGGAACCTCGGGCAGCAGGGCCACGGGGAAGAAGAACGCCACCAGGAAGACGGCGACGACGAGGGCGAGCTTGAGACGGGGGTTCATGGAGATTTCCCGGGCCTCCGGGAGAAAGGGATCGTCGCGGCCGGGCGGTCGGATGCTATCCTGATTGCCACATTAGGCAAGCAGGACGTCGGCGGACCGGGCGGGGTCACGAGGGCGCCGGCACCGAGGACCGCGCGGTGCCCCAGTCGGGCCTCACGGCGCCCCGAGGGCCGCGGTGAAGTCTTCGGCCGCCAGCTCGCCCTGCAGGAAGGTCACGAGCTGCCCCGCGCTGTCGAGGAAGTAGTAGGCGGGGGCGACGACGGGTTCGCTCATGTCCTTGTAGAGCTGGGCCTGCTCGGGCTCGACGTCCATCTGGATCACCGTCAGGGGTGGCTTCGTGGCCCGCGCGGCCAGGGTCGCGTCGAAGGCCGCCCGGGAGTCTACCTGCCGCTTCTGGGTGCAGGCGCAGGACTCCTTCAGTTCGAGGACGACCACGCTCTGCACCGCCGCGCGGGGGGCCTCGGCGGCGGGCGGGGCGGCGGGGGTCGCGTTCAAAGGCGGCACGGCGCCGCCGCAGGCGATGAGCGCGAGGGGAAGGAGGAGGAGGGCGCGCAGAGGACGCATGGGGCACCTCGGAGGGGCAGGGTTCAGTCCTCCCAGCCTCCGTTTGCCATGGGCATCAGGCATGGGAGGCTCCGTCGGTGGGGGCGGCGAAGAAGCGCCGCCGGAAGTAGAGGGCCACGTTCACGAGGCCGATGAGCACGGGCACCTCGACCAGCGGCCCGATGACCGCCGCGAACGCCGCCCCATGGTGGATGCCGAAGGTCGCGACGGCCACCGCGATGGCCAGCTCGAAGTTGTTGGACGCCGCCGTGAACGAGAGGGTCGTGGACTGGCCGTAGGTGGCGCCCACCTTCTTGCTCATGAAGAAGGAGATCAGGAACATCACGAGGAAGTAGATGAGCAGCGGGATGGCGATGCGGACCACGTCCAGCGGCAGCGCCACGATGGTCTCGCCCTTGAAGCTGAACATCACGACGATGGTGAAGAGCAGGGCGATGAGCGTGATGGGGCTGATGCGGGGCACGAACTCCCGGTGGTACCACTCCTTGCCCTTGGCCTTCACGAGGGTGAAGCGGGTGGTGACGCCCGCGATGAAGGGGATGCCCAGGTAGATGAAGACGCTCTTGGCGATCTCGCCGATGGTGATGTCCACCTTCACGCCCTCGAGCCCGAACCAGGTCGGGACCAGGGTGATGAAGACGTAGGCGTAGACCGAGAAGAAGAGCACCTGGAAGATGGAGTTGAAGGCCACGAGCCCAGCGCAGTACTCGGTGTCGCCCTCGGCGAGATCGTTCCAGACGATGACCATGGCGATGCAGCGGGCCAGCCCGATGAGGATGAGCCCTACCATGTACTCGGGCTTGTCATGCAGGAAGATCACCGCGAGCGCGGTCATCAGGATTGGACCGACGATCCAGTTCTGCACGAGCGAGAGGCTCAGCACCTTGTAGTTGCGGAAGACCCGGGGCAGCTCCTCGTACCGCACCTTGGCGAGCGGCGGGTACATCATCAGGATGAGGCCGACCGCGATGGGGATGGAGGTGGTGCCGACCGAGAAGCGCTCCAGGAAGGGGACGACGCCGGGGACGGCCCAGCCCGTGCCCACGCCGATGCCCATGGCGATGAAGATCCACAGGGTGAGGTAGCGGTCGAGGAAGGAGAGTCGCGCGGCGACGCCTTGCTGGCTCATGAAGGTTCTCCATCTCTCGGGAAGGGGGAGAGACAGGCGGGTGACTGGGCCTTGGCCTCCCGCACCGCGGCCAGCCGCGCCGAGATGTCGGCCAGCCGCTCCGGTGGGAAGGCGGCCGAGAGGGCGCCGATCAAGCTGGCGACCAACGGATCGGGCGCGGCCACCACGCGGTAGTGGACCCACATCCCGGCGCGCTGGCCCTCGACGAAGCCCGCCTGGGCCAGGAGGGTGAGGTGGCGCGACGCGCGGGACTGCGAGATCCCCAGCACCGCCTCGACGTCGCAGACGCACATCTCCCCGTGGTGGTGGAGCAGGGCGAGGATATCCAGCCTCGAAGGCTCGGAGAGGGCCTTGAAACGGGCGGCGAGCGGGCGGCGTGTGGGAGCCATGGGCAGGCTTATGCGTGCATCCGCAAAAGCGCAATGCCGGGGCTCCCAGGCTCACCCTCTCGGACCCGGGCCTGCTCTGGGGGCTGCGCGGCCTGAACGCCTTCGAGGCGGACCACGCCCGTTCCGGGCTGGCGATCCCCTGCCGGGTGATCGTCCACATCGGCGGCCCCGGGACGCCATCGCTGAAGCACCCTGCACGAGGGTGGAGCGGAGATCGAGGTTGCGGTCAGGGACGGCTCAGGAGGGTTTCGTCACCAGCTCCCGCCGGGACCGCCGTCGGGCGCATGGGGACAATGTGAGGTGGGGGC
>JBDRKM010000013.1:0-4013 GCA_043814015.1 Pseudomonadota bacterium
TTCTGGTGCTGCTCGCCGGATTGACAATACATTATTTCGAGGTGCGCGCTGAAATACTAGTAGCCTGGTTTGCGCTTCCAGTAGGCTTTGCCTATGTTATCGCGGTGTCGGTTGTTGTGCTCAGATTGAATGAGTATGAAAAATCGAATGGGAATGTCTATATAAGAAAGAGCAGAAGAAGCGACACTCCCACCCCACCCCCACAGGACACAACCACAGATGACCCCTCCGACCCCCGAGAGCAGTGACAAGGGACGGGTATCGAAGGCGGGGATGCCTGTTGCTTGCAGACTTGGCCGCTAGGACGCCGGAGCCCGCCGCTGCGGGACGAACCGGGTTTCAGGTGGCACCGGCCTCCACAAGTCGCTGACGGATGGGGACAATCAAGTGCAGCTAGTCTGTTCTCAGGAGGATAGTAAAAATGGCGCTGCCGGTCGTGGCATCGATGAAATCCGGGAAAGCGATGTTCATCTGGATGTTCGTGGTGTGTCTTGCTGCGAACGGATGGATCTCTTGTGACCCCTCTCGGAACCCGAACCAGGCTGTGAAAGACGTAGGTGTCAGTGAGGAAAGCAAGACCAGGACAACCAGCGATCGGAGCCCATTTATCAAACAACTCACACTCCTGCTAGATGGTAAGAGAAGCAGTATTGCTAAGTGCTGTGCGGAGTCCGGCCTCGACGTCGGAAGCACCGATACAGTAACAGTCGAGGGTGAGGTGGATGAGAAAGGGACAATTCATGTTCTGGAAGTGGTAGCCAAAACAAAGAACGCGGGCGAACATAGAACGATGGCAACTATCAGGGATTGCACAATTGCTGATCTGGTCGGCCTGACAACTGGCTCGCCTCCTGTTGGTAGGAGTGTTGGCTTCAAACTTGAGATGGGTCTGCTAATCCCTGTCAAGGCCCAATCGGACCGACCTCAGCAGGGACAGGACGGCAAGGACACCGACACCACCAACACCAAAGGCCCCACCGACCCCCGAGAGCAGTGACAAGTGACGGGTGGCGAAGGCGGGGGCGCACCGACGATAGGGACGGGTAGCGAGTGAGGGCGGGCGCATCGCGCACAGGGTCGGGTCCACCTAGAGCGCCTGATTGCGCATTCCGGCGAAGTCGATCACTCGTTCCGGGCGAAGCCGATCGGCTGTTCCAGTCCAAGCCGATCACCCGTTCCACTCGAAGCCGATCACTTGTTCCAGGGGATGGCGATCACCCTCGGAGCGAAGCGACGCTGGCCTCTGCTTGATGCCAAGTACCCGTCTGGTTGTCAATGGCCTGTTCGCCGGCCGGATCGGAGGGCCCCTGGCCCGACGGCTGCGGACGGCTCTCGCCTGAGGAGCCCCGGGACCCGCGATCTCGGACGGGTGTAGGGTCCGGCTACTCATCCGCATCCTGCTCTCCCAGCCCGCGCATCGATGATCCCTTGAGCTTGATGCGGTGAGCCCGGTGGACCAAGCGGTCCAGGATCGCATCCGCCACAGTGGGCTCGCCGATATGCTCGTGCCACTTCTTCACCGGCAGCTGGCTGGCCACGATGGTCGAGCGGCGGCCGTGCCGGTCCTCGATGATCTCGAGCAGGTCCCGGCGCTGGGGGTCGGTCGGCGGCGCCACGCCCCAGTCGTCAAGGATCAGCAGGTCGGTCTTGGCCAGCCGGTTCAGCAGGGTCTCGTAGGTGCCGTCGCCCCGAGCAATATGTAGGCTATGCAGCAGACGCGGCACCCGGAAGTAGCGGACCGAGAGGCTCTCACGGCACGCCTGGTTACCCAGCGCGCAGGCGATCCAGGTCTTGCCCACCCCGGTCTTGCCGGTGACGATCACGTTGTCGGCCCCGGCGATCCAGCGGCAGGTGGCCAGCCGCTGCATCACCGAGCGGTCCAGGCCCCGCGGGTGGCGGTAGTTGACGTCCTCCATGCAGGCCTCCTCGCGAAACCTGGCGATCTGGAGCCGCCTCAGCAGACGACGCTCCTGACGCTCGGCCCACTCGCGGTCCACCATCAGGCCGAAGCGCTCCTCGAAGGGGAGCTGGTCCGGCTCGCGGCTGTCCAGGTACTCCTGGAAGGCCGCGGCCAGGCCGTACATCTTCATCGCGATCAGTCTGTCGTAGGTCTGCTCGTTGAGCATCCCGGTTTCCTCCTCAGTGGTAGTAGTCCGGCCCCCGCACGTTGTCGTGCTCGATCGGGGCCGGACCTTGGTCGTCATTCGTGCCCGGCAGCAGCGGCTGCTTGTCCAGGCCGTTCTTCAGGATCGACTTCACGCTCTTGTACGAGTAGCTGCCGAGGGCCAGCGCCCGCGCGCAGGCCGCCTCCAGCCGCTCGTCGCCGTGGGCCTTGCCCAGGCGCAGCAGCCCCAGGCAGGCGCGGTAGCCCAGCGCCGGGTGGGGCCGCGAGTCCATGATACGCTGGGCGAGCTCCTCGGCCGACGGGCCGGTCTTGCGCGCCCAGTTCATGATCCGGGAGGGCGTCCACTCGAGGTACTGCTGGTGGGCCTCGGGCATGTGCTCCTTGCGCGTCGTGTAGCCGCCCTCCTTGTAACTGCGCAGGTGCGAGGCGACTCGGCGCCCCTTGAACAGGATCTCCACGGTGGTCGCGGTCCGGCGCGCATCCACCTTCTGGCCGCGGAGCTGGTACGGCACGCTGTAGAGGTGCTTGGCGACCTCGACGTGGTAGTCGATGTTGACCGTGGGTTGGGACCAGTCGGCGAAGACGTAGCGCCCGACGGGCAGGGGCTTCAGCGCGGGCCGGTCCAGCGTCTCGAACAGCTCCCGGCGGCTGGTGTCCAGCTTCTTGAAGCGACGGTCGTTCAGCTCCTCTTGCTTCTCCCAGATCGCCTCGTTGGCCTCCGCGATGCTGAAGAAGATGTGGTTGCGCAGGGCAGCGAGGATCCGTTGCTGGGTCACCAGCACCCCGCTCTCGACCTTGGCCTTGTCGCGCGGGTGCTTCGGCCGAGCCGGGATCACCGCGGTCCGGTAGTGCTTCGCCCAGTCGAGGTACGTCGGGTTGATGTCGGGGTCGTAGTAGCAGGCACGCTTCACTGCGGTCCGCGGCTGGTCCGGGACCACGATCTCGGTCACGCCACCGTAGTACTCGAAGGCGTGGGTCTGCCCGTCGAGCCAGCAGCGCAGCTGCTCCGACTCGAAGGCCTCGGCGTAGGTGTAGCTGCTCGCGCCCAGAACGGCCACGAACACCGGCGCTTCGGTCACCTCGCCAGTCTCCCGGTCCACGATATCGATGCCGTCCCCGGAGAAGTCGACGAAGGTCTTCTCTCCCGCCTTGTGCTCCTGGTGCATCACCACGGGGAGTTGGCGGCGGAAGCCGCGGTACAGCTCGCAGTAGCGGCTGTACTGGTATCCGTCATCGGGGTGGTCTGCCTTGTACTCGTCCCACAGCAGCTGGAGCGTCACGCCTTTCCGTCGCAGCTCCCGGTGGATGTACTTGAAGTCCAGCAGGGCCCGGGCCTCGCCGGACGGCGTCGGCGGCGGATACAGCTTGGCCTCGAGCGCAGCGTCGTCCAGGTCTTTGGGCAGGGGCCAGGACAAACCGGCCAGGCGGGCCCGGGCCAGGCAGTCCGACACCGTGGCCGGTGACACGCGCACACTCCGGGCAGCCGTCCGTCCCGATCGTTCCTCGCCCCAGCGCAGTCGCAAGATTTCTCTGATCTTCCGCACCGATATCCTCTCTGCAGGCATTCGACCCTCCTTTCAATCAGGAGGATCGGTAGCACTGCCGTCCAGCCAGCGTCGCCTGCGGAACCGAGGGCGACCTCACCCCTCGCCGGTCAAGCCGAGTGATCGGCTTCCGTCGTAACGGGTGATCGGCTTCCCTCGTAATCGGTGATCGGCTTCAGTCGTAACGGGTGATCGGCTTGCGTCGTAATCAGTGATCGGCTTCAGTCGTAATCGGTGATCGGCTTGGCCCGGAATACGCACCATCCTTCATCGATCAGTTCGATCAGCTGGCCAGGAAAGAGATAACACTGGCGAGTGACATTCCAATGAAGAGGAAAGATGGG
>JBDRKM010000014.1:0-26006 GCA_043814015.1 Pseudomonadota bacterium
TCGGGGAGGGCGTGACCCTGGGCTGGGATCGCGAGCGCGACGAAGCCCGTGGGCTCACGATCCAGTCTCTCGCTGGCACGGACGACTACATCGTGGTCGTCCCCAAGGGCTGCGTGGTCGAGGGGGCGTGACAGACGCTCCCTCCGGTTGTTCTTCGACCTCGTGACCCATGCCGGCCTCGATGGCCCGCCACCGCCCAGGCCCCGTTCCACCCCCCCACCAGTCCCGACCTCTGTCCGAAGCCAGTTCGCATGGATCAAATCTCGAAGTTCGCCCGCGCGCCGGACCAGCTCAACAGGTTACGGCTCGGCCCCCCGAGCCACCATGCGGTACCAGAATACGTGCATAGAAGCTGTCTCTTACGAGCTGCCTCGCGCTGTGGTCACGACCGCCTCCATCGAGCGCGCGCTGGGCGGGCTCTATGGTCGGCTGGGCATCTCCAGCGGGACGCTCCAGGCCCTCACCGGGGTGGAGGCGCGCCGTTTCTGGGAGGCGGAGGTGACCCCCTCGGACGCCGCCACCCTGGCGGCCGAGAAGCTGTTCGCGGAAGCTGGCTTCCCTCGTGAGCGCGTGCAGGTGCTGGTGAGCACCTCGGTCTGCCGGGACTACCTGGAACCCTCGGTCGCCAGCCTGGTGCACGGAAACCTGCGGCTGGGCAGTCACTGCGCCAACTTCGATGTAGGCAACGCCTGCCTGGGCTTCATGACCGGGCTGACCATGGTGGCGAACATGATCGAGCTCGGGCAGATCACGGCCGGGCTCGTGGTGGCCGGGGAGAGCAGCCGCCAGGTCACCGAGGCCACGATCGCGCGGCTGCAGCAGCCGGGGCTGTGTTTCTCCGACTTCCGTGACAACCTGGCCACGCTCACGCTCGGTTCAGCCGCCACGGCCATGTTGCTGGTCCATCGCGACCTGACGCGCGCGGGCCATCGCCTGCTCGGCGGAGCCACGGGCGCCGCCACCGCCTTCTGCCGCCTCTGCCTGGGTACGGAGACCGGCATGCGGACCGACCCGGCCCGGCTGCTCGCCGAGGGAGTGAAGCTGGCGGGTCACACCTGGCGGCAGGCGCTCGCCGAGCTGGACCTGACGGTCGCGGACGTGCGGGAGTTCGCCATGCACCAGGTGGGCAAGGGCAACCACGACAGCATCGTCCGGGCCCTGGGGCTGCCGGACGAGCGCGCCCTGCGCACCTACCCCGACTACGGCAACGTCGGCGCGGCGGGCGTGCCCCTCACCCTGGCCAGGGCGGTCGATCTGGGTCGCGTGGCCCCGGGCGACAGGGTGGCGCTGATGGGCATCGGCAGCGGGTTGAACTGCCAGATCCTGGGCGTCGCGTGGTGAGCCCTGTGCGAGCCCTGGGGGCCTTTCAAAGGATAGAAAGCGCGGTCCGCCGGCACGGCGAGGCTGGCGCTCGAGGATGAGATGGCAGGCTTGATGCACATCGGCGGATGGACGGCTGGCGCAGAGGCGCCCGCCTTTGAGGTGCAGCAGATCCTCGAGGTCACCCCCCGCGTCCGCGAGCCCTCCTTCGTGGTGCAGGAGCCGGGCAGCGGTCGCATCGGCGTGGGCTTCGGCGGCCAGGTCACCCCCGGGTCCGGGCACCCCTCGGCCCTGGCGCTGCTGGCGGCCCTGCCCGCCACCTACCCGGAGTGGCTCGGAGGCCGCGTCTTCTGCGAGGCACACGGGCTGCGCTTCCCCTACGTCGCCGGGGCCATGGCCAACGGCATCGCCTCCACCCAGATGGTGATCGAGCTGGCCCGGGCGGGCTTCCTGGGCTTCTTCGGGGCCGCGGGGCTGGACCTCGAGCGGGTCGAGGCCGCCCTGAACGAGCTGGACGGTGAACTGGGCGAGCGCCGCCCCTGGGGAGCGAACCTGATCCACGCCCCCTACGAGCCCGCCGTGGAGCAGGCCACGGTCGAACTGTACCTCCGGCGCCAGGTTCGCCGCGTCTCAGCAGCGGCCTACATGAAACTGACCCCCCATGTGGTGCGCTACGCCTGCAGCGGCCTGACGCAGAGCCCTGGGGGACAGATCCTGCGCCAGCACCACGTCTTCGCCAAGGTCTCCCGGCCGGAGGTGGCCCGGCAGTTCCTGCAGCCGCCACCTGCCGAGCTGCTGGAGGCGCTCGTGGCGGCGGGTCACTTGAGCGCACAGGAGGCCCGGTTGGCCCGTATGCTGCCCCTGGCCGAGGACCTCGTGGCCGAAGCGGACAGCGCCGGCCACACGGACAACCGGCCGCTGACGGTGCTCCTGCCCACCATCACGGCGCTCCGTGACGAGCTGGCGCATGCGCACCGCTACCCGCGCCCGATCCGGGTCGGCGCGGCCGGTGGGCTCGGCACCCCCTCTGCGGTCGCCGCCGCCTTCGCCCTGGGGGCCGACTTCGTGCTCACCGGGTCGGTGAACCAGGCATGCGTCGAGAGCGGCCTGCACGAGCAGGGGAGGCTGCTGCTGGCCCAGGCTGGGCTGGCGGACACGGTCATGTGCCCGGCGGCGGACATGTTCGAGCTGGGGGTGAAGGTGCAGGTGCTGGGGAGGGGCACGCTCTTCGCCCGGCGCGCCAGACGGCTGTACGAGCTGTACCGCGACCACGCCTCGCTGGAGGATCTTTCTGGCGCGGCCCGTGGCTGGCTGGAGGGCGAGGTGCTGCGGGCCCGCGTCCCGGTGGCCTGGGAGGCCACGCGCGCCTACTGGGCTGAGCGGGACCCGCGCGAGATCGCACGGGCCGAGCGGGACGCGCACCACCAGATGGCGCTGCTCTTCCGCTCCTACCTGGGCCAGGCGAGCCGCTGGGCCATCCAGGGCCAGGCCGAGCGGGCGATGGATTGGCAGATCTGGTGCGGGCCGGCCATGGGCGCCTTCAACGCCTGGACGGCCGGGTCCTTTCTGGCCGAGCCGGGCAACCGCCGCGTGGTCCAGGTGGCCAGGAACCTGATGGAGGGCGCAGCCGTGGTCACGCGCGCCCACCAGCTACGCAGCTTCGGCGTCCCTGTGCCCGGCGCCGCCTTTGACTTCCGTCCGCGCCCCCTCGCCTGACCTGGAGCGAGCCATGTCCGTCTCTGTTCGACCGCCGCGCCCGCCCATCGCCGTCGTCGGCGTGAGCGCCATCTTCCCGGGCTCCCTCGACGCCACCGGGTTCTGGCGCGACATTCTGGCCGGCACGGACCTGATCTGCGATGTGCCCCCCGGGCACTGGCTGGTGGAGGACTACTACGATCCGGATCCGGCCACGCCCGACAAGACCCATGGCCGCCGGGGCGGCTTCCTGCCCGCCATCGACTTCGACGTCCTGGGCTTCGGCGTTCCGCCCAGCATCCTCCCCTCCACCGACACCGCCCAGCTCCTGGCGCTCATCGTGGCCCAGCGGGTGCTGCAGGACGCCGCGGGAGACCAGTTCGAGGCCCTGGACCGCTCCCGCATCTCCGTCATCCTGGGCGTGACCTCGGCCCAGGAGCTGTATGGCAGCATGGTGAGCCGGCTGCAGCGCCCGGTGTGGACCAAGGCGCTGCGCGAGGCTGGCCTGCCCGAGACCAAGGTGGAGGAGGCGTGCCGGCGCATCGCCGAGCACTACGTGCCCTGGCAGGAGAGCAGCTTCCCGGGCCTGCTGGGCAACGTGGTAGCCGGCCGGATCGCGAACCGCCTCGACCTGGGCGGCACCAACTGCGTGACCGACGCGGCCTGTGCCTCCACCCTCTCGGCCTTGTCCATGGCCCTCAACGAGCTGTACCTGGGGGACTCCGACCTGGTCATCACCGGCGGGGTCGACGCCATGAACGACATCCTGATGTTCATGTGCTTCTCCAAGACACAGGCGCTCTCGATCAGCGGCGACTGTCGCCCCTTCTCCGACCAGGCTGATGGCACCCTGCTTGGGGAGGGGCTGGGCATGGTGGCGCTCAAGCGCCTGGAGGACGCTGAGCGCGACGGTGATCGCATCTACGCGCTCATCTGTGGCCTGGGCGCTTCCTCCGACGGGCGGGCTGCCAGCGTCTACGCGCCCGTGGCTGCGGGGCAGGCCCAGGCCCTGCGCCGGGCCTACCAGGCCGCGGGCTACCCGCCAGGCACGGTAGAGCTGGTGGAGGCCCACGGCACCGGCACCAAGGCCGGCGACGCCGCGGAGTTCGCGGGCCTCTCGCTGGTGTTCGGCGAAGGCGAGCATCGCTCGGGCCAGCACTGCGCGCTGGGCAGTGTGAAGTCCCAGATCGGGCACACCAAGGCGGCCGCCGGGGCGGCGGGGCTCTTCAAGGCGATCATGGCGCTGCACCACCGGGTGCTCCCGCCCACCATCAAGGTGGACCGGCCCAATCCGGCGCTGGGCATCGAGCGCTCGCCCTTCTACCTCAACACGCGCGCGCGCCCCTGGGTGCGGGGCCCGGATCACCCGCGCCGCGCGGGCGTCAGCTCCTTTGGCTTCGGCGGGTCGAACTTCCACGTCACCCTGCAGGAGTACCCCGGTTCCACCCACCCGCGGCTGCGCACCTTCTCGCGGGAGCTGGTGCTGCTGGGCGGCGCGAACCCCCAGGAGATCGCCGAACAAGCGCGCGCGCACGCCGCGATGGCCGATCAGGAGGGCTTCCTCCCCTGGCTGGCCACCTCTTCCCAGGCAGCCTTCGACGCGGCTGCGCCCTGCCGGCTCGCGATCATCGCCAGTCGCGATGGTCTGTCCTCCAAGCTGCAGAGCGCCGCCGAGAGGGTCGGGGAGCGCGGCTTCTCCACCCCCGATGGCGTCCACTACGGCACGGGTCCGGCCCTGGGTGGCGTCGCCTTCCTCTTCCCGGGCCAGGGCAGCCAGTACCTGGGCATGGGGCGCGAGATCGCCATGACCTTCGGCACCGCGCTGGCCGCCTGGGACCGCGCCGCTGAGCTGGAGCTGCACACGCGGGTCTTCCCGCCGCCGGCCTTCACGGACGAGGAGCGGGAGGCCCAGGCCCGCCGTCTGACCTCCACGCGCTGGGCGCAGCCCGCCATCGGCTGCACCAGCCTCTCCCTGCTCGCGCTGCTGGCCGAGCTGGGGCTGCGGCCGGGCTGGGTCGGCGGTCACAGCTTCGGGGAGCTGGTGGCCTTGCACGTTGCGGGCGTGCTGTCCGAGGCGGACCTGCTGCGCGTGGCCTGCGCGCGCGGCGAGCTGATGGAGGCCGCCGCGGCCACGCCGGGCGCCATGACCGCCGTCCAGGGCGCCATCGATCAGGTGCGCGCGGCGCTGGAGCATTGCGGCGGGGGCGTGGTGGTGGCGAACCACAACAGCCCGAGCCAGGTCGTGCTGTCCGGTCCCGTCGAGGCCATCGCGCGGATCGAGGCTGTGCTGGTGTCCGCGGGCCTGCTCACCACGCGGTTGCCGGTCGCCACCGCCTTCCACTCCCCCCTGGTCAGCGCGTCGGCTGAGCCTTTCGCCGCCTTCCTGGAGGAGATCGACATCTCCCCGCCGGCCATCCCGGTCTTCGCCAACGCCACCGCGGCCCCCTACCCAGGCGAGGCCGCGGAGATGCGCGCCCTGCTGGCCGGGCAGATCGCACGCCCCGTGCGTTTCGTGGAGATGATCGAGGCCATGTACGCCAGCGGCGCGCGCACCTTCGTGGAGGTGGGCCCCGGCGCGGTGCTCACGGGCCTGACCGGCAGCATCCTGGGTGAGAGGCCCCACCTGGCCGTCGAGCTGGACCGCCGGGGCCGCGATGGCGTCGAGAGCCTCTGGTTGGCCCTCGGCCGCCTCGCCGCCGCCGGCCATCCCCTGGACTTCGCCACCCTGACCCGCGAGTACGGAGCGGCGCCCGATCCTGCCCTCCAAAACAGGCCGGCCATGGCGGTCCCCATCTGCGGCGCCAACCATGGCAAGCCCTACCCCCCGGTCGGAGGCGTGGCAGCCCTGCCCCCTCCCAACCCCGAGTGCCCGCTCCCGATCCCGGAGTCCGCTGTGTCCAGAAGCGAGAAGACCGAACCGAGGCCCCCAACGGCCGCCTCCACCAGCGTCGATCTGGCCTGGTTGGCTGCCTACCAGGAGGCGCAGCGCCAGACCGCCGAGGCCCACGCGGCCTACCAACGGGCCATGGCCGACACCCACACCGCGTTCCTCCGTGTCGCCGAGACCGGGCTCGCGGGGCTGGCGGCCGTGATCAGCGGGCAGCCCTTGCCTGCCCTCGCGATGAGCTTGCCCGTGGCGCCCGCGCTGTCGGTCGCGCCTGCCCTGCCGGCGGGGCCGCCGCCCCTCCCCGAGATCCTCTCCGCCCCGCCCCCACCTCTCCGCGACCCAGCGCCCGTGGCGCCCCGCGCGCCAGTGGCCGTGGCGGAGCCCGCCCCCGCGCGCGACCTGCAGGGGCTGCTGCTCGGGCTGGTGGCCGAGAAGAAGGGCTATCCCGTCGAGATGCTGCGTATGGACATGGACCTCGAGGCGGACCTTGGCGTCGATTCCATCAAGCGGGTCGAGATCCTGAGCGCCGTGCAGGAGCGGGCGCCCGAGCTACCCGAGGTGAACGCCAGCCTGATGGCCTCCCTGCGCACTCTCGAGCAGATCTGCGCGTACCTCGCCAACGGGCCGATCCCGGCTGCGGAAAAAGCAGCGCCAGCCCTGGTGGCGGCTGAGACGAAGCCGACCAGGGCGGCGGCAGCGGTGGCCACGGCCGCGGGGGCTCCAGCCGCCATCCCGCCGGAGCTGGGGCGCTTCGTGCTGCACAGCGTGCCCGCCCCCGCCCTGGGCATGACGCAGCCGGGCATCATGGACGCCGCGCGGGTGGTGGTCACCGACGACGGCGCGGGGACAGGGCAGGCGCTGGTGACGCGGCTCGAGGCCGCGGGCATCCCCGCCCTGCTGGTGGAGGAGGTGCCGCTCGGCGCCAGTGCCGTGGTCTTCCTGGGGGGGTTGCGATCGGTCGAGACCGTGGATGACGCTATCGCCGTGAACCGGGAGGCGTTTCGCGCGGCGCAGGCGGCCGGGCGCTCCTTTCTGGGTGGAGGGCTCTTCGTCTGTGTGCAGGACCTGGGCGGCTGCTTCGGGCTGAGCCCCTTCCCACCGGAGCGTGCCTGGCTGGCCGGCCTCGCCGGGCTGGCGCGCACCGCCATGCGGGAGTGGCCGGCCTGCTCGGTCAAGGTCATCGATCTGGAGCGCGGCCAGCGCTCTCCAGACGCGCTCGCCTACGCGCTGCTCGAGGAGCTGCTGCGCGGCGGACCCGAGCTGGAGGTGGGGTTGGGTGCCGACGGCGAGCGGCGCGCGTTGCGCAGCGTCGAGGTCCCCAACGAGGCCGGCCTGTCGCGCGTCGGGACCCAGGATGTGCTCGTGGTTTCCGGCGGCGCCCGGGGCGTGACGGCCGCCTGCGTCGTGGCTCTGGCCCAGCAGACGGGCGCCAGCTTCGCGCTCCTCGGCCGGACCCCGCTCTCCGACGCCCCCCCCTGCTGCGCGGGAATCCCGGACGACGCCGGGCTCAAGCGGGCCCTGCTGGCCGAGGCCCAGGCCGCGGGGGCGGCCCCCACGCCGGCCGAGCTGGGTCGGCAGGTCAGCGGCGTCCAGGCCGTCCGTGAGGTCCGGCGGACCCTGGAGGCCCTGCGCGCCAGCGGGGCGCGCGCCCGCTACTACCCGGTGGACGTGGTCGAGGCCGCGGCGGTGGCCAGCGTCCTGGACCGGGTGCGCGTCGAGCTCGGCCCCATCACCGGCCTGGTGCATGGCGCGGGCACGCTGGCCGACCGGCACATCGTCGACCAGACCGCGGCGCAGTTCGACCGGGTCTTCGACACCAAGGTGCTGGGCTTCAAGGCCCTGCTCGAGGCCAGCGCGGGCGACCCCCTGCGCCTGCTCGTGGTCTTCTCTTCGGTGACCGCCCGCTGCGGCAACCTCGGCCAGGCCGACTACGCCATGGCCAACGAGGTGCTGAACAAGGTGGCGGTGGCCGAGCAGCGGCGGCGCGGCCCGGCCTGCCTGGTGCGCGCCCTGGGCTGGGGCCCCTGGGACGGAGGCATGGTCACGCCCGAGCTCAGGGCACATTTCCTCCGGCGTGGCGTCCCCTTGTTGCCGCTCGATGAGGGCGCGCGGCTGCTGGTGGACGAGTGCGCCTCGGTGCTCGCCGACCAGGTGGAGCTGGTGCTGGGGAGCGCGCCCTGGGGGATGCCGGTCTTCGCCGACAGCGGGCAGCGTGGGCTCAGCCTCGATCTGGTGGTGTCGCGTCACACCCACCCCTTCCTGGCGGGCCACGCCATCGAGGGGACGCCCGTGCTCCCGGCGGTGCTGGCGCTGGAGTGGTTCGTGCGCGCGGCCCGGGCGCTGCGGCCTGAGCTGCGCTTCGTCGGGCTGCGGGATCTGAGGATCCTGCGGGGCATCCCCCTGCTGGGCTTCGACAACGGCGGCGACCGGCTGCGCGTGTCCTGCACGGAGGGCGTCGAGGGTGACGACACACTGCTCGGGCTCGAGCTGCGGGGAGCCGACGGCGCGCTGCACTACTCGGCCACCGTCGAACTGGCCGAGCGGCTACCAGAGCCGGCGCCGTCGGCCCAGGACCCCACGCTGGACGACTGGGGAGGGCAGGCCATCTACGATGACGTGCTCTTCCATACCGACACCTTCCGCCTCATCCAGTCGGTGCAGGGTGTGTCCGACGAGGGCATCTCGGGAACGCTCACGGGGGTGCACGGCGCAGGCTGGCCCACGGAGCGTTGGCAAACCGACGCCGCGGCCCTCGACGGCGGGCTGCAGCTCGCGCTGCTGTGGACGCAGCGCGTTCTCGGGGGCGCCTCCCTGCCCACCAGCGTGGGCCAGGTCCACGCCTACACCGAGGATCTTTCCAGTGGACCGGTCCGCTGCGTCCTGCGCGGCCGCCGGGTCGGTGCGCTGCGCACGCTCTCCGATCTGGTCTTCTTCAACGAACGCGGGGACCTGATCTTCGAGCTGCGCGACGTGGAGGCCCATCTGAAGGGCAGCGGCCTGCCGAACACCCCCCTGGCCTGAGGCATGCGCTCCTCGCCCATCGCCATCGTCGGGCGCGCCTGCGTGCTGCCTGGGGCCCACTCGCCGTGCGCGCTGTGGGAGGCGGTGCGCGACGGGCGCGATCTGCTGGCGACGGTCCCACCGGATCGCTGGGGCGTGCCCCGGGAGCGGATCTTCTGCGATCCGGGCGAAGACTCCCGGGACCGCACCTGGTGCGAGCGCGGCGGCTACGTCACGGGCTTCCAGTTCGATGCGAGCGGGTACGGCATCCCGGCCAGTGATCTGCTCCCCCTGGACCCCCTCTTCCACCTGGCGCTGCACACCTGTCGGGAGGCGCTGCGTGACTGCGGTGCCTCCGGTGGGCCACGAGCCGGCGCGATCCTCGGCAACCTGGGCTTCCCGACAGGTGGCCTATCGCGCTTCGCGCAGCAGGTGTGGCTGGGACCTGATGGGCGCGCGTGTCCCGAGGCCCGCGACCGCTTCATGTCCGGCCTGCCGGCCTTGCTGCTCGGCCGAGCCCTGGGGCTGGGCGCCGGGACCTTCGCGCTGGACGCGGCCTGTGCCAGCTCGCTGTACGCCATCAAGCTGGCCATGGACCGCCTGCAGGACGGCCGCGCCGACCTGATGCTGGCGGGCGGCGTCAACCGCTGCGATGACCTCTTCATCCACGTGGGCTTCTGCGCGCTCGGCGCCATGAGCCGGCTGGGGCTGAGCCGCCCCTTCCACGCGGAGGCCGACGGGCTTGTCCCGGCCGAGGGCGCCGCGGTGGTGGCGCTCAAGCGCCTGGAGGACGCCGAGCGCGACGGGGACAGTATCCACGGCGTGATCCGCGGGGTCGGGCTGTCCAACGACGGGCGCGGACGCGGCTTCCTCGCGCCCTCGGCCGATGGCCAGGAGCGGGCCCTGCGCCAGGCGTATGCCCGCGCCGGGGTCGAACCCGCCGACATCGGCCTGCTGGAGTGCCACGCGACCGGCACCCCCGTGGGCGACGCCGCGGAGATCGAGAGCGCCCGGCGGGTCTTCGCTGGGCTGCACGGGGTGCCCATCGGCTCGCTGAAGTCGAACCTGGGCCACCTGATCACCGCGGCGGGCGCCGCGGGGCTCATCAAGGTGCTGGAGGCCATGGCGGCGGGCCTCCGGCCCCCGACCCTGCACGTGGACCACCCCTCACCGGCACTGGAAGGCTCACCCCTCCGGCTCCTGCACGCAGCCGAGCCCTGGGAGGGTCCCCGGCGGGCCGGCGTCTCCGCCTTCGGCTTCGGCGGGAACAACGCGCACCTGGTGGTGGAGTCGTGGCAACCGGGCCTGGCCTGGGCACCCCTGGTTCCGGCGAGGGTGCCGGTGGCCATCGTGGGCCTGGGCGCCCGCGTCGGGGGCGGGGCCCACAGGGGCGACTTCGTGGAGGCGCTGCTCTCCCCGGAGCCTCGCGGCGTCGCGGCGCCGGCCGAGGAGATCCGTATCGCCCTGGACGGCCTGCGTTTCCCGCCGCGCGACCTGGCGCAGGCCCTCGCCCAGCAGCTCCTGGTGCTGGCGGCCGGGCAGGAGGCGGTCGGCGAGGTGGACGCCTTACCGCGTGAGACCACGGGGGTCTTCATCGGCATGGGGACCGACCCCGAGGTGGCGCGCTACGGCGCCCGCTGGCGGCTGGACGAGGCCGGGCCACAAGCCGATCGCGACGCCATCATCGGGGGGCTCACACCGGAGGGCGTGCTGGGGACCATGCCCAACATCCCGGCGAACCGGCTGAACAGCCAGCTCGACCTGCGGGGCTTCAGCCTGGCGGTCTGCGCCGAGGAGTGCTCGGGGCTGGTGGCCCTGGACCTGGCGGCGCGCGCGCTGATGGCCGGGGAGCTCGACGCGGCGCTGGTGGGCGCGGTGGACCTGTCCTGCGAGCCTGTGCACGAGGCCGCCGCGCGCGCTGTGCTGCCTCCCGATCGGCAGATCCCGGGGGACGCGGCCGTCGTGCTCGTGCTCGAGCGCCTGGACGACGCCCGGCGCAGGGGAGATCGCGTCTACGCCGTGCTGGATCCGGCGGCCGAGGCCGACCTGATCCTCGGGCTGGCGCCTGGTGCCCAATCGCTCGTGCCCGTCTTCGGCCACCCCCACGCCGCCTCCGGCCTCCTGCACCTGGCCGCTGCGGCCGTGGCTCTGCATCGCCGCGTCCTCCCCGGCGGTGCGCCCTGGCTGTCGGGGGAGCCGCGCCGGGCCAGGGTCCGGGTCGCGCCCATGGAGGGCCCGGCGTGGGAGGGTGGGCTCGTCGAAGACCCCGAGACGCGCGCCTCCCCTCCTGTCGGCGTGCCCCGCCTGCATGTCTTCGCGGGCCAGGACCAGGCCGAGGTGCGCGCTGCCCTGGAAGAGGGCCGCGAGGGTGATGACGGGCCGGCCAGGCTGGTCATCGTCTCCTCCAGCGAGGCCGAGCACGCGCTACGCCGACAGCGGGCGCGCGCCATGCTGCGGGACGGGACTCCCCCAGGCCCGGGCGTGTACTTCCGCAATCGTCCCCTGGAAGGCGATCTGGCCTTCGCCTTCGCCGGGGCCGGCGCCGCGTACCCCGGCATGGGCGCTGAGCTGCTGCGCGCGCTGCCCGAACTCGGTGACCACCTGGTGGCCCGCTTCCATGGCCTGCCGCGGGCCATGGGCTGGGCCTTCACCGGCGCCCAGCCCGAGGTCTCCGACATGCTCTGGGGCGCCTCGGCGCTCTGCCAGCTGCACGCCGAGCTCAGCCTGGGCCTGCTGGGCCTGCACCCCCAGGCCGCCCTCGGCTACTCCTCGGGTGAGAGCAACGCCCTGTTCGCCCTCGGCGTCTGGAGCGATCTGGACGCCCTGTGCTGGGAGAGCGCGGCCAGCGGCCTCTTCGACCGAGAGCTGGGCGGGCGCTTCGAGGTGCTCGCCCGGGCCTGGGGCGGCGAAGTGAGCTGGGCCCTCTGGACCGTGCTGGCCACACCGGACGAGGTCCGCGCGGCCCTCGCCAGGGAGGAGCGCGTGCATCTTGTCGCCGTGCACACAGCGACGGAGTGCGTCATCGCCGGCAGCGTCCCGGGCTGTGAGCGCGTCGTGGCCACCCTCGGAGCCCAGCGTTGCCGGCCTCTGCCCTACCCCCTCGTGGTCCATGTGCCCGAGCTGGCGCAGGTACGGGAGCAATGGCTCGCCCTGCACCGCCGGCCCGTCGCGCCCACCACAGTCCGCATCTACTCCAACGCCTGGAACGCGCCCTACACGCCTTCAGAGCAAGCTTGCGCGGAGGCCATCACTCGCCAGGCCCTCGGCACCATCGACTTCCCGGCCACCGTCGAGCGCGCCTGGCAGGATGGGGTACGCGTCTTCGTAGAGCACGGCCCCCAGGCGGCCTGCGGTCGCTGGATCCGGCAGGTGCTGGGTGAGCGCGAGGCGCTGGTGGTCTCGCTCGACGCCAGGCAGGGCGCGCTGGTCCAGCTCTTCGACGCGGTGGCCCAGCTCGTGGCCGCGGGCGTGCCCGTCGAGCACGCGGCGCTGGGCGCGCGGCTGGCGCCCGCGCCGGTGCCGGACGGCCCGACCCTGTGCTACCCCGCCCACCTGCCCGCGATCCGGCTGGCGAGCGGCAACGCGCCGCTTTCTCCCTCGCCCGTCGTGAACCTGGTGCCAGACTCCGGCTGCCTGCAGCGCATGGACCCTGCGCCCTGGCTCCCGCCGATCCTTGACGCGACCTCGCCCGCCGGGGTTCCGTCTACTCCGGGCCTACCGGTCGGGCCCGGCGTGGCTACGGCGGCCTCCCAGCTCGCCCACCTGGCCCCGGTCCTCGCCGCCTGGCAGGCCCATATTGCGCAGCTCTCCCAGGTCCACCGGCAGTTCCTGGACCAGCAGGCCGAGGTCCACCATCGCTTTCTGGCGCTGCGCCAGCAGGCCCAGGCCCAGTTGATCGAGGCTGCTCCCGTCCCTGCGGCGACGCCGGCGGAGCACCACCCCGCGCTCGCCCTCTCTCGCGCTCAGCTCGAGGCGCACGCCTCGGGCCGCATCTCGGACCTCTTCGGGCCGATCTTCCGCCCGCAGGACGACTGCCCGCGGCAGGTGCGCATGCCCGAGCCGCCCCTGCTGCTCGCAGACCGGGTGGTCTCACTCCAGGCCGAGGCTGGCTCCATGGGGACGGGCGTCGTGTGCACCGAGACCGACGTGACCCAGGGAGCCTGGTACCTGCACCAGGGGGTCATGCCCGCCGGGATCATGATCGAGGCGGGCCAGGCCGATCTGTTACTCATCTCCTACCTGGGCATCGACCTGCACAACCGGGGGGAGCGCGTCTACCGCCTGCTGGGCTGCCAGATCACCTGGCACGGACCGCTGCCTCGCGTGGGCGAGACCTTGCGCTACGAGATCGAGGTGACTGGCCACGCCCGCCAGGGTGACGTGCGCCTCTTCTTCTTCCACTACGACTGCACCGTCGACGGGGAGCTGCGGCTGTCGGTGCGGGGCGGTCAGGCTGGGTTCTTCGATGAGCGGGAGTTGGACCGGTCCGCGGGCATCCTCTGGGAGCCGGACGCCGCCAGGATTGTCTCCGAGCCGCGGCTCGATCCTCCCGAGGTCCGCTGTCAGCACTCCAGCCTGACCCCCGCGCAGGTGGGCGCCTTCGCCGAAGGGCGACCCTGGGCCTGCTTCGGGCCGGGCTTCGATGGCGCCCGTGCCCACGTGCGCACGCCCAGCATCCAGGGCGGCCGCATGCTCCTGATCGAGCAGGTGTCCGATCTTCAGGCCCGCGGCGGGCCCTGGGGCCGCGGCTACCTGCGCGCCACCACGGCCATCCACCCGGATGACTGGTACTTCGAGGGGCACTTCAAAGGCGACCCCTGCATGCCGGGCACCTTGATGTTCGAAGGCTGCCTGCAGGCAATGGCGATCTTCATGGGCTCCCTCGGGTTTACCTTGCGCCGTGACGGCTGGCGCTTCCAGCCTGTCACAGGCGAGCCCTTCGACCTGCGCTGCCGCGGTCAAGTCACGCCCCTCTCCACCGAGCTGGTCTACGAGGTCTTCGTGGAGGAGGTGATCGCCGGTCCACTGCCCACCCTTTACGCGGACCTGCTGTGCACCTGCGATGGGCTCAAGGGCTTCCACGCGCGCCGCGTTGGGCTGCAGTTGGTGCCCGACTGGCCCCTGACCAGCCGGCCCGAGCTGCTGGACGGCCACCAGGATCGCGGCGTGGTGGCCACGCGCGACGGCTTCGCCTTCGGCTACGCCAGCCTGCTGGCCAGCGCCTGGGGCCGACCCTCCGACGCTTTCGGTCCCCCGTACAGGATCTTCGACGGCCCGCGCCGCGTGGCGCGCCTGCCAGGGCCGCCCTACCACTTCATGTCGCGGGTCCGCCGCATCGAGGGCGAGCAGGGCGCGCTGCGGGCCGGCGCCATCCTCGAGCTGGAGTACGACATCCCGGAAGATGCCTGGTACTTCACCGAGAACGGCGGGCGCAGCATGCCCTTCTGCGTGCTGCTGGAGGCGGCCCTGCAGCCCTGTGGCTGGCTGGCCAGCTTCGTGGGCTCTGCCCTGGCGGCCGAAGAGGATCTCTTCTTTCGCAACCTGGACGGCACCGCCGAGCTCTGCGCGGAGCTGGGGCCGGATGCGGGCACGCTGCGGACCGTGGTCGAGCTCACCACCGTCACGCGCGCGGCGGGCATGATCATCGAGTCCTTCGACGTGGCCTGCTTCCTGGGCGAGCGCCCGGTCTACTCCATGGAGACGACCTTCGGCTTCTTCCCGGAGGCGGCCCTCGTCCACCAGGTGGGGCTGCCCACCAGTGAACAGCAGCGGGGCCTCCTGGCGACACCGAGCGACTTCGAGGTGGACCTGACCACGTCTCCCGCGCGCTACTGCGCGGGGGCGCCGCGGCTCGCCGCGCCCATGCTGCGGATGATCGACCGCGTCACGGGTTTCTGGCCCGACGGGGGCGCCGCGGGCCTCGGGAGCCTGCGCGCCGAGAAGGCCGTGGACCCGGGCGAGTGGTTCTTCAAGGCGCACTTCTTCCAGGACCCAGTGCAGCCAGGGTCGCTGGGCCTCGAGGCCATGATCCAGCTCCTGCAGTTCTACCTGATCGCGGCGGGCCTGGCCGAGGGCCATGCGCACGGGAGCTTCCTGCCCCTGGAGCCCGGGCGCCGGCTCCGCTGGAAGTACCGGGGCCAGGTGCGGCCCGAGAACCGGGCGATCATCCTCACCATGGAGATCACGGCGCGCGGCCAGGATGAACGGGGCGCCTGGGCCGTGGCGGAAGCCTCGCTCTGGGTGGACGGCAGGCGCATCTACGAGGCGCAGGACCTCGGCATGCGCGTGGTGGACTGAGCCAAACGCTGGCCAGAGGCCCTGATCAACGCCCGGCGCCCACCGCTGGGCTCGGCAGCAAGCCCTCGGCCGCCGGCAGCGGTGACGGCGCGGTGCTGGCCTCCTGGCGGTACTTCTTGAGCACGACGGGGGGCTGGCGCGCGGCGTCTCCGAAGAGCCGGGTCCGGGCCGAGTCCCACGCGGCCAGGCCCAGGACGGCGGCGGAGGTGGCCCGCTCCCGGGCCGTCGGAGGCCCGAAGAGGGCGGCGAGCTCATCCCGCACCCCGGCCGCCAGGGCCGCCGAGGCTGGGTTCTCGGAAAACGCGGCGGCGGCGGCCACAAACGGCCGGAGCTGGCGCAGATACTCCAGGAACGACGACGCCCGGGCAACCACCCGGGGATCGGCGTGGCCTTGCGTGTACCGGAACCCCATCAGGGCGGTCTCGAGCTGCCTCAGGAACGAGGCGCCGTTGTGTTCGTAGTCCTTGCGGAACGCCTCGATGAGGATCGTCCGGGTCTCGTCCCGGGAGAACGATGGGTGGTGGAACCAGATGCGATCCTGGCCGTGCTTCTCCGCCCAGGGCACGTCGTCGCGCAGCTTGCCCGCTGCCGCGTACGCGGTGTGCAGCGGCGTCCCAGGCATCGGGCCGAGCTGCATGAACTGCAGGTAGTCAGGTGCTAAATCGATGGCGAAGTCGACGTCTTCCCAGATGGTCTGTGGATCGTGGTGCTCCAGGAACAGGATCGCGGAGGCCATCACCGCGATCCCGCGCCGTCGCAGGTCCGCGACCAGGGCCTTGAAGTCGACGTCGCGGTTCTTCTCGTAGATCTCCTTGCGGGACTCGACCCCCATCCACAGGAAGGTCACCCCCATCCGGACCAGCAGGTCCAGGTCGGGGAGCTGGGCCAGGGTCTCAGCCGAGCTGAAGATCCCGAAGGTGAACCGCTTGCCGCGCGCCTCCATCAGCTCGGTCAGCTCGATGGCGCGCCCGGGTACCTTCAGGAAGTTCTCGTCCAGGACCCCGAAGTCGGTGGTCCCGAGGCGTTCTTCGGCGGCGCAGCAGGCGTCGAACACGGAGCGGCCGGTCGGCAGGTAGGGGATGTACGAGCCGAAGAAGGCGGACGTGGCGCAGAACCGGCAGTGGTTCGCGCAGCCGACCCCCGGGATCAGGATGGCGGATCCGTCGGGGATCGGGACGCCCATGATCTTGCGGCGATGGGAGCTGTACATCACGGGGTGGCGGATCGGCCCGTCCAGGGGCTCGCCGAGGAGCCGTCGCAGGAACCCGATCCCCTCGCCCTGGCAGATGTGATCGTACGCGATCGTGGCCTCGATGCCCGGGACGCTCGTGCCGTGCCCACCCAGCACGATCTGGCTCGAGGGCGAGACCTCGCGGACGATCTTGACCATGAGGCGGGCCTTCTCGAAGTTCGGGACGATGAAGCTGATGCCGACGTAGTCGTAGCCCTTGGCGACCTCCCGGCGGAACCGGGCCAGGGACGGAAAGTCCAGGACGGTCGTGGGCGCCTGGACGTTCTCCGCCAGGAAGTACAGGCCGTAGCTCGCGTGGTTGAACCGGAAGGAGAACAGGCCCTGCTCGCGCGTGACCTGGTTGTGCATCAGCTCCATTTTGTTGTCGCGGCGGCCGTAGGCGTCGTCGACGCCGAAGGGCCCGAAGACCGAGGACAGCAGGAGTGTCTTCATCGGATTCACCTCTCGCACCAGGTAAATGCCGATTTTCACAACGGTGTCACGAACTGGGGGCTTTCTGGGCGCCGCCGCGGCAACGCCCTGACACCCACGCGCCAGGGCGTGGTGGCATGCCGGCGCGGGCGCTACGCTGCGAGCCGCAGTTCCTCCTGGCCAAAGTCTCTGGAGACGCCATGATCCTGCTGCTCGCCGCACTCCTCGCCGCCAGCGCCCACGAGGGCGGCCCGGCCGCTGCCGATCCCCCCTTCGTGGCCATGACCGACCTGGTCGCCGGGGTGGCCGAGCACCACGACACGGACGTGACCACGCTCGGCCGGGTGGCCTGGACGGGGTGCGGGGAGCGGCTCTGCCTGTGGGAGCTGCTGCCCCCCGAGGGCGGTCCCGGCGCGATCCTGGTGCGCGGTCCGGCCGTCCCGGTCGGCACCACGGGCCAGGTCGTCCGGGTTCACGGGCACTTCTTCGGCAAGATCTACCCTGGATACCGCCTGGCTGAGTGGCAGGCCCTCGGCTGGCGCGCCGGGCAGCCGCTGCCCGCCCAGGCCCGCCTGCTGCGCCTCGACGCCTCGGAGGTCGAGGAAGAGGGCGAGGCCGCGGGTCCGGTCGGCCCCGTTCCCGCGTTGGTGCCCTTCGAAGGCGGCCTCTTCGACCTGCGGGCCACGGAGTACGAGCGGGCCGGGACCGGCACGGGGCGGAAATGCCTGCCACCGGGCGGCGAGACCCCGCGCCACTCCAGCGGGGGCAACCAGGAGCTGCTCTTCGGGCTCTCCGGGCAACTCACGGCGGAGGTGGAGGGGCAGCCGCCTGCCGTCCTGGGCCCGGATCAGGGGTTGCTGATCCCCCCGGCCACGCTCCACGGGCTCAGGAACGAGGGGTCCGACGATGCCTGCTACCTGTTCGTGTACAGCGTCCCCAGCCCGGGGTGAGCGGCCGCGTGCTGCGCCTGCTGGATGCCGACTCCCAGGAGTCAGATTTCTACGGGGATCTGCTCGTGGTCACCTTCGAGGTGGAGATCGAGGAGGGCGAGCCCCGCGCCAGGGACGACGCCGCGGAGGTCGGCTGGTTCCCCATCGCGACGGCGCCTCCGCTGGCCTTCCCCTCCAACGAGCGCGCCCTGATCCACTGCCGCCGGCTGTACGGCGAAACCTGGGCGATCCAGGACTCCTTCGCCGAGCTGCAGGACGGCGGCGCGTTCCTCGGCGCCCGCCAGGGGCTCCCGCCCGCGGTGCGCCAGGGGCTCGGCCAGGCCCTGCTCTCCGACGCCCTGGTCACGCTGGTGCGCGAGCAGGCCCCCCGCATCGCCGGGCTCTGGTTGCAGGAGGTCCGCACCAGCGCCACGACCTCCAGCTACACGGCCATGCGCCCGGAGGATCTGCTCGGGCGGGCCTGTACCGCCCTCACCCAGTTCGGCCGCTGGCTCCAGTCCGACCCGGCCGGCGACGAGATCCGCGACTTCTACCTCGCCGTCGGCCGGGAGCGCCGCGCGGCCGGCGTGCCCCTGCACCAGGTGCTGAGCTCGCTGTCCCTGCTGCGCAAGCACGTCTGGACCTTCGCCCGCGGTCAGGGCATCTGGCGCTGCCCCATCGATGCCTACCGCGTGCTGGAGCTCGATCGCCGCATCCTTCGGAGGGTGCGTTCCGTCGAGGGACCAACCCATGGGGCGGCGGGGGGATTCCCCGAGAGGGTCTGTCTGGATGCTCCTCCGCCAGCCCGTCGCATCATGGAAGGGCCACCACTACCAGCCGGGGCTCCAGCTCCCCCCCGGCCCGCCGAAGGCGCCCATGTCGTTCCGTGTGCCGTCCGCGTCGTTGTAGCCGGGCAGCGGGTTGCCCGCGTTGATGCAGGGTGAGAAGGACGGGTCGAGGGTGAAGTCGCCAGAGGCGGAACCCACAAAGCGAGGGTTCTGCTGCAGGTTGGTGCTGCTCGTGGTGCAGCTCGAGCACTGGAAGTTGTTGGTGTGCCCGTAGCTGTCGTTGTACTCGGCGGTGGCGCCCGACGCGATGGAGACGCCGGTGCTCACCGTCGTGTTGCTGGAGACGATGTTGTTCTGGAACTCCACGGTCGCGCCCTGAAGCTGGACGTAGGAGCTACCCGAGGCCCCGACGTTGCTGGCGAAGACGTTGTTGTGGATCCATTGGGCGTAGCCGCTGGAGGGGTAGAGGTACACCATCGAGGAGCCCGACGCACCGTCGTTGCCCCAGACGATGTTGTTGTTCATCTCCACATCGTCGTAGAGCGTCATGACGCGGCCCGTGTTGTCCGTGAACTCGGAGTGGGAGAGGTCCAGGCTACCACCCGTGGTGTACAGGACCGTCTGGCCCTGGTTGTTCTCCACCAGGAGGTCCTCGAACACGGCATCACACGCCGAGAGGCGGATGGTGTAGCCGTTGGAGGTGTAGGTCGAGCCGGTGAAGATGACGTCGGAGAGGTCGAGGTCCGAAGACGAGCAGGTGAGGGCCGCGCCGTAGCTCGAGGAGGAGACGTACCCTGTGAGGGTGACGCCCGAGAGGGTGAGGTCGGCGCTCGTGACGGTCAACGCCACGCCGCTGCCGCCGTCGATCACGGTGGTGTCGGCGTCGGTGCCGGCGATGGTGAGGGTCTTGCCGCTGATGGTCAGGTTCTCGTCCCAGGTGCCGCCGCAGATGGTGACCGTGCCGCCTGTGGTGGTCGCGTTGATGGCGGCCTGGACGGTGGCGAAGGGGCTGCCGCCGTCGTCGCAGACATCGCAGGTGCAGATGTCGTCGATGACACCGTCGCACTCGTTGTCGATGCCATCAACGACCTCGGTGGCGCCGGGGTGGACGGCCGCGTCGCCATCGTCGCAGTCGCCGCCCTCCGCGACGTAGCCGCTGGGAGTGGTGGCGCCGCGGACGCTCTCGGCGTCGTCACCCCAGCCGTCTCCATCGGCGTCAAGGTAGTAGGCATAGAAGCCGGGATCCCAGGTTCCCTCGGGGCCGCCGAAGGCGCCCATGTCGTTGCGGGTGCCGTCCAGGTCGTTGTAGCCAGCGAGGGGATTACCGGCGTTGATGCAGGGAGAGAAGCCGGTGTTGAGGGTAAAGTCCAGCGAGGAGGGGTTGTTGAGCCGCGGGTCCTGCTGCAGGTTGGTGCTGCTGGTGGTGCAGCCGGAGCACACGAAGTTGTTGGAGTGGCCATAGCTGTCGTTGTACTCCATCGTGCCCGTGCCGCTCTTGCCGACGCCCGTGCCGAAGCTCGTGTTGCTCGCGACGATGTTGTTCTCGAAGGTGATGTTCGACCCGGAGAGATACCAGGCGTACATGCCGCCAGTGTGGGCCGTGTTGCCGTACGTGGTGTTGTTGTACACCCAGTGGCTGGCCGTGGTGCTGCCGTAGAGGGCGGCGGCGTAGCTGGAGCTCCCGATGACGTCGTTGTTCACGAAGAGGTTGTTGTAGATCTCCGTGCTGACCTTGGAGACAGAGAAGAGCAGCCCGATGGTGCCGCCGCTTGGGTAGCTGTTGCCGCGAAAGAGGCTGTGATGGACGGTCAGGGTGCCGCCAGTGTCGGCCCCGAGCCAGATCCTCGCCTGGTTGTCCTCGAAGATCAGGCCGTCGAATTCGGTGTCGCAGTCGTCGAGGAAGATGGCGTAGCCGGCGGTGGTCGAGGTGGTGGCGCCGGAGATGACCACATCGGCGAGCAGCACCAGGGAGCTGTCACAGTCCAGCGCACCGCCGGTGAGGGCGGCGCCGGAGTAGCCGCGCAGGGTCAGGTTCGAGAGGGTGAGCAGCGACGAGCCAGAGACCTGCAGGCCGATCCCGCTGCCACCGTCGAGGACCACGCCGTCCGGACCGCCCTCGCCCTCGAGGGTGACCTCCAGGGAGGCCACCGAGAGGTTCTCCTCGTAGGTGCCGGCGCAGATGGTGATGACATCGCCGTCTGCGGCATCGTCGATGGCGTCCTGGACGGTGGTGTTGGGGGCGCTGCCGTCCCAGCAGACGTCTGTACTCGGGGTCTCGTCCACATCGCCGTCGCAGTCGTTGTCGATGCCGTCGGTCGTGATCTCGGTGGCGCCGGGGTAGACGCTTGCGTCGGTGTCGTCGCAGTCATCGCCTGGGGTGGCGCTGTCGGCCTCGCCTGGGTCGGTGCAGTCGTAGTCCAGGGTGACGATGGTGATGTCGGTGCGGTAGCCGTCGCCGTCCGCGTCCTCGTAGCAGGCATCGTACCCGTCGCAGTCCTGGTCGATGCGGTCGCCCACGACCTCGGTGGCGCCGGGGTGGCGCGCGGCGTTGCCGTCGGCACAGTCGGTGGTGGGATCGGTGCTCCACCCCTCGTGGCTGTCGTCGCAGTCGGTGTCGGCGGAGACGCGCGTGTCGCCGCTGGTGTCGAGGTACCCATCGTCGTCGTCGTCGTCGTAGCAGATCTCGCCGCCGTCGCAGTCCTGGTCGATACCGTCGCCGATACCCTCGGTGGCGCCGGGGTGGATGGTGGCGTCGCTGTCGTCGCAGTCGTTGTCCGGATCGCTGGCGTAGGCTTCACCCGCATCGCTGCAGTCGGCGTCGGCGGAGGCGATGGTGGTGTCGGTGCGGTAGCCGTCGCCGTCTGCGTCGGTGTAGCAGGAGTCCAGGCCGTCGCAGTCCTGGTCCACCCCGTCCGCCACGATCTCGGCGGCGCCGGGATGGACCGTAGCGGCGCCGTCGTCGCAGTCGGTGGCGGGATCGCTGGCGAGGCCCTCGTAGGCGTCGTCGCAGTCCGAGTCGCTCGAGGTGCGCGTGCCGCCGGAGCCGTCGAGGTAGCCGTCGTCGTCACCGTCCTCGTAGCAGACCTCGGTGCCGTCGCAGTCCTGGTCCACGCCATCGCCCACGCCCTCGGTGGCGCCGGGGTGGACGGTAGCGTCGGCGTCGTCGCAGTCCGTGGTGGGATCGGTCGAGCGGCCCTCGTAGGCGTCGAGGCAGTCGGAGTCCGAGGAGGTGCGGGTGTCGCCGGAGGTGTCGAGGTAGCCATCGTCGTCATCGTCGTCGTAGCACAGCTCGGTGCCGTCGCAGTCCTGGTCGATGCCGTCGGCCACGACCTCGGTGGCGCCCGGGTGGATGCTGGCCGCAGCGTCGTTGCAATCTGAGGTGGGATCGGTGGCAGCGCCCTCGTAGGCATCGGTGCAGTCCGCGTCGGAGGAGGCGCGGGTGTCGCCCGTGGTGTCGAGGTACCCGTCGTTGTCGTCGTCTTCGTAGCAGACCTCGGTGCCGTCACAGTCTTCGTCGATGCCGTCGCCGACGACCTCGGTGGCCCCCGGGTTCACACTGGCGTCGCTGTCGTCGCAGTCGGTGGTGGGGGTGCTGGCACTGCCCTCGTGGGCGTCGGCGCAGTCGAGGTCGGTGGAGGTGCGGGTGTCGCCGGTGGTGTCAAGGTAGCCGTCACCATCGTCATCGTCGTAGCACAGCTCGGTGCCATCGCAGTCCTGGTCCACCCCGTCGGCCACCACCTCGGTGGCGCCGGGGTGCACGCTCGCGTCGGCGTCGTCGCAGTCGGTAGTGGGGGTGCTGGTGCTGCCCTCGTAGGCGTCGACGCAGTCAGTATCGGAGGAGACGCGGGTGTCGCCGGTAGTGTCGAGGTAGCCGTCGTCGTCGGAGTCGTCGAAGCACAGCTCGTGGCCATCGCAGTCCTGGTCGAGTCCATCGGCCACGCCCTCGGTGGCGCCCGGGTGGACGGTGGCGTCGGCGTCGTCGCAGTCCGTGGTGGGGGTGGCGGCGCCGCCTTCACCCGGGTCGGAACAGTCGAGGTCGGCGGAGGCCACCGTCACCATGGAGGTGTCGAGATAGCCGTCGCCATCGGCGTCCAGGTAGCAGATCTCCCCACCGTCGCAGTCCTGGTCCACGCCGTCGGCCACGATCTCGGTTGCGCCCGGGTGAACGGTGGCGTCGTCATCGTCGCAATCCGTGTCGTAGGCCACGTACCCGCTGGGGGCCTCGCAGCCATCGGCGGTGGTGGTGGCGTCGCCGTAGCCGTCCCCGTCCGCGTCGGCGTACCAGGTGCCCAGGCCGACGGGATCGTCGTCCACATCGCCGTTGCAGTCGTCGTCCGCCCCGTTGCAGAGCTCGGGAGCGCCTGGGTAGATGCTGGCGCGGGTGTCGTCACAGTCCGTGGCATCTCCGGTGAAGCCGCTCGGGCAGGTGCAGGCGAGGTGCTCGGCGCCGGGATCGCCGAAGCCATCGCCGTCCGTGTCGGCGAACCAGGCGGTGGTGTCCACGGCGTCGTCCTCATCCAGGGCACCGTCGCAATCCGTGTCGATCCCGTCGCACCACTCGGTGGCGCCTGGGTAGGCAGCGTCGCTGCTGTCGTCGCAGTCGGTCGCATCGGCCACGAACCCGCTGGGCTGGTCGCAGGCCAGGGCGCTGCTCTCCGGGTCACCGTAGCCGTCGGCGTCGGCGTCGGCGTACCAGGTGTCCCGGTCGATCACGAAGTCGTCCTCGTCATCGACCAGGCCATCGCAGTCGTCGTCCAGGCCGTTGCAGGACTCGACGCCAGCGGGGTTCACGGCGGGATCCGTGTCGTCGCAGTCGCTGCCGTCACCCATCAGGCCGCTGGGCTGGTCGCACTGGAGCACGGGCGTGGCGGCGGCATCGCCGTAGCCGTCCTCGTCCAGGTCGGGGTACCAGGCGCCGAGGTCCACGGCCTCTTCATCCACGGCGCCGTCGCAGTCCTCGTCCACTCCGTCGCAGTGCTCGTCAGCGCCGGGGTGCACAGCGTCGTCGCCGTCGTCGCAGTCCGTGCCGTCGGAGATGGTGCCGCTGGGAGCGTCGCAGGCGGCCTGGGCGTCGGCCGCGTCGCCATAGCCGTCCTCGTCCTGGTCGGGGTACCAGGTCTGCTCGCCCACGGCGCCCGCCTCGTCGATCTGCCCGTCGCAGTCGTTGTCCACGCCATCGCAGGCTTCTGTGGCTCCCGGGTGGACCGCGGCGTCGGTGTCGTCGCAGTCCACGGAGGCCGGGAAGCCGTCGCTGTCCATGTCCTGAGATCCATCGCAGTCCGGCGAACCCGCGCAGTCGTCGTCGTCGCAGTCGTACAGCCCATCGCCGTCATTGTCGGCGCCGTCGGAGCATTCGCCTGGGTTCTTCCCCTCCCAGTCGTGGGTGCCGGTGTCGTCCTTCTCGTTGCAGGCGGTGAGCAGGGAGAAGGCCAGAAACGCGATGGCGGATCGACGCATGATCTCAACTCCGGGCGGGAACGCGGTGCGGTCCGCCGGACCGGGATCCACCCCACCGGCGGCCGTCGGTATGCTACACCGAGCAGGTGCCGCGTGCAGCCTTTTTCGCTCTTCGGGATTCCAGTACGAAATGACGGCGGGGGCCGTCCCAGACATTCTGGCCCCCCCTGTGGCACTTGGCCCCAACCGGCCGGTAGTACAGGTGTATGACCCCGACTCCCACCGACGAGGATCTGATGATCCGCCTCCAGCAGGGTGATCGCCGGGCCTACCAGGCGCTGTACGCGCGCTGGGGGGCCCGGACCCTGGACTTTCTGCTGCGCCGCACGGGGTCGCGGGCCTGCGCCGAGGACGCCCTGCAGGAGACCTGGCTGCGGGTCTTCCGCTACGCGCGCAGCTTCGAGGCGGGGCGCCCCTTCCCCCCCTGGCTGTTCCGCATCGCCGCCCGCGCCGGCCACGATGCACGCGAACCCGAGCCCGACGCCTTCGTTCAGGCCGGCAGCTACGAGGCCGACCCGGTCCTGCGCGACCGGGTGCTGCAGGCGCTGCACGGGCTCGACCCCGAGGACCGGCGTCTGCTGCTGCTCAACGTGGAGGGCTTCGACGCCACCGAGATCGGCGAGATGTCGAGCATGCGCCCGGGGACGGTGCGCCAGCGCCTGACCCGGGTCCGCCGTCACCTGCAGGGGGTGCTGGGAGAACCCGATGCCTGAGCTCGACGACCTGATCCGCGACCTCAAGGGCGCCGCGCCGCTGCCCCGCGCGCCGGAGCTGCCCGCACGCACCCCTCGCCTCACCATCGCCCTGGCCGCCCTGGTGCTGGTGGGGGCGGGCATCTGGGTGGTGTCCGAGCGCGGCCCGTACTCGCGGGAGCGCGGCGGCACGGCGACCCCCGAGGTGGACCTGCGCATGGTGGTGGAGCGCGACGGCCGCAGCCTGCGGGTGAGCCGCGACGGCCCCTGCCACGTGGGCGAATCGGTCTACTTCCGGGTCGCCTCCAGCCCCGCCGGGGAGGTCGTGCTGTGGGTCGAGGGGCCCATCGGCAAAGAGCCCATCGCCAGAAAACCGGCTTCACCGGTGCCCGCCGACCTGCAGACACCGACCGGCATGGTGAGCTACGAGTTCGAGCGCCCCGGGGCCCACACCTTCGTCCTGGCACCCGCCGGCAAGGAGGACTGCCCCGCCGCGGTCTGCTCCACGCTCACCCTGGAGGTGGAATGATCCCCCACCTGGTCCTGCTCGCGGGCGCGGCCCTGGCCGGCACCCGGGGGGTGCACACCGACAGCCCTCGGCCGCCCGATCTCGAGCAAGCCTACGCCCCGCGCCGGGTGGCCCTGGTGGTCGGCATCGACCGCTACACGGATCCCGGTCTCGGCGACCTGCGCTACTCCGCCAAGGACGCCCAGGACCTGGCCGCCGCCCTCTCCAGCCCCGGCGAAGGCTCCTTCGACCTGGTCTCCCAGGTGGCCGGCACCGTCACCAAGGAGAGCTTCTGGTCGGCGTTCGAGGCCGCCACCGGCCACCTGCAGCGCGACGACACCTTCGTGCTCTTCGTCGCCGGGCACGGCACCCTGGACTTGAGCGGCGAGGGCACGCTGCTGTACGTCATGCCCTCGGACAGTTGGCTGGAGCAGCCCGCCGACACAGGCATCCCCCTGCTCGACCTGGAGGAGGCGTTCTCCCACCTCCCCGCACGCCGCCGCGTCCTGTTGCTCGACACCTGCTACTCAGGCTCGGGCCGCTCCGCCCTGACCCCCGCCATGAGGGCGCGCCTCGACGGCCTGCGCGGACCGCTGCCCGCCCCCCTGGCGCTGGACGTGAGCGAGCAAGAGGTGCGGCTGTTCTCCGCCCACCACAACCAGCCCGCCATCGAGGACGAGCACCTGGCCAACGGGGTCTACACCCACTTCTTCGTCGAGGCCCTCGGCGGGGCCGGCGATGCCGACGGCGACGGGCTGGTGGACGTCCTG
>JBDRKM010000015.1:0-10238 GCA_043814015.1 Pseudomonadota bacterium
GGCGGGCCAGCAGGGCCTCGGGGCCCTCGCCGCGGATCGGGCGACGGGCCTCGGCGGGCCGATCCAGCAGGATCAAAGCACGGGCCAGCGTGGCGGCCTGCTCGTCGGTCAGGGCGTCCGCCTCCCGCAGCAGGCGGGAGACGCCCGCGTCGTCCACGGGCAGGCCGGCCCGGGCGCGGGCGTACAGCAGCAGGGCCCGCTCGCCCGGTTCGGCCTGTTCCACGGGGATGCTGGCGTCCAACGCGGCGGCGGTGCCCCGCGGCAGGGGCCGCAGGTCCGAGATCTCACCCAGCAGCGCCAGGGCCTGGGCCGCTTCGCCCACGCTCCGGTAGGCGGCGCCGCTGTTGGCCACGGCCCCCAGCAGGCTGTCCACCCGATCCAGGGCCGCCTGGCGCTCCTCGCCCGTCAGGGCCGGCATGCGCGCCAGCTCCACCCGGGCCGCGATGGCGGCGCGGCCGGGTTCCCAGCCGACGGTCGGGTCCTCGGCGACGAGGGGCGTGGGCTCGGGGCCGGCCTCGGTCACGCGCTCCACCTGGGTGCGCGCGGCCCAGCCTCCGGCCCAGGCGCTGGCCTCGACGCGCCAGGTGGCGGCGCGGGCCGGGCGCGGCACGCGCACCTGGGCGATGCCACCAGGGCCGGTGTCCACTACGGCCCACAGCACCTGGGCGCGCTCGCCCTGGACCGGGCGGGGGCGGGAGGCGACGCGGCCATACCCCCGGCCCGCGGTCCCCATCCCGCCCATGCCGCAGGCTGAGCCGCCCCCGCCGTACCCCGACCCGGCCGAACCCAGCCCGCCCAGGCCCAGGGAGAGGGGCACGTCCTCACCGAGCAGCCCGGCGATGGCGTTGTCCCCGAGGTTGCCGGCGAGGGCGCGGCGCGCACGGGCGGCCTCGTCCAGCCGCGCGACCTCGTCCAGCAGGCTCTGGGCGACCGGCACCGACTGGGCGCCGTGGCGCAGGAAGGCGCTCCAGCCGCCGGCCTCGCTCCAGAACGGCGCATGGCGCAGGGCGCCGGGGGACAGCCCCAGGGCGTGGCCGGCGTCAGCCACCAGCGCCAGGTCGAGCGCCTTGAGGGTCACCTGGGCGGCCCGCGGGCGGCCCGCCGCGTCGGTCGTACGCGCCCGGATCACCCAGGCCTCACCGTCCTCCGCCACGGAGAGATCGACCCGCAGCGGGGGGGCCAGGGCGAGGGTGCGCGCCCAGGTCACGCCACCGGGCGTGGTGGCGGTGACGCGCACCTCGTCCCGGGCGCCGAGGCCAAGGGGAACACTCGCGGAGGCACCGGGGCGCAGCAGCCGCGCCGCGACCTCGGCGCCGGTGTGGACCGTGACCAGCGCGGGGGCGCCCTCGACCCGCAAGGGCACCGGCTGGCCCACACCCAGCGCGGCCAGGGGACCGAGGCGCGGGGCGTCGGAGCCCACGGAGAAGGACCAGGAGGCGCGGGCGACCGCCGTGATCAGCTCGACCTCGTAGTGGCCGGTGGGCAGGGGGGGCAGGCTCAGACGCTGCGGGCCGGCGAGGGCGACCGCCTCGGAACGGACGGTGAGGCGCAGGGGAGAGAGGGCCGGGGTGGGGGGCTCGCTCCAGGCGCGGGGCCCCTCGGGGCCGTCCTGCCAGCGGGGCGTGAGATCCCAGGGATCGGGCGGACCCTCCAGGGCCGGGGCCGCCTCCTGCCGCCGCACCAGGCGCAGGGTCGCGGGGCCCTGGCCGTCCAGATCCATCACCAGGGGCTCGCCGGGACGCAGCCGGTCCTGGGGGCCCTCCAGGGAGAGCGGGGGGGCAGGTGCGTCCGTGCGCCAGGCGCGCGCGCTCAGGGTGGTCCCGGGGACTTCGGCCGCGATGGTCCAGGGCACCCCGAGGGGCGGCCCCGCCAGGCGGGCCTGCCCGGCAACGTCCGTCACCACCCGCCCGCCGAGGCCGGTCTCACCCCAGGTCCAGGTCAAGGCCTGGTCCGCCGCGGGGGAGCCGTCCTCCTCGCGCAGGGTCAGCCGCGCATCGCGGCCCGCCATGGCCACCGTGAGCTGCCGCCCCTGGGGCAGGGCGTCGGCGATGGGCACGCTGGCCAGGACCTGCTCGCTGCCGTCGGGCAGGCGGGCCTTCAGGGACAGGGTCGAGCTGCGCGCGGCGATCCCGTCGTGTCCGGTGCTGGCCAGCGGCAGGGGCAGCTCACCCACCACCGTACCGTCGGCACGCTCCGTGAATTCACGGCGCACGAGGCCTGAGAAGCCAGGCCCACCCTCGAACCACAGGGTCCAGGTGCCGCCGGCCGGGGGGTGCCAGCGGTCCACCGCGATGCGGAAGCCGAGGTGGTCGCCGGGCCGGTAGAGCGGGCGGTCCAGGTCGAGGGCCACCCTCACGCTGGTGTCGGCCTCCTCGGCCACGACCGCGGGCAGGTCGAGCAGCGCGGGGCCCGAAGGCGCCTCGGCCAGCAGCAGCAGATCGCTGGGACCCGTGGCGGCGTGGGCCAGGCCGGCCGCGTCGGTGGTCAGCTCAGTGACGACGCCCTCGGCGCGCACCAGCACCCGGGCGTTGGCCACGGGGCGATGGTGGTCGAGCACGGCGGCGTACAATTCCGGGCCCACCCGCTGGGCCAGCAGCACGGTGTCGGAGCGCATGAGCAGGGCGCGGGCCTCCTCCTGGGGAGAGGCCGCGGTCACGGCGTACAGCCCGGGGCCGGGCAGGGGTACGGGGGCGGTGAAGACGCTGTCGCGATCCGGGCGGGCGTCGGGCACCGCCACGCTCCAGGTCCGCGTGGGGGCGATGATGCCCACGTCCAGGGCAGGCAGGTCCTGGATGGCGAAGCCCGCGCGCAGCCAGGCTTCCAGATCGATGGGGTGCAGGCGCAGCTCCACCTCGTCCAGGCCGCGGGCCAGCACCCGCACGGCAGAGCCGCCCTCTGCGTCCAGCGCGATGGAGGCCTCCTCCAGCTCGCCGCGCAGCACCAGGGCCTCGGGCAGCCCGGCCTCGGCGCGCTCCTGCAGCCAGGCCTGGGCCCCGTCGGGGTCGTCCTGGTCGCGGGCCAGCAGGTGGTAGACCGCCCGGACCGCGTCCTGGGCCTCGGAGGTGCCGGGCCAGCGGGCCGGGATCTCCTCCCAGCGGCGGCGGGCCTCGTCCGGGAGGCCCTGGTCGCGGGCGACCAGGCCCGCCTCGAAGGCGGCCCGGGGGGCCTCGGAAGACGCGGGCCAGCCGGCCAGCAGGCGATCGTCCTCGGCCAGCGCGGCCGTGAAATCCCCCGTCGTGAAGGCCGCGCGCGCCGCGGCGAGGTGGGCCGCGGGCAGGCGCCCTTCGGCCCAGGCGCGGCGCTCGGAGCGGGGGAAGCGCTGGGCCAGGGCCTCCAGCCAGCGCAGGGTCTCGCCGGTGTCACCGCTCTTTTCGGCCAGCTCCGCCAGGGCCTGGCAGGCGGCCGCGGCGTCTTCGCCCGGACCGGCGGCCACCGGCTCCAGCAGCGCGCGGGCCTCCAGCGCCCAACCCGCCCGGGCCAGCTCCTCGCCCACGGCCAGGCGCTGGGCGCGGGTGCTGGACGCCTCGGGGGCCGTCGCCGCCAACTGCTGCACCACGCCGAAGCGCCAGCCGGGATCGCGGCCGGCGCCCAGGGCCAGACGCAGGCGCAGGGTCTCGGGGTCCGGGGCGAGGGGCTCCAGCAGGGTCAGGCCGGCCGCGCCTCCCACCAGGAAGGCCAGGCGGCGCAGGTCGGCAGGCTCCTCCTCGGCCACCGGAGCCAGCACGGGCAGGGCGGCCCGGGCCACGGCGGCGTCGCCGAGGTCGCGGGCCAGATCGGTGAGCCGGCGCGCCAGAATCAGCCGCCGTTCACCGTCCTGGTCGAGCCCCAGGGCCAGGGCGAGGGCCGCGGCCGCCTGGCGCCGATCCGGCGGATCGCGTTGCAGCACCCGGTCGGCCATCCCTTCGAGACGTGCGGCGGTGCGTGCGTCCCGGTCGGGACCGAGGGCTTGCTCGGCCAGGGCGAAGGTCTCCTCCAGCGCGCCCGCCGCATCGCCTTGCGCCCGCAGGGCCTCCGCCCGGGTCCAGGCCGCCTCCAGGGCGCAGGGCGCGTCGGGCGGGAGGGACTTCAGGGTGGCCAGCGCTTCGGTGTCGCGCCCGGTCTGTTGCTGGATGCGCCCGAGCAGGCAGCGCAGCGATCCGTCCTCATCGCGGGACAGGGCGCCTTGCAAGACCTGGATGGCGCGGCCGGTGCTCCCTTCGGCCAGGGCGGCGATGGCGTCCTCGTGGGGATCGGCGTGGACGGCGGCGAACAGGAGCAGGGTCAGGGCGTACATGGGACCTCCGCGGGCACGGGCATGGGGACCCTGCCGCGGGCGGCCGGTTCGAAGCGTCATCCGGGATTGACAGGAGGTTTGCCCCGCCCCTGCCTTGCTACCCCTGCCCGCGCGCCATCACCTGCCCCACCATCCTCGCCAGGGTGGCCATGTCGAAGGGCTTGGCCAGGAAGGGGACATCGCGGGCGAAGACCCCGCAGCGCTCGATGGCGTCCTCGGTGTAGCCGGACATGAAGAGGACCGGCAGCTCCGGGAGGCGGGCGGCCAGCGCGGGGCCGTCCATGCCCGGCATGACCACGTCGGTCAGCAGCAGATCGATGGGGGCTTCCATCGCCCGGACCAGGGCCAGGGCCTCCTCGCCCGAGGCGGCCTCCAGCACGTAGTAGCCCGCGCGCACCAGCATCCGCGCGGTCAGGGCCCGCACCGCGGCGTCGTCCTCGGCCAGCAGGACCGTGCCCTTGCCGCGATCCACCTCCGGCTGCGCCGCGGCCGCGGGGGGCGCCTCCCGCCGCGCCGCGCCAGGCAGGGTGATGGTGAAGGTGGTGCCCTCGCCCGGCGCGCTCTGCACCTCGATCTCTCCGCCGCTCTGCGTGACGACGCCGTAGGCCATGGAGAGGCCGAGCCCCGTGCCCCGGCCCGGCTCCTTGGTGGTGAAGAAAGGCTCGAAGACCCGTGCCAGGACCTCGGGCTCCATGCCGCAGCCGGTGTCGGCCACCGTGAGCCGCACCCCGCCACCTGGGCCCACGCTGGTGCCGATGTGCAGGGAGCCTCCGCGCGGCATGGCGTCGCGCGCGTTGACCGCGAGGTTCACGAGGACCTGCTCGAGCTGGCCGGGGTCGGCCTCCACCAGCTCGATCTGGTCGGAGAGCTCGACGACGATGCGGATGTCCTCGCCCAGCAGGCGGCGCAGCAGGTTCTCGACGCCGCAAACGACGCTGTTCAGATCGAGCACCTCGGGGTGCAGCACCTGGCGGCGGCTGAAGGCGAGCAGCTGCCGTGTGAGGGCCGCCGCGCGCTGCCCGGCCTCGAGGATGGCCTCCACCTCCCCCTGCACCGCCGGGGGGAGGGCCTTGTTCTCCAGCGCGAAATCGGCGCTGGACAGGATCACCGTGAGGAGGTTGTTGAAGTCGTGGGCCACGCCGCCGGCCAGGCGCCCGACGGCCTCGAGGCGCTGAGCGCGCGCGAGCTGCTCCATCATGGCCTCTTGCTGGCGCCGGACACGCTGGATGCCGATCCCGTAGCCGAGGTCGAGGGCCAGCTCGTCCAGCAGGCGCCGCTCTTCCTCGTCGAAGGCGTCGGGCTCGGCGGCGTGCAGGCCCAGGACCCCCAGCGGTTCCCCCTCGAACTGCACCGGCAGGGCCAGGCTGGAGGCGACCCCCAGCCCCTCGACCGCCGCGAGCCAGGCGGGATCGTTGAACCCAGCCAGGCGGCGCACCGCGGCCTCTCCGGTGCGGCTCACCGCGGCGGCCAGGTCATCGAGGGCGCGCGTGAGACCGCCCTCATCCCAGAGCCCCTCGGCCGTGGCCGAGGCGGCCGGGCGCAGCGTCCCGCCTTCCACGAGGTGCAGGTGAGCCATCCGGTAGCCGCCCTTCTCCACCACCAGCCGGCACAGACCCTGCACGAAGGAGCCCTCCTCCGTGGCCCGCACGAGGGACTGGTTGCACTCGGACAGGACCGTCAGGGCCCGGCGGGAGCGCCTGAGGGCCTCCTCGGCGCGCACCCGCTCGGAGACATCCATGGAGAAGATCACCACCCCCGCGAGGACCGGCTCCATGCGCAGCTCGAACCAGCCGCGCGCGCCGTCCGGGTAGGTGAACTCGTTGAGCATCGTGTGGGGGACGCGCTCCTCCATGCAGCGGCGGAGCAGGGGAAAGAACGGCGCCTGGTCGATGCCTGGATAGGCAGCCATCATCGTGCGCCCGAGCAGGGCCTCGCGGGTCTGGCGCCCGTGGGCCGCCACCGCCTCGTTCACGTAGAGGTAGCGGTACTCCGGGCTGATGACCTGGACGCCCTCCAGCAGGTGATCGAGCACATGGCGGGGCAGGTCGTCCGGGGGGGCGATGCTTCCGGATCCCACTTGGGACCTCCTCTCGTTTCTCAGAGACCGCAGCCACGAGGTGCCTGCCGACCTCTGGGCTCTACCGGCTGTTGGGGGGCCCCGTCAAGGCGCGCGCCCCTCCACCTGCCGCATGTGGACGTGGATATTACGCCCCTCCGCGGCCAGATCGAAGGCGGCGGCGGAGAACGACGGGGGCCCCAGCGAGGATTGGGGGTCGTTGCTCATGCCCACCGCCTCGAGCAACTTCGGCCAGGGAAACCAGCGCATGTCCAGATGACCGTCGCCGTCCAGGTCGTGCACCACGGCCACGGCCCACCTCCCCGGGGCCAGGCCCTCGAACACGCAGGAGACCTCGCCGCCCAGCACCGGCAGCACGGCGCGGGCGGTGGGGTGGTCGAGGTCGAGCCAGTCGTCTTCGGGCCCGAAGACCGCCACGATGGCGTCGCCCACAGGTCGCTCGAACCCGGAGACCCGCACGGCCAGGGTCGGCTCGGCCCGGGCCGCGCCCGTCAGCACCAGGCACAGCGCCAGGCCCGTCATGGCCGCGCCTCCCAGGCCGCCAGCAGAGGCGCCTCGCGCTCGGGACTCAGGCGCTCCGCGGGGAGATCGCCGGGCGGCTCGGCCAGGATGTCGGCCACGGTCTCGGCCAGGGGGCGCAGCGTGAGCCCCGCGGCGCGGGCGCGGGCGCCAGAGGCGATGAGGGACTCCGCCAGCCGGTCTGGCGGCAGCCACATGGGCAGGGCGTCCTCATCCACTCCTTGGGCCGCCAGCCACGCACCGTCCACGGCCACGGGCCTGGTGTCGGGCCCGGCGCAGGCGTAGACCGCCCCCCAGGGTCGCGCCGGGCCGACGCAGTCGAAGGCCCCCTCCACGCGCGCCTCTGTGGCCCGCACCACGAACGCCGCCAGGTCGCGGGCGTCGATCACCTGCAGGGGGACGTGGGCGTTGGCGGGCACCAGCAGGGGGCCCGGCCGCTGCAGGCGGTGCAGCCACCAGGAGAAGCGCTGGGTACGATCGCCGGGGCCGACCACGTAGCCGGGGCGAATCACGAGCTTGGTCCCTGCAAAATGCGCTGCCACAGCCCGCTCGCAGTCCACCTTGAGCGGCCCGTACCGCTCCTCGGTGATCTCCTCGGTGGGAGGCCCGTCCCAGCCGCGCACGGGGACCCCTTCGTCCAGCGGGGGCAGACCGAGGGCTCGCGGCGCGTACACCGAGACCGACGAGATGAAGGTGTAGTGCTCGGCCTGCACCGCGGCGGCCGCGGCGGCCACCAGGCGCGGCAGGTAGCCGCAGACGTCGATGACCGCGTCCCAGCGCCGCCCGGCCAGCCGATGGAGATCGCCGTCCCGATCTCCGAGGATCTCCTCCACGGGCCCATCCAGGTGGGCTGGGGTCTCGCCACGGTGGAACAAGGTCAAAGCGTGGCCCCGGGCGCGGGCGGCCGCGGCGATGTGGTGGCCCACGAAGCGGGTCCCGCCGAAGACGAGCCAGCGCTGCATCAGACCTCCTTCAGGCGCGCCGTGAGCAGGCGGTCCAGGGCATTGGCGAAGCGGGTGCGGTCGGGCACCCCGAAGGGCGGCGGGCCCCCGGTGGTGAGGCCGGCGCCGCGCGCCCCGTCCAGGAAATCGCGCACCGCCAGCCGCTCGCGTACGTTCCCGGCATCGAGCACGTCCCCGCGGTACTGCAGCACCAGGGCGCCCCGCGCCACCAGCTCGGCGGCCAGCGGGATGTCTCCCGTGATCACCACGTCGCCGGGCGCGCAGTGGGAGGCGATCCAGTCGTCGGCCACGTCCAGCCCCTGGCCCACCTGCACCTGCCGGATGCGGGGCGAGCGCGGGACGGCCTGCGCGCTGTTGGCCACCAGCACGAGATCGAGCCCGCGGCGCTCGGCCACGCGGGAGAGGATCTCCTTGACGGCACGGGGAGCGCCGTCGGCGTCGAGCCACAGGGTGGGGCGCAGGGCGGTCACGGGGACACCTCGGGGAGCAGAAGGAGTAGCCTGCTGGTACACTCGCTGTGACCCCCAGCGCGGAGAACGGTCATGCGACGTACCTCCCTCCTCCTCCTGGCCGGGCTCGCCCTCGGGCTCGCCGCCTGCCGCACCGCCCCCACCAAGCCCGACACCGGCCCCACGGACGACTGCACCTGGTACACCGACCTCGACGGCGATGGCTGGGGCACCGACCTCGATCCCCAGGTGGGCCCCTGCGAAGGCGTGGGCGAGGGCTGGGTCGCCGAGGCGGGCGACTGCGACGACAGCGACGCCGCCCTGCACCCCGGCGCCACCGAGACCTGCGACGGCCGCGACCAGGACTGCGACGGGGACGTGGACGAGGAGGCCGCCGACGCGGCCACCTGGTACGCCGACGCCGACGCCGACGGCTACGGCGACTCCGCCGGCGCCACCGTGGCCTGCGCCGCTCCCGACGGCTTCATCGCGGATGGCTCCGACTGCGACGACACCGACGCGGGCGTCCACCCCGGCGCCACAGAGCGCTGCAACGGCCGGGACGACGACTGCGACGGCGCCATCGACGAGGACGTCCAGGAGGTCTGGTACGCCGACGTGGACGGCGACGGCTACGGCAACCCCGGCGCCGCCGTGGAGGACTGCGATCCGGGCACCGGCTGGGTCGGGGACGCCACCGACTGCGACGACCAGGACGCGGGCGTCCACCCGGGCGCCGAGGAGACCTGCGACGACCGCGACGAGGACTGCGACGGCGAGGTGGACGAGGGCCTCGGGCAGATCTGGTACGCCGACGGCGACGGCGACGGCTACGGCGACCTGGCGACGAGCATCGAGGCCTGCGACCCCGGCCCCGGCTGGGTTGAGGACGACGATGACTGCGACGACGCCAACTCGGCCATCCACCCGGACGCCACCGAGCGCTGCGACGGCCTGGACGACGACTGCGACGGCCTCGTGGACGACGACGATCCAGACGTGATCGACGCCGGCACCTGGTACACCGACGCCGATGGCGACGGCTACGGAGACGACGGCAGCGCCACCCAGGCCTGCCTGCAGCCCGCCGGCACCGCCGCCTTCGGGGGCGACTGCGACGACATGGATCCCGCCTACAACCCCGGCGCCCCCGAGACCGACTGCACCGACCCCAACGACTACAACTGCGACGGCTACACCGGCTACTCCGACGCCGACGGCGACGGCTTCGCCGCCTGTGAGGAGTGCGACGACGGCGATGCCAGCATCTTCCCCGGCGCCGACGAGGTCTGCGACGGCGTGGACGACGACTGCGACGGTGCGGTGGACGAGGCCGACGCCGTGGACGCCGGCACCTGGTACGCCGACGCCGACGGCGACGGCTACGGCGATACATCCAGCGCCCTGGTGTCATGTATCATGCCCACCGGCTACGTCGCCGACGACACCGACTGCGACGACGGCGCCCGCACGGTCCATCCCGGCGCCCCCGAGGTCTGCGACGGCCTGGACCAGGACTGCGACGGCGCCGTGGACGAAGGCGTCACCACCACCTTCTGGGCCGACGCCGACGGCGACGGCTACGGCGACGCCGCCAGCCCCACCGAGGCCTGCAGCGCGCCCAGCGACCACGTGCTGGACGACACCGACTGCGACGATGAGGACGACGCCGTGTACCCTGGCGCCCCCGAGGTCTGCGACGGCGTGGACCAGGACTGCGACGGCGTCATCGACGACGGCGTGACCTCCACCTTCTGGGCCGATGCGGACGGCGACGGCTACGGCGACCCCGCCAGCCCCACCCCCGCCTGCAGCGCCCCGAGCGGCCACGTCGCGGACGACACCGACTGCGACGACACGGACGTCGGCGTGTACCCCGGCGCCGACGAGCACTGCGACGGCGTGGACGAGGACTGCGACGGCGCGGTGGACGAGGCGGCCGTGGACGCCCTCACCTG
>JBDRKM010000016.1:0-20254 GCA_043814015.1 Pseudomonadota bacterium
CGAGATGAATCATCTCGGGCCGCTCTGTCGCGCCCGGGCCTCCATCGGCGACGCTCCGCGTCGAGATGAATCATCTCGGGCCGCTCTGTCGCGCCCGGGCCCCGATCGGCGACTCTCCGCGTCGAGATGAATCATCTCGGGCCGCTCTGTCGCGCCCGTGCCCCGATCGGCGACTCTCCGCGTCGAGATGAATCATCTCGGGCCGCTCTGTCGCGCCGGGGCCCCGATCGGCGACTCTCCGCGTCGAGATGAATCATCTCGGGCCGCTCTGTCGCGCCGGGGCCCGCACCCCGATCCGGGACAGGACCGAAAATGCCCTGTACTTCTACTCGCGAAAGTCCTCGCGCCAGGCGCGAAAGGCCGGAGACCGGAGACCGGAGGCGATACTGCATCGCGGGTCCGGGTTGACCACCTGGCCACTGGCCACGAGCCCCCGGGGTTGGGCGCGCTTTCCGCGCCGAAGTCGGGAGGCTGGGGCGAGCCCTCGGGGTTGGGCGCGCTATCCGCGCCGAAGTCGGGAGGCTGGGGCGAGCCCCCGGGGTTGGGTGCGTTGTTCATCTTCCAGCAGGTCCGGTCGTCAAATAGAAGCCGCTGCCCTGTAGCCCGGCGGAACGCGGCGGAGGACGGACAGGTGACCCGCGCGCCGTGTCCGACCTCCAGCCTCCAGCCTCCAGCCTCCAGCCTCGATCCTACAGCGGGAACCGCCGCTCCGTCGCCGCCAGGACCTCGTCGCCGCGGCGCGCCTCCACGGCCAGCACGGCCTCACCGTCGAGCCCGATCAGCGTCAGGGTGCCGGCCTCGGTCAGGCCCCAGCCGGCGTGGACGGTGAGGCTGTCCTCGTCCACGGGCTCGCTGCCCACCGGGCCCCAGCGCCAGGAGAGGGTGAGGTCCTCGGCCGCCAGCGGGCTGCCGTCGCCGCCGCGGATGATGGACACGGTGATCTCGCGGGCCTCGCCCGCTGCCAGCGTCTCGCCGGGGTGGCCGGAGAGCACCACGGCGTCGGCCGCGTTCGCCAGGGCCAGTCCATCGAGGGCGGCGAAACCGAGGTCTTTGGCGTGGCGATCGTAGGTGAGCAGCCCGTTGCGCTCCCACTCCACGTCCGTGAGCTGGGTGAAGACGTAGCCGGCGATCCGTGGACGGGCGCGCACGGCGTTCATCCAGCCGAGGAAGTCCTCGCCGATGTCCGCGCCGGTCAGGCCCACGGTCTGGTAGCAGGAGGCGCCGGCGAACTCGGACAGGAAGAGGGGCTGGCCCCGATGGGCGTAGCCGTCGCAGTAGAGCCGCTCGCCGCCGATGGCGGAGCCCGCCAGGACCTCGTCGAGGTGGGCGTCGATGTCGTCCCAGTCGTCGCTGTAGTAGTGCCAGGAGGTGAAGTCCGGGTCGAGGTGGTCGAAGACGCCGGAGAGCACGTCGGTGGTGGAGTCGTCCTCGATCCAGCGGGTGGGATCGAGCGCGCGGGCCTCGGCCAGGCAGTCCTCCACCCAGGCGCGCATGCCGGCGTCCTCGCAGAGGTTTTCGGGCTCCAGCAGGCCCCAGGCCTCGTTGAACAGCACCCAGGAGACCAGCGAGGGGTGGTTGGCGTCGCGGCGCCAGGCGGCCTCGAAGTCCTGGCTCCAGTGGTCGCGGAAGGGGGAGTCGGCGGTGTTGTCGAGGAAGGTGTAGGGGGAGGGCACGTCGGCCATGACCAGCAGGCCCAGGCGGTCGGCGAGGGCGAGCTTCAGGGGCTCCGGGTGCATCATGTGGACCCGCAGCAGGTTGAAGCCGAGGTCGCGGGCCGCGTGCAGATCGGCCTCCAGGGACGCGGCGTCCGGGTAGGTGAGCAGGCCCTCGGGGTGGTAGTTCTGGTCGAGCACGCCGCGCAGGTACAGGGGTTCGCCGTTGAGCGTGAAGACCTGGAACTGCTCGTCGGCGGGCACGCCGTCGTGCGGGCCGTGGCCCGGGGCCCAGTCGAGCCCGAGGCCGCGCACGCCGAAGGCGGTGTGGACCTCGTCTTCCCCGTCCAGGTACAGGGCGACCTCGTACATGGCGGGGTCGGCCGGGGACCAGAGGGCGGGGCCCTCCTGGCTCGGGAAGAGCGTGTTGAGGTCGAGGTGCAGGACCTCGGCGTATGGGTTCCCCGAGAGCACCGAGTCGCCGCGTGGATCGGTGATCTCATAGTGCACGGTGCGTGGCGCGACCGACCCGCCGGCCTCCAGCCGCAGCGCCACCTCGCCCGTCTGCCAGTCGGGGAGGAACCAGGCGCCGGTGAGGTAGGTCGCGGGCCGGCCCTCCAGGTAGACCGACTGCCAGATCCCGCTGGAGCGGGTGTACCAGGCGCCGCCCTGCTTGCCGATGAGGGTGTCGGGCTCGTCCTCGGCGTGGTCCTCGACCCGCACCGTCAGGACGTTGGGGCCAGGCTGCAGGGCCTCGGTCAGCTCCACCTCGAAGGGCAGCCAGCCGCCCTCGTGGGCGCCCACCTCCACCCCGTTCAGCCAGACCGTAGCGCGCCAGTCCACCGCGCCGAAGACCGCGAAGGTGCGCGCGTCGGCCCAGCCGGGCGCCTCGAAGACGCGCTGGTACCAGGACACCCCCTGGTAGGTGGGGTCGGTGGTGGCGTGCAGCGCGGTGCCGTCCTCCGGGAAGGGCTCGCCCAGGCCGCTCAGCGGGGCCTCGAAGGCGAAGGGGACGGTGATCGGGTCGGTGAAGGCGGGCGGGGTGTCGGGCGAGCCCTCCGGGTCGTGCGCGAAGGCCCAGGTGCCGTTGAGCGAGTACCAGTGCGGGCGGCGCCAGTCCGGGCGCGGGTGCTCGGGGCGGGGGAGGGCGACGGCGGGGCCGGTGTCCTCGGGCGCTGGCGGGGCGCAGGCCAGCAGGAGGGCAGAGATGGGGGTGAGGAAGGACACGGGTGTGATCCAGGGGCAAGGAGAGGTCGCGAAAGCTGATAGCATACGCGAGGTTCAGACTGGGAGTGACCGATGCGATCCATCCTGCTCGTGCTCCTTGCAGGCATGCTCTGGACCCTGTCCGCCTGTGGCGAGAAGGGCGCCTGCGACTCCGGCGAGGTCGAAAAGGACGGCGTCTGTGTGCCGGCGGGGGAGGGTGACACCGACGCGGACACCGACGCGGACACCGACGCGGACACCGACGCGGACACCGACGTCGACACCGGCACCCTCGTGGACGCCGACGGTGACGGGTATGCCGCGGACGTGGACTGCGATGATCTCGACGCGGCCGTCCACCCAGGCGCCACCGAGGTCTGTGATGGGATCGACGATGACTGCGACGCCCTCGCCGACGACGACGATCCCGGGCTCGATCCGGCGACGGCCACGGCGTGGTGCGGCGACGGCGACGGCGATGGCTATTTCGGCGACGCCGGGGTGACCCTGGCATGCCTGGCGCCAGCGGCCACGGTCGACTGCGCGGCCATCGACGACTGCGATGACTCCGACCCGGCGGTCAACCCCGGAGCGACCGAGGTCTGCGGCGATGGCGTGGACGACGACTGCGACGGGTCCGATTCCACCTGTGATCCCGCCGGCACCGTGCGCCAGGCCGCCGCTGACGTCGCGTTCTGGGGGGTCTCGGCGGGCGGCGCCGTCGGTTGGGCGGTGGATCTCGCCGATGTCGATGCGGATGGCGACGTGGATGCCCTGCTGGGGGCGCCGGACAACTGGACCTCCGGTCCGGGGGCGGCGTATCTCTTCCTCGCGCCGTTCGGGACCAGCGAGTCCACCAGCGCCGCCGACGCGTCCTGGTTCGGCGCCGCGACAGGGGATTGGTTGGGCGGAAACGTCGCTGCCGGGAGCGATCTGGACGGGGACGGCTACCCGGAGCTGGCCATCCACTCGACCACGGATCGCGTCTACTACGGGACCGTCTCGATCTACCAGGGTGGGGTCTCCCCTGCGACCAGCGCCGCCATGGTCCTCTCGGGCCAGCGCTACTACGACTGCGGCAGGGAGCTCGCCTCAGGCGTGGACGTGACCGGCGATGGCGCGGACGACCTGCTCATCGGCTGCTGGCTGGGCGACGTGATCTATGGAATTACTACGTTGACACCCGGGACGACCGGGTTGGTGGAGGACAGCGCGTCCTTCGATCTGACCACCTCCAGCGTCGGCTTTTTCGGGACGGACATCGCCACACCGGATGTGGACGGCGATGGCATCGGCGATCTGGTCGCCTCCGATCCCTACCCGCACTGCCACTACGACGTGTGGTACCTGGCCGGCCCCTTGAGCGGGTCGTACGTGGTGGACACGGACGCCGACGATCACACCTCCTTCACCTACAGCTACGGCGGCGAGTCCCACGCCCTCGGCGACGTGGACGGAGATGGCTACGAGGACTTCGCCACCAGCGACCGCAGCACCTGGACCTGGGTGTTCCTCGGCGGATCGAGCACCCCTCTCAGCGATGGTGCGTACCTGCAGTTCTGGCGCGGTGGCGAGGGCCTGAACGGTGGCGACATCGATGGGAACGGTGTCGACGACTTGATCGTCAGCGACTACGGGGCGACATGGGTGTTCCTTGGCCCCATCCCCAGCGGGACGGTCACGAGCCTCGATGCCGATCTGGACTTCGCCGACGCCGGGACCGAGGTGGCTGTCGTCGACGTCGACGGTGACGGGATCGACGACATGCTGATCGGGGACTCGCGGGACAGCACGGTGGCTACCGACGCGGGCGCCGCGTTCCTGTTCCTCGGTGGGGCTTTCTGATCCAGTCCAGGGGCGTGGTGGGCCTGGGACCCAGCGCGCGCCACCCCGACGGATGGCCGCGCCCGCCCGAGCCCGCTACTCGCACCCACTCCCGTACCAGACCCAGGAGGTGCTCCCGAGGCCGGCGATGCCCGTGGCGTCCCAGCGGGTGAGCACGAGATCCACCGCGCCCCCGCCGTCCAGGTCCAGCAGGGACCAGTAGGGTTGGGTGGTGCTGGTGTCGTCGTAGATGTGATCCAGCTCGGCGGTGGGCCAGCCGGAGGGCAGGGCCCAGGAGGAGGCGCTGCTGTCGAAGCCGCTGCCGGTGCTGTCGTGCACCCACCAGGCGCTGGTCCCCAGGGTGGCGGAGCCCGAGGAGGTGTACTCGGTGACGATCAGCTCCACCTGCCCGTCGGCGTCCAGGTCCAGCAGGCTCCAGGCCGGGTCGCCGCCGTTGATGTCGGCGATGGACTCGTACTCGGCCGCGCCGTAGGCGCTGGGCAGCGACCAGGAGGAGGCCGAGGAGGAGAAGCCCGACCCGGTGTTGGTGTGCCAGAGCCACTGGGAGCTGCCCAGGGTGCCGATGCCGCTCGACGCCCACTCGGTGCAGACCAGGTCCATGGCGCCGTCGCCGTCCAGATCGAGCAGGGCCCAGGTGGGGTCGTCGCCGGTGAGGTCGGCCACGCTCTCGAACTCGCCGCTGCCGTAGGAGGAGGGCAGGGCCCAGGAGGAGGCCGAGGAGGAGAACCCCGCGCCCGTGTTGCGGTGCCAGAGCCACTGGCTGGTGCCCAGGGTGCCGATGCCGCTCGACGCCCACTCGGTGACACATAGGTCCACCGCGCCGTCGGCGTCCAGGTCGAGCAGCGCCCAGGTGGGGTCGTCGCCGTCCAGATCGGTGATGCCCTCGAATTCAGCCGTGCCGTAGCCCGCGGCCAGGGACCAGGAGGCCGCCGAGGAGGAGAACCCCGACCCCGTGTTGGCGTACCAGAGCCACTGGGTGCTGCCCAGGCCGGCGATGCCGCTGGAGGCCCACTCGGTGAGCACCAGGTCCAGCAGCCCGTCGCCGTCCAGATCGAGCAGGGCCCAGGTGGGGTCGTCGCCGGTGAGGTCGGCGATACTCTCGAACTCGCCGGCGGGGTAGCCCGCGGGCAGGGACCAGGAGGCCGCCGAGGAGGAGAACCCGGACCCCGTGTTGGCGTACCAGAGCCACTGGGTGCTGCCCAGGGTGGCGATGCCGCTGGAGGCCCACTCCGTGACCACCAGGTCCAGGGCGCCATCACCGTCCAGATCGAGCAGGGCCCAGGTGGGGTCGGTGCCGTCGCTGTCGTAGCTGTGCTGCAATTGCAGGCTGGCGAAGGCAGATGGCAGGCTCCAGGAGGCCGCGGCGCCGAAGTCGGCGCAGTCGGCGTCGGCGTCGGCGTCGCTATCTGCGTCGCTATCCGAGTCCGAGTCCGAGTCCGAGTCCGAGTCGGCGTCGGCATCGGTGTCCGCATCCGCGTCGGCGTCCGCGTCGCTATCTGCATCAGCGTCCGCATCGGCGTCCGCATCGGCGTCCGCATCGGCGTCCGCATCGGCGTCCGCATCGGCGTCCGTGTCTCCATCGCTGTCCGTGTCCGTGTCGCCCTCGGCGGTGTCCGCCGGCACGCAGGAACCGTCCTTCTCCACGGTTCCAGGACCACACTCCAGCGCCTCCCCGCAGGAGAGCGCGGGCAGGACCAGCAGCAGCGGGAGCCAGATGGGACGCATGGGGACCTCCGGGAGCGCGACCGCCTCGTCCTATCCGTGCCAACCCGCGGACCGTGCTTCGCTTGCGTATTTTTGATTACTTTGGCCCCTCGGACGGCCTCCCCCACGGATAGACTGCGACCTTCCCACCTGCGAGGAGGGTGTCTTGTACGCGCGATCCGTCATCCTGTCCGTCGTCGCCCTGATCCCGCTCTTCTCCTGCGGAGAGAAGGCCCTCGAGTGCGGCCCCGGCACCATCGAGCGCGACGGGCAGTGTGTGGCCATGGGTGACACCGGCGAGGGCGACACCGACACCGACTCCGACGCGGACAGCGACAGCGACAGCGACAGCGATGCCGACGCGGACAGCGACACCGACACCGACACCGACACCGACCTCCCCACGGACGCCGATGGCGACGGCTACCCGGCCGACCAGGACTGCGATGACGGCGACGCCGCGGTCCACCCCGGCGCCCAGGAGCGCTGCAACGGCTACGACGACGACTGCGACGGGCTGGTGGACGACGACGACGCGGGCACCACCGGCGTGCACACCTGGTTTGGCGACGGCGACGGCGACGGCTACGGCGACCCCTCCGACACCGCCGCCGCCTGCGACGCCCCCTCGGGCTTCGTGAGCCGTGGGGGCGACTGCGACGACGATGACGCGAGCGTCAACCCCGACGCCATCGAGGTCTGCGACGGCGTGGACAACGACTGCGACGGCGATGTGGATGCGTACGACAGCGACGTGGACGGCGACACCTGGTACGCCGACGCCGACGGCGATGGCTACGGCGATCCGGGCGCTCCGGTGGTGGCCTGCACCCAGCCCGCGGGCACCACGTCCGACGCCACCGACTGCGACGACACCCGCGCCAGCGCCCACCCCGGCGCCGTCGAGGTCTGCGACCCGGCCGACACCGACGAGGACTGCGACGGCCTGTCCGACGACGCCGACGCCAGCGTGACCGGCACCAGCACCTGGTACCGCGACGCCGACGGCGATGGCTACGGCACCGACGCCGGCGCTGTCAGCGCCTGCGACGCCCCCGCTGGCTACGTGGCCACCCTGGGCGACTGCGACGACGCCGACGCGAGCAGCTGGGGCGGCGGCACCTGGTACCAGGATCTGGACGGCGATGGCTACGGCGACCCGGCGGTCACCTCCACCGGCTGCACCGCGCCGTCGGGTTCCTGGGTGCTGGATGGCACCGACTGCAACGACCTGAACGCCCACTACCACCCCGGCGCCAGCGAGGTCTGCGACGGCGTGGACAACGACTGCGACACCCTCATCGACGACGCCGACGCCAGCCTCGACGCCAGCAGCGGCACCGAGTGGTGCGGAGACGCCGACGGCGACGGCTACTACGCCGACATCGCCACCACCTGGGCCTGCACCCTGCCCTCCGGGTACGTCGCCTGTTCCACCATCGACGACTGCGACGACACCCGCGTGGCGGTCCACCCCGGCGCCAGCGAGGTCTGCGGCAACGGCCTCGACGACGACTGCGACGGCATCGGCTACCCCTGCGAGCTGACCGGCACCTGGGCCCAGGCGGACGCCGACGTGTCCTTCTGGGGTGAGTACACCGGGGGCGCCGCGGGCCGCGACGTGGCCCTGGCCGACGTGGACAACGACGGCGATCTGGACGCAGTCGTCGGCTCCCCCTGGGCCGACAGCGGCTACGCCCACCTGGTGCTGGGCCCCTTCTCCGCCACCGAGAACCTCAGCGCCGCCGACCAGGAGTACGCCGCCAGCGCCGCCTACACCTGGGGCTACTACTTCGGCTACACCGTGGCAGGTGGCGGCGACACGAACGGCGACGGCTACGACGATTTCGCGGTCGCGGACCCCAGCTTCGGCGGGAGCGGCGGGGGCGTGTGGCTCTACCGGGGCGGCCGCGCCGTCGCGACCACCCACACCTCGGTCCACAGCGGCGGCAGCTCCTACAACTGCGGCTGGGCCCTGGACATGGGCGAGGATCTCACCGGCGATGGGCGCGCCGATCTGGTCATCGGCTGCCCCGGTGGCCACCGCATCTACGGCGTATCCTCCACCTCCGGCAGCGGGAGCCTGTCCAGCTACAACGCCTTCGAGGTCCGCACCGGCGCGGGCGCCTTCGGCAACGGCGTGGCCACCCTGGACGTCAGCGGCGACGGCACGGGCGACCTCATCGGGGTCGACTCCACCTACGCCGAGGCCTGGTACCAGGAGGGGCCGCTGAGTGGCTCCTACTACACGGGCTCGGCCGGAGACGACACCACCAGCTTCAGCTACCTCGGCAGCGGCCGCTGCGCGGACGTCGGCGACCTGGATGGCGATGGCTACGAGGACTTCATCGTCTTCGCCACCAGCTACAACAGCTTCGTCTTCTCCGGCGGGTCCAGCACGCCGCTGTCCGACGGCTACGCCACCCGGATCGACGACGGTGGCTACGACGCCGATGGCGGTGACGTGAATGGAGACGGCTTCAGCGACCTCGCGCTGGCCAACAACGGCGAGACCTGGGTCTTTCTCGGGCCGCTGTCCACCGGCTCCATCAGCACCGGCGGCGCCGACGGGTATTTCTCCGACGCCGGCTACTCCGTGGACATCCAGGACGCCAACGCCGACGGCTACGACGACCTGTTCATCGGCGACACCTACGACACCACCGCGGGCACCGGCAAGGGCGCCGCCTTCCTGTTCTACGGGGGTGCGATGTGAGGCCCCTCCTCCTCGCCCTGGGCCTCGCCGCCTGCGGCGACAAGGACCTGGATTGCGGCCCCGGCACCGTGGAGCGGGACGGCCAGTGCGTGCTGGTGGAGGACACCGGCGAAGAGCCCGATCCGCCCGCCGACGCCGACGGTGACGGCTTCAACGAGGACGAGGACTGCGACGACGGCGATCCGGCGGTGAACCCCGGGGCGCCCGAGGTCTGCGACGGCGCGGACAACGACTGCGACGGCCTCGTGGATGACGAAGACGAGGATCCCATCGGCGCCGTCCTCTGGTAAGCCGACGGCGACGCCGACGGCTACTTCGGCGACCTCAGCACCACCTGGGCCTGCGCCCTGCCCGCCGGCCACGTGGACTGCGCCGTCATCGACGACTGTGAAGACTCCGACGCGGGCGTCCACCCCGGCGCCACCGAGGTCTGCGGCAACGGCGTGGACGACGACTGCGACGGGCTCGTGGATGACGAGGACGACTCCCTCGTGGACGCCCCCACCTGGTACGCCGACGCCGACGGCGATGGCCACGGCGACAGCGGCAGCACGCAGCGGGCCTGCATCCGGCCCCCCGGCCACGGCGTCGACGCCACCGACTGCGACGACGGCGATGCCGGGGTGAACCCGGGCGCCGCCGAGGTCTGTGATGCGGACGACACGGACGAGGACTGCGATGGCCTGGTGGACGGCGACGATCCCTCCGCCACCGGCACCCTCACCTGGTACGCCGACCGCGACGGTGACGGTTTCGGCGATGCCGGCACCCCCACCGCGGCCTGCGATGCTCCCGCCGGCTACGTGGCCGACGCCACCGACTGCGACGACACCGACGCGGGCGTCACCGGCACCCGCACCTGGTACCACGACGCCGACGGGGACGGCTACGGCGACGCGAGCTCGCAGACCGCTACGGCCTGCACGGCGCCCAGCACCTACCTGGCCGACGCCACCGACTGCGACGACGCCGATGCCGGGGTGAACCCGGGCGCCACCGAGGTCTGCGGCGGGGCCGACGAGGACTGCGACGGCCTGGTGGACGACGCGGATCCCAGCGTGGCCCCGAGCACCACCACCGAGTGGTGCGGCGATGCCGACGCCGACGGCTACTTCGGCGACCTCAGCACCACCTGGGCCTGCGCCCTGCCCGCCGGCCACGTGGACTGCGCCGTCATCGACGACTGTGACGACTCCGACGCGGGCGTCCACCCCGGCGCCACCGAGGTCTGCGGCAACGGCGTGGACGACGACTGCGACGGCTCCGGCTACCCCTGCCCCCTCACCGGCAGCATCGCCGAGGCCGACTACAGCGCCATCTTCCTGGGGGCCAACGCCGGGGACGCCGCGGGCGCCGCGGTGGACCTCTCCGACCTCGATCTGGACGGCAACCTGGACATCGTGGTGGGCGCGCCTTCCTACGGGAGCACAGGCGCGGTGCACCTGCTGTACGGGCCCTTCGGCAGCAGCGAGGACCTGGCCGCGGCCGACATCACCTTCACCCCGGGTGTGGGCGGCGATGCCTACGGCGCGGTGTTGGGCGCGCGCAGCGATCTGGACGGCGACGGCTACCCGGAGATCCTGGCGGCCGATCCCGACTTCGACTCCTCCTTCTACACGAACGCGGGCGCGCTGCACTTCATCGAGGGCGGCCCCACGCCGGTGGACCGCGGCGAGTACCTGACAGGCTACACGGGCGAGCACTGCGGCGCGTCCCTGATCACGGGGCTCGACTTCAACGGCGGCGGCGACGATCTGCTGATCTCCTGCTCGAACGGGAACAACGTCTGGGGCCTGTCGGGCATCCCCACCCGCACCGGCAGCGTGTTCCCCTCCTGGGACAGCTTCAGCTTCTACGACTACACCGCCCCGTTCGCCGCGGACATCGCCGCCTCCGATCTCGACGGGGACGGCACCGTCGACACTGTGATCCTCGATCCCGGCGGCGCAGCTCTCACCCTGTGGTACCTGGAGGGCCCCCCGGCCTCCACCGGCTACATCGGCTGGCACTACGACGACACCACCACCCTCTCCGGAGCCACCGACGGGGTCGGCGCGGGGGTCGGCGATCTGGACGGCGACGGGCGCGAGGATCTGGCCGTGGCGGCCAGCGGCCTGGGCAGCACCGCGATCTTCTGGGGCAGCGCGACGGGCACACCCCTGTCGGCGGGGGCGGCGGTGACCATCGCGGTCGAGCCCGAGGCCATCGCCTACGGCGATCTGGACGGCGACGGCTCCGACGACCTGGCCCTGGGGGATCCCGCGGGCAGCGGCACGGTCTACCTGTTCTACGGTCCCGTGGCCGCGGGCTCCTGGGCGGCCAGCGACGCCGACGGCACCATCACCGGCGACCTGGACGCCCTGGGCGTCTCGCTGGTCACCGGCGATGTGGACGCCGACGGCTGCGACGACCTGCTCATCGGCGCCGACGGTGACGCCACGGCCGGCGCGGGTGCCGGCGCGGCCTTCCTGTTTTACGGCGGGGAGCTGTAGCACCCGCCGTCGTGCGCGGCGGGACGCTCCCCCCTGGACGGTGTGACACCCCGGCGCGGCGGCGTGACACCTGACGGCCACTTGCTGAAACGCCACTTTATACCTTATGCAGACGAGGTGGCACGGGCATTGCTCTCCTGTCGGGCGCCCCCCAACAGCAAGGAGCTACCCCATGCGCAGCCTCATCCTCACATCCCTCGCCACCCTCATCGTCCCCGCCTCGGCCCAGGCCGCGGCCAGCGCCTGCGACATCAACGGCGACGCAACGGTCAACATCCTGGACACCGTGCGGATGATCCAGGTGGTGCAGGGCGCCGCCTGCCCGCGCTACTCCTGCGACATCGACGCCGACGGCGACGTGGACGTCCTCGACCTGCGGCGGGTGCACAACCACGTGCTGGGCGTGGCGGCCTGCTCCGACCTGGAGGACGCCCTGGACGAGATCCCGGCCGCCTTCGGCGACGACGAGCTGGCCCTGGCCACCCTGGATCTGGACGCCGACGGCGAGGCCGACATGGTGGTGGGCCTGGACACCCTGGCGGTCTCCGACATGACCTCGGACCTCATCTACCGCTACGGCGTGGCCTTCGATCTCGACGGCGACGACGCCTACGACCTGCAGGCCCCCATCGCCTCGCTGGCCATCGATCCCGACGGCTACGAGGGCGACGGTGGGATCGGCAGCTCCTGGTTCGGCTTCGTGCCCGATGCCTTCACCTACAAGGGCAGCACCTGGGAGCTGGCGCTGGCGGCGCAGGTCGATTCCTTCTTCGACGTCTACGAGGACGGCTCGCGGTGCTCCTTCGTCCTCGACCTGGACGGCGACCGCATCCCCGACCAGGGCTTCTCCTGGACCCACGTGGTGGGGGAGCTGTTCTGAGCCTAGTGCACGCGCCCGGAAGTCTTTGACCACCTCTCTGATGTCCGTCGGCGCGTGCACTGGCGGCCGCGGCTGCGGCCGCCCGCGGGGGAGCGCCCGCAGGGCGCGTGGGGGGCGCGGCCCCCCAGAAAAAAGGATAGTGCCGATGCGCCGCGTAGCGGCCGGCGCGTCAGCGCCGCCGGAAGTCCCTGGTCAGGGACTTCCGGGCAGCGGCACTATATTCTCCTGTTCCAGCACCCGCGAGGTGATGCGTGATCGAGGGCTTCCACCGACCCGCCAGCGTTGCCGAAGCGCTGGAGCTCAAGGCCGCGCTCGGACGCGGCGCCTTTTTCCTGGCTGGCGGCACCGAGTTGAACCACCTGGCCTTCCCAGAGCGGGTGCGCCACGTGGTCTCGCTGGACGCGCTGGGCCTCGGCGGCGTCGCCCCCACGGAGGGCGGGCTGCTGATCGGCGCCACCACCACGATCCAGGAGCTGCTGGAGACCGCCGACGTCCCCCCGCTGCTGCTGCGGGCCGCCGCGCGGGTCACCAACCGCAACGTGCGCAACGTCGCCACCGTGGGCGGGCACGTGGCCCTGGGCAAGTCCTGTGCCGATCTGGTCCCGGCGCTGGCGGTCCTCGACGCGCAGGTGCTGCTGGCCACCGCCGGTGGCTCCGGCGCCTGGGATCTGCTGGAGTACCTCGCCACCCGGCCCCAGGGGCTGATCGTGGCCATCGAGGTCCCCTCCCCCGCCGCCGGGCGGCGCTTCGGGCTGGCGGGGTTCAAGCGCACCGCCAACGACATCAGCCTGATCAACGCCGCCGCCGCCCTCACACGGCGGGACGGCATCGCCACGGGGGTGGTGCTCGCCATGGGCGGGGTCGCGCCATACGCGGTGCGCGTCGAGGAGGTCGAGGCCGCCCTCGATGGGCGCCCGCTCCCAGCGCGCGATGATCTCGAGGCCCTGGTGGCGGCCCATGTCCGCCCCATGAGCGACATGCGCGGCAGCTCGGCCTACAAGCGCCAGCTCGCGGGCACCCTCGCGGCCGACGCCCTGCTTGAAGCCTGGATGACCGGGGAGGCCTGCTGACATGCGCGTCACCTTCACCCTGAACGGCGAGGTCCGCTCCTTCGAGGTCGCCCCCGGCGAGCGCCTGCTCGGCCTGCTGCGACGCGAAGGCATGCTCTCGGTGCGCGACGGCTGCGACGGCGAGGGTTCCTGCGGGGCCTGCGCGGTCCAGCTCGACGGCCGCGTGGTCAACTCCTGCGCCCTGCTGTGTGGGCAGGTGGAGGGCCGCCGAATCGACACGGTGGAGCCCCTGGGCACCCACCTCTCGCTCGACGCCATCCAGTCCGCCTTCGTGGACGCCGGCATCGTCCAGTGCGGCTACTGCACGCCCGCCATGGTGCTGGCGGTCAAGGAGCTGCTGGAGAGAAACGGCGATCCCACCGAGGCCCACGTGAAGGACGCCCTCTCGGGCACCTTCTGTCGCTGCACCGGCTACCAGCAGGTCTTCGGCGCCGTGCGCCTGGCCATCGCCCGCCGCGCGGATCCTGCCGCACCCATCCCGGCCGAGCCCAGCTTCCGGCCCGAGCACCGCCTGGTGGGCAAGGCCGCCGGCAAGGTCGATGGCCCCACCCTGGTCCGGGGCGCCCGCGCCTTCGTGGACGACTTCGTCGCGCCGGACGCCTGCCACCTCAAGATGCTGCGCTCGCCGCACGCCCACGCCGTGGTGCGCAAGGTCGATGTCTCCCGCGCCCTGCGCCTGCCGGGGGTGGTCTTCATCGGCACCAGGGACAACTGCCCCCCGGTCTACTATGGCTCCGCGGGCCAGGGGTTCCCCGAGCCCTCGCCCTACGACCGAAAGATGTTCGGCGACAAGGTGCTGCACGTGGGCGATCGGGTCGCCGCCGTGGTGGCCGAGAGCCTGGAGATCGCCGAGCGCGCCCTGGATCTCATCGAGGTGGACTACGACGTCCTGCCCCCGGTGCTCTCCATCGAGCAGGCGCGCGCGCCGGGTGCGCCCGTGGTCCACGACGGTGTCGTCGAGTACGTGGTGGGCGCTCCGGAGGGGCTCGACAACAGCAAGGCCACCCGTCACGGTGGCAAGGTCATCTACCAGTTCCCCATCCACGGCGATCCGCAGCACAACCTGGCGGCCTCCGTCAGCGGCGGCATCGGCGATCAGGACGAGGGCCTGGCCGCGGCCGACGTGGTCATCGAGCGCACCTACTTCGGCGGCAACGTGCAGTGCACCCCCGTCGAGCCCCACGTCGTCTACTCCTACATCGAAGACGGCCGCCTGGTGGTGCGCGCCTCCACCCAGGTCCCCTGGCACGTGCGGCGCATCCTGGCCGCCATCCTCGGCCTGCCCGAGAACAAGATCCGCGTCATCAAGGCCCGCACGGGTGGCGCCTTCGGCTCCAAGCAGGACATGGTGTTGGAGGAGGTCGCCGCCTGGTGCACCTGGGTCACGGGGCGCCCCATCCTGTTCCGCTTCAGCCGCGAGGAGGAGTTCATCGCCTCCCGCACGCGGCACCCCATGAAGGTGACGGTGCGCCTCGGGGCCAAGCGAGACGGCACGCTCACCGCCATCCACATGGACCTGCACGCCAACACAGGCCCATATGGCTCACACTGTCTCACGGTGCCCATGAACGCCTGCTCCAAGGCGCTGCCCCTGTTCCTGTGCGACAACTCCGCCTTCGACGTGCACACCTGGTACTCCAACATCCCGCCCACGGGGGCGTATCAGGGCTACGGCGCGCCCAAGGGCAGCTTCGCGCTGCAGCTCGCCGTGGCCGAGCTGGCCGACGCCCTCGGCCTGGACCACCTGGCCTTCCTGGAGCAGAACCGCGTGCGCGAGGGATCCATGCTGGAGATCCTGCGCTGCCTGGGCGAGGGGCGCGAGGGCACGCCCCAGCGCGTGTTTACCTGCGGGCTGGGTCCGGCGCTCACCCGGGGCGCCGAGCTGATCCAGTGGGGCGAGCGGGTGGACGGGCCCGCCGAGCACATCAAGGTCGGCAAGGGCGTGGCCATCGTGCAGCAGGGCTCGGGTCTCCCGGACCTTGACTCGGCCAACGCCTGGGTCACCCAGTTCGGCGACGGCACCTTCATGCTGCACTCGGGCGGCACGGATCTGGGCACCGGGCTCGACACCGTCACGGTCAAGATGGTGGCCGAGACCTTGATGGTCCCCCTCGAGGCGGTGGCCCTGACCGCCGCGGACACCGACGTCACCCCCTTCGACGTGGGCGCCTACGCCTCCTCGGGCACCTACTTCTCCGGCGGGGCCGCGCATGACGCCGCCCTGAAGATGAAGGCCCTGCTGCTGGAGGTGGCGGCGCAGATGCTGCGCGAGCCGCCGGATCACCTCCACCTGGCCTTCCCGGGCAGGATCGTGGGCCGCTCCGGCGAGGTCACCTGCGAGCAGATCGCGCGCTTCACCCAGACCGGCACCGGCCGCGGGCAGCTCACCGCGGTGGGCAACTTCATCACCGACAAGGGCTCCTTCCCCTACGGCGCCCACTTCGCCCAGGTGGCGGTCGATACGCGCACCGGCGCCATCACCGTGCAGCGCTACTTCGCCCTGCAGGACGCGGGCACCCCCATCAACCCGGAGCTGGCGCTGGGCCAGATGTACGGCGGGGTGCTCAAGACCATCGGCTCGGCCCTGTTCGAGGAGCTCCTGCTGGACCCCAACGGCCGCTGCCTCAACCCCACCCTGCGCGACTACCACGTGCCGATGATCGGCGACATCCCGGGCGAGTTCCACTGCGAGCTGGTGGACACCCACGACCCCTTCGGCCCCTTCGGCGCCAAGTCCATCTCCGAGATCTCCTGCAACGGGGCCGCCCCCGCCATCGCCTCGGCCGTCCACGACGCGGTGGGCGTCTGGCTGCGCGAGTGGCCCTTCACCCCCGAGAAGGTGCTCACCGCCCTCGGCAAGCTCTCTTGAGGTCCCCATGACCGCCGAACGCATCGTCGCCTGCCGCGCCGACTTCCTGCTGCCTCTGGCCCTGCCCGACCGCTCCGTGCGCGTCGCCGACGGCTACGTGCTGGCGGTGGGCGAGCGCATCGCCGAAGTCGGGCCCTACACGCCCGCGGTGGGCACACGCCTGCGGGCCACCTACGGGGATCGCCTGGAGGTGGTGGGCGGGGCGCTGGTGCGGCCCGAGACCGCCGGAGATCCCCTCCCCCGCCTGCGGGGCGTGCTGCTGCCCGCCTTCGTCAAGGCCCACGGCCACGACCACGAGCAACCCCTCATCGGCATCGCCAAGGACGAGCCGCTCACCGCCTGGCTGGATCACGCGGTCAACCCCTTCACGGGCTTCATCACGCGCTACCGCGAGGAGCTCTCCGTGGAGCTTGGCTGCACCCCGCAGTACGCCACCTACCGGATGGCGCGCCTCTCCGACCTCCACTACGGCATCACCTCCTCGATGGTGCATCACTGCAACCACAACAAGTATCACCTCGAAGATATCGCGCAGGCCAACGAGAACGCCGGTACCACCATGATCGTGGCCATCGGCGGGCAGGACCGCTTCTACGCCCGGGAGCTGCTCGACACACCGGCGGACCCCATGGCCCGGCTCGAGAAGGCCCTCACCATCCAGCAGGGCTGCGCCCACACCACCTTCTGCCCGGGGCCCGACCAACTCTTCTCCAACAGCCGCGCCGTGCTGGTGCCCCAGAAGGCCTGGGCGCGTGAGCACGACACCCTGTTCCACATCCACAGCTCCGAGGAGCCCAACACCACCCGCTGGTTCCAGGCCGAGATCGAGCCCGGCTTCACGCCGGTGGAGTACGCCGAGAGCATCGGCATCCTGGACGAGCGCAGTGTCCTGGCCCACCAGGTGAACTGCGGCCCGCGAGACGTGGAGATCCTGGCCCGCACGGGCACGCGCGTCGTGCACAACCCGCTGGCCAACACCATCCTCGGCTCGGGCATGCCTCCCGTGATGGCCATGCTGGCCGCCGGCGTCCCCGTGGCCATCTCCACCGACGGATCGGGCTCCGCCGACAACCAGAACATCCTCTCCGCGGCCCGCCTGGCGGCCCAGTACCAGAAGGCGCTGCACCAGGACGCCACCCTGCTGCCCTCGGCCCAGCTCCTGGAGATGATCACCTCGGTCCCGGCCGGGATTCTGCGCATGCCTCAGGGTGCCCTGGAGCCGGGCTTGCAGGCCGACTGGGTGGTGGTGGACCTCGCGCGGCCCAACCTCTGCCCCACCCGCCTCGACAACGTGATGGAGAACCTCATCTGGGCCGCGGACGGCTCGGAGATCTCCACCGTGGTGGCGCGCGGCCGCCTGCTCAAGCACGAGGGCCGGGTGCTGCCCTTCGCCGATGGGTCCACGCCCGAGGCCACCATGGAGGCCGTGCAGCGCCTCTCCGAGCGTTTCGCGGCCTGGCGGGCCACGGCGCCCGAGACCCGCGGCACCGGCGCGCACCAGTAGGGCGCCACAGTGGAGAACGTCGCCGTGGTCCTGCTCGCGGCCGGGCAGGGGGCCCGGATGGGGGCCGACAAGCTCGCGCTGCGCGTCGGGCAGCGCAGCCTGCTGGGGCACGCGCTGGCGTCCTGGAGCGCCTGGGACGGCGCCGGTGCCCGGGTCCTGGTGGTGCGGCCGGGACAGGCCCTGCCAGCCGAGGCCGCGGGCTGGCGGGTGGTGGCGAACCCCCGAGCCGCCGACGGCATGGGCACCTCGCTCGCGGCCGGCGTCGCCGCGGCGGAGGCCGAGGCCTGGTTCTTCGGCCTGGCCGACATGCCCACGCTGACGCCCGCCACGATGACGGCGCTGGTGAAGGCCTGGCGGGCCGGTGCAGGTCCCCTGCTGCGCCCCACCTTCCGGGGCCACCCCGGGCACCCGGTGCTGGCCGATCTCCGGCTCCGGGCCCGCCTGCTGGCCTGCGCCGGCGACGAGGGCGCCCGCGGTCTCGTCCGGGAGCTGGGCTGCGCCCTGGTGCCGGTGGACGATCCCGGCGCCGTGCTCGACGTGGACACCCCGGAGGATCTGGCCGGGCTGGAGCCGTGGGGCGGCGCCCTGCGCTGGAAGGAGGCCTGGTGGCCGTCACCGTCCTGATCAAGGGTGCGGGGGAGCACGCCTCCGGCAGCGCCCACCGGCTGTTTCGCTGCGGCTTTCACGTGGTCATGACCGAGGTGGCCGCGCCCACGGCCGTGCGGAGGCGGGTCGCCTTCTCCCAGGCGGTCTACGATGGCGCCGGCGCGGTGGAGGGCGTCCCCGGGCGCCTGTGGCGGCTGGCGGAGGCGGACGCCCTGGTCGGCTTCACCTGGGACCACGTGCCCGTGTTCGTGGACCCCGAGGGCGCCCTGATCCCCCTCTTTCGGCCCGCCGTCGTGCTGGACGCGCGTATCCTCAAGCATGGACAGGGCGCCCAGATCCACGAGGCGCCGCTGGTGATCGGGCTGGGCCCCGGCCTGCTGGCCGGGCGCGACGTGCACGTGGTGGTGGAGACCAACCGCGGCCATGACCTGGGGCGCCTGATCCGTGCGGGGTGCGCGGCTGCCGACACGGGCACCCCCGGCGAGATCGGAGGGATCTCCGACGAGCGCGTGCTGCGGGCGCCGGCCACTGGCACCCTCGAGGTTCTGCGCGACATCGGCAGCGTGGTCACGCAGGGGGACCTGCTGGCCCGCGTCGGGGCGGCTGAGGTGCGCGCCAGCACCGGGGGCGTGGTGCGCGGCATGATCCAGCCCGGCTCCCAGGTCTTCCCGGGGCTCAAGATCGGCGATGTGGATCCTCGCGGCCTTGTGGAGGCCTGCGCCACCCTCTCGGACAAGACCCGCACCATCAGCGGCGGCGTGCTGGAGGCCATCCTGACCTGGCGGCGAGGAGCGGCAGGGCCGTGAGCGACCTGTACGCGGCCTTCCTGCTGGGCGCCCATCGCCATGTCCAGTTCGTGGGCGGGGGCGGCAAGACCACGCTGATGTTGGCCCTGGCCGCGGCCCTGCGCGAGCGCGGCGACCCCGTACTGGTGGGCACCACCACCCACATCCGCGATCCTGAGCGCTGCCCCTCCTTCGTGCTGGAGCCCGACCCCGTGGCGCGCCTGCGCGCCGCCGCAGCGGCCCTCGCCCGCGACGGCTGGGCCTGCGTAGCCGCCGGACGCGAGCCCGAGACCGGCAAGCTCGTCGGGCTCTCCCCCAGGGATCCCGACGACCTGTGCGCCGCCCTGCCCCAGGCCTGGGTGCTCATGGAGGCCGACGGCTCCCGCGGCCTGCCGCTGAAGGCCCACGAGGTGCACGAGCCCGTGCTCTCCCCCGGGGTCGAGCTCGTCATCGCCGTGGTGGGCCTGTCCGCCCTCGGCCGCCCGCTGGACAGCGCCACCGTCCACCGCCCGCGCCTGTTGGCGGCCAACCTGGGTGTCCCATTGGGTACCCCCCTGGACCTCGACCTGATGGTCCGCGCCACGGCGGGCCTGTTCGCCAAGGTCCCGCCTCGGGCCGAGCGCCTCGCCTTCCTCACCCAGGTCACGCCCACCCTGGACGAGCCGGCGCGTCTCATGTCCGTGCGCCTGCTCTCCGCCGGTGCCGGCATCCGCCGCGTCGCCTGGGGGGACATCACACCGACCTCGACCACCCTGTCCTGGCGCGACGCCCCATGAGGAAGTGTACCGGGAAGGCGAGGGGTAGACCCGCTCAGCGCGGGGCTCCGCCCGCAACCCATGTGTATCGCACCGCCCCGCGGTGCCCTTTTTTTGGGGGGGTGGGCTGCCCTCCCCCGCACCGCTGGCGCTCCCACTCCCCCGCGCCC
>JBDRKM010000017.1:0-14790 GCA_043814015.1 Pseudomonadota bacterium
CACAGGCTGGCCCTCGCTGTCCAGAGCTTCGTTCATGCCGAGGTCTCCTTGGATCTCCAGCCTGTCGCGACAAGCCTTAGTCAACTGGACCGCGACACGCCGCAGTGCCCGTCGCTCCCGCAGCCGACCCGCCCCGATGGACCTGGGCACCACCAGCGCGCCACGTCACCGTCGCGCCGCCGCACCCGGGGAGCGCCCCGGCCGCCCACGATCCGGCGGAGCCCCGCGCCCAGGTCCGGGGGCTCGACCCAGCCTCGCCACTTCGGCGCGCATACCGCGCCCAAGTCCGGGGGCTCGACCCAGCCTCGCCACTTCGGCGCGCGTGCCGCGCCCGAAGGCGCGATGGCTCACCGCGAGCAGGCCGGCGACGACCTCCTCCAGCCGCCAGCCTACCTGAGCGCCCGCTTCGCGGCCTTCACCATGGGATGATCGGGGCCCAGCTCATGCACCAGGGCGCCGGTGGCGGCCATCATCTCGGTGAGGCCGCCGCCGTCGCCCGAGTCGCGCAGGGCGCGGCCGCGTTCGAAGCGGGTGATGGCGGTCTCGGGGTGCTCCGGGCCGAGCACCTTGCTCTTGATGGCCAGGGCCTTGTCGAAGGCCACGGTGGCCGAAGGCCAGTCCTTGCGGCGGGCCTCGGTCTGGCCCAGGGCGTGCCAGGCCAGGGCGGTGTAGGGGTGCTCCTCGCCCTCGATGGCGCGGCGGATCTCGACCGTGCGCTCGAAGGCCTCGCGGGCCTCGGCGAGATCGCCCTTGCGGGCGTAGGCGTTGCCGAGCGCGTACAGGGTGCGCGCCACCTCGCGGTGCACGGCGCCGAGGTGCTCCTCCTTGATGGCCAGCGCCTCCTCGAAGCGCTCGATGGCCATGCCCACGTGGCCCATGTCGGACAGGACCTGCCCCATGGCGTCGCGGGCCTGTGCGGTGTCGGGATGGCCCACGCCGAGGGTACGCTCGAGGATCTTGATCTCGCGGGCGAAGCAGGCCAGGGCGTACTCGTGGCGGCCCATGAGGGTGTAGGTCTGCCCGATGGAGTGCAGGCTGGGACCGAGGGTGGGGTGATCCTTGCCGAGCTGCTTGCGGGTGATGCGCAGATCGCGCTGGAAGGCGTCGAGGGCCTCCTTGTACCTGCCCTGCCGGGTGAGGGACTGGCCGATGGCGTGCAGCGTGCTGGCGGTGGAGGGGTGATCCGGGCCGAGCTTCTCCTCCTTGATGGCCAGGGCCTCCTGGAAGGCGTGGGTGGCCTCCTCGTAGCGGTTGAGGTGGGTCATGGTGAGGCCGATGGCGTGGAGCGTCACGGCTGCGTCGGGGTGGCGCTCCTCCAGCAGCCTGCGCTCGATGGCCAGGGCGCGGTTGTAGGCTGACAGGGCCTGGGGGTAGCGCCCCTGGCGGTTGAGCGCCTGGCCCAGGGCCTGCAGGGCGCGGGCGACCTCGAGGTGCTCGCCACCGAGGGCCTCCTCCAGGATGGTCAGGCAGGCGCGCACACCCTGCTCGGACTCGGTGTACTCGCCCAGGCGATAGGCGGCGCGGGCGCGGGTGTACAGGGCGCGGGCGCGCGTGATGGGATCCTCGTCGTCACAGGCCAGGGCGCGATCGGCCCAGCGGGCGCCGAGCGGGGATCGCCCAGGCGTACGGCCGCGGCCGCCACGGCCCGCCAGGCCTCCGCACCCTCGGGCCCCTGACGCAGGGCGACCTCCACCAGCCAGGCGGTGGCCTGCCCGGTGGACCAGTCCAACGCCTGGACGGGGAGGGGGAGGCGGGTGGTGGTGGCCCAGGAACCGAGCAGATCCTCGGAGACCTCCTCGCCTTCGACCACCTGCTTGCCGACCTCCTCGAACCGCTCGGCCCTGAGGGCGCGGACGGACTCATCGGTGCCGAAGGCGCGCTGGATGGGCGGCGCCACCAGGCGGCTGACCACGTCGTCCATGGTGAACAGGCCGCGGCTGCGGCCGAGGCGCGCCAAGGCGACGCCAGGATCGGGGGCCTCGAGGATGGCGGCCTCGATCAGCTCGCCATCGGCAGCCTCGGACAGGAGCACCTCGACGAGGTCGATGGCCTCGGGCTCGAGGCCGGTCAGGGCGGCGAGGCGCCCGGGATGGGCGGCGCCGGCCGCGGCGATGCGATCGCGGACCTGCTCCAGGGCGCCGAGCTGGGCATGTGCGGGCCACCAGCCGGGGGAGCAGACCTCGGGCTCCACCAACACGACCCGACCGGCGCGGCCGGCCTCGGCCATGGCCCAGCGCACGCGCCGCAGCGCGAACAGGCCGTCGATGCCCGTCCAGCAGAGCCACCTCCCGCTATCTTCGCCGGCGATGGCTACCAGGGTGTCGTAGGGCTGGCTGGCGCGGGCGAAGTGGGCGCTGGCCTCGGGGCGGGCGGCCGCGAGGGTGGGCCGCAGCGGACCGCCGAGCCACTCCACGCCCGGAGCGTCGTCGCCGGCCAACAGCCCGGCGACGCCGTGGAAGATGGGGGGCTCGTCGAGCTCGAGGGAGGGGAAGGCAGCGAAAGCCGCGCTGTCCTCGGAGTCGAGGGTCTCCTCGATGTCGGGAACCAGCCAGAGCACGAGGCGCTGCTCGCGCTCCTTCAGGGCGTCCAGCAGCGCGCCGCTCCAGCCCGAGGCGTCGGGCTCCGGTCGCAGGACGTGGACCCCGGCGGGCAGCTCCGCCAGGCCGTGCGGCTGCACCACCAGCTCCGCAGCGGGCGAGGCGGGCAGCAGGGCGCGCATCAGGGCGCCCAGGCCGGCGTCGGAGGGACTGCGTACCACGAGGAGGCTGCCGGGATCGGCCGCGCGCAGGGCCGCCAGCGCAGGGACCAGCGCTTCGAACGTGGTCGGGGAGAGATCGGACGGTGAGCCGCTGTGGGCCATGGAGCCTCCGCGCCTCGCGACGACGCGAGGCATGTGTTTTGCTAGCACGGCCCGGGGGCTGGATCAATCAGCCGAGGGCGAGGCAGCCCTGCCATCCTCGATGGCCAGCAGCAGGGCCTCGGGGGTGGCCGGCATGATCGGCTCACGCCCACCGAAGGCCAGGACCGCGCGCCGAAGCGCCATCCAGGCGCTGATGGCCAGGCAGAAGGGCGGTTCGCCTACGGCCTTGGAGCCATGGATGACGTCGGGGGCGGTGGCATGCTCCAGCAGGTGCACGGCGAAGATCTCGGGGGTCTCACCCACCGCCGGGATCTTGTAGGTGGAGGGGCCGCGGGTCAGGGCGTGGCCCTCCGCACTCCACACCATCTGCTCACAGGTCAGCCAGCCCAGGCCCTGCACGTAGCCGCCCTCCACCTGGCCCCGATCGAGATCGGGGTTCAGGGAGTCGCCCACGTCGTGGACGATGTGCACGGCGCGCGGGCGCCAGGCGCCCGTGAGGCCATCGACCTCCACCTCGGTCAGGGCGGCGCCGTAGGCGTAGTAGTGGAAGGGCTTGCCGCGCCCCGCGGGGCGATCGTAGTGGATGTCCGGGGTGGCGTAGTAGCCGGCGGCGGCCAGGGGCACGCGGCTCATCCAGGCCTTGACGCAGACCGCGGCGAAGCCCACGGCCGCGCCCGCCTTCGTCCAGGCCCAGGCAGCGGAGCCGTCCTCCAGGGCCGGGGGCGCCGCGCCATTCCCGGCGGCCAGGATGACCTCCTCCATGGACACGCCGAGGGCAGCGGCCGCCACCGGGCGCAGGCGCTCCACCAGGGTGAGGCAGGCGGCCCGCACGGCCTGGCCGTTGAGGTCCGTGCCGCTGGAGGCGGCGGTGGGCGGGGTGTTGGGGACCTTGTCGGTGGCGGTGGGCATGGGCCGGATGCGGCCCACGGGGACGCCCAGCTCGTGGCTGCAGACCTGGAGCATCTTGGTGTAGAGCCCCTGGCCCATCTCGGTGCCGCCGTGGTTCAGCTGGGCGGTGCCGTCGGTGTAGACCACCACGTAGGCGCCCACCTGGTTGAGGAAGGAGGAGGTGAAGGAGATGCCGAACTTCACCGGGGTGATCCCCAGGCCACGCTTGCGATGGGGGTGCGCGGCGTTGAAGGCCGCGACCTCGGCGAGGCGAGCGCGGTAGCCGGCGCGCGCCTCCAGCTCGGCGAGGACGCGGGGGATGCGGAAGTCGCCGAGGACCTGGCCGTAGGGCGCGCGGTCGCGGGGGGCCGGGCCGTAGAGGTTGCGGCGCCGGATCTCCAGGGGATCCAGCCCCAGGGCGTCGGCCACCTGCTCCATGATCTGCTCGATCACCACCATGCCCTGGGGCGCGCCGAAGCCGCGGAAGGCGGTGTTGGAGGGGCTGTCGGTGCGCACCACGTGGCCGGTCATGCGGACCTCGGGCAGCCAGTAGGCGTTGTCCACATGGTACAGGGCGCGATCCAGGATGGAGGGAGACAGATCCGCGGCGTGCCCGGCGTCGGCCCACAGCTCCACGATCAGGGACAACAGGTGCCCCTCGTCGTCGTAGCCCACCTCCCAGGCGGCCTCGAAGGGGTGACGGCGGCCGGTGAGGACGATGTCGTCGCCACGGTCGAAGCGCAGCTTGACCGGCCGGCCGGTGTGCACCGCGCCCAGGGCGGCCACGGCGGCCCATTGCCCGCCCTGGGTCTCCTTGCCACCGAAGGCCCCGCCCATGCGCGGGCTGATGATGTTCACCTGGTGGCGACCCCAACCGAGCACCCGCGCCACGATGACCTGCGCGCCGGTGGGGTGCTGCGTGGAGGAGCGGACCTCCACGCTCGGCCCCTCGCCCGGCACCGCGATGGCGATGTGGGTCTCCAGGTAGAGGTGCTCCTGCTCAGGGGTGGCCGAGGTTCCCATCAGCCGGTGGGGCGCCGCTTCCAGGGCGGCGTCGGGATCGCCGCGCGCGATGACGTGGGGGGCCACGTGGAAGCGACCGCGCCGCGCGGCCTCGCGCACATCCCGCACCGCGGGCAGGGGGGCGTACTCCGCCCGGACCCGGCCCAGGGCTTCGCGCGCGATGGCGCGGGTCTCGGCGTAGACCGCGGCCACGGCCTGGCCCACACAGGCGACCTCGCCCGCGGCCAGCACGGGTTCGTCGGCCAGGAGCGCGCCGCACTGGTTCTCGCCGGGGATGTCGGCGGCGGTGAGCACCGCGTGGACCCCGGGCAGGGCGCGGGCGGCGGCCACCTCGAGCGCCAGGATCCGGGCCCGGGGGTGCGGCGATGGCAGCACCATGCAGTGCAGCAGACCGGGGGGCTCGGGCAGGTCGTCGAGGTAGCGCGCCGTGCCGGTGACGTGGGCCCAGGCGCTCTCGTGGGGCAGCGATTGGCCGAGGGAGGAGGGCATGGGTCGCTCCTACACGTTCACGGGGCCGACCGGCCTCGCGGCCGGGGCGTCGCGGTCGGGGCGGAGGCTCTCCAGGAAGAAGCCCCGCAGCAGGTTGCGCGCCACCAGGCGCCGGTAGCGCTCCGAGCCGCGCACATCCGAGATGGGGGAGAAGTCCTCCTCCAGCGCGGCGGCGGCGACCTCCACCTCGGCCTCGGTCCAGGGGCGACCGAGCAGGGCGGCCTCGGTCTTCAGGGCGCGCATGGGTGTGGCAGCCACGCCGCCGTAGGCCAGGCGGAGGGAGGCGACCCCCCCCCCACCGTCCAGCACCACGGACATGCCGGCGGAGACGGCGCTGATGTCCAGCTCGCGCCGCTTGGAGACCTTGTAGGCGCTGCAGAACGCGCCGGGGGCCGGGCGGGGGATCTCGACCCGCAGCAGGATCTCATCGGCCTGCAGCGCGGTGCGGCGGTAGGCGGGGAAGAAGTCGGCCACGGGCACAGCGCGCTCGCCGGCGGGGCCCACGACCACGGCGATGGCCCCGAGCGCCATCAGCACCGGCGCCATGTCACCCACCGGGGAGGCGGTGCACAGGTTGCCGCCCAGGGTGCCGCGGTTGCGGATCTGGCGGGCGCCGAAGAAGCGCCACATCTTCTCCAGGGCGGGGATCTCACCGGCCAGCAGCTCCCTGAGGCGGGTGTGGGACAGGCCGGCGCCCAGGCTCCAGCCGTCCTCGCGGCGGCGGAAGGCGCGCAGCTCCTCGATGGCTTCCAGCCCGATGACCACGGGGAAGTGACGGTGCCGTTGGGTGACCTCGAGGGCGACATCCGTGCCGCCGGCCACCAGCACCGCCCCCGGATGGGCGGCGCGGGCCGCGAACAGCTCGGCCAGGCAGCCGGGCTGCAGGTAGCGCTGGCCCGCGGCCTGCAGGTCCAGGGTGGCGGGCCCGGGCACCCAGTCCCGGCGGGCCTGCGCGAACCGATCGTCGGGGCGGGTGCCGGCGACCTGCTGCGCGGCGTCGCGGATGGGGCGGTAGCCGGTGCAGCGGCAGAGGTTGCCGGCCACCTGCTCGTCCAGGGCGTCGCCGTCGGCGGCGGAGAGATCGTCGCGGTAGCAGGCCTCGAACAGGTTCATCACCACGCCAGGGGTGTAGAAGCCGCACTGGGAGGCGCGGGTGCCGACGATGGCCTCCTGGGCGGGGTGGTAGCCCTCGCCCTCCGGCGCCCCGGGGGCGCGCAGGCCCTCGACCGTGACCACCTCGCGGCCCTGGAGCATGGGCAGGAACAGCAGGCAGGAGTCCACCGCGCGCCAGGCGGCCTGGGCTCCGGGCCGCTCCTCGAGGATGGCCACCGTGCAGGCGCCGCAGTCGCCCTCGGCGCAGGCCTCCTTGGTGCCCATCAGGCCGGCGTGATCGCGCAGCCAGCGCAGCAGGGTGGTGGTCCCGGGCAGGCCGCGCACCTCCACTGGCCGGCCGTTGAGGGTGAAGCGCACGGTGTCCATGGCGCGGCTCCTTCCAGGAAACGAAACGCCATCGTAATGCCGCGCTCACCTCCGGGCCTCCTCGCGCTTGAAGCCGCCCGGGGGAGGCGCTACAACGGCGGCCCCTCTCCACCCGATGGAGTCCCCATGTCCGCTCCCGCCCCCGCCGACCGCCGCCTGCTCACCGGCGCCCTCGTCCTGCACAACGATCCCGTCGGGGTCGAGCAGGCCGACATCCGCGTACGCGGCGGGATCATCACCGAGGTCCAGGCCGACCTCGTCCCCGAGGAGGGCGAGCAGGTGGTGGACCTCTCCGGCAAATGGATCATGCCCGGCCTGGTGGTGGGCCACCACCACCTCTACTCGGCCCTGGCCTGCGGCATGCCGTTTCTACCCGAGGCGCCGGTGGACTTCGCCGACATGCTGGCCAAGGTCTGGTGGCGCATGGACAAGGCGCTGGACCGCGAGAGCACCGAGGTCTGCGGCCTGGTGGGTGGCGTCGGGGCGCTCCGGGTCGGTGTGACCACCGTCATCGACCACCACGCCTCCCCCTCCTTCATCGAGGGCAGCCTCGAGGCGCTGGACGACTCGCTCGGCACCCTCGGCCTGCGCCGGGTCCTCTGCTACGAGGTCACCGACCGCGGCGGCCCCGCCGAAGCCAAGGCCGGGCTGCGGGCCCACGAGCGCCTGCTGGCGCAGCGACCCGACGGCTGGCGCGCGGCCATGGTAGGTGCCCACGCCAACTTCACCCTCTCGGACGAGACGCTCCGGGCTTGCGGCGAGCTGGCCCGCGAGGCCGGTGTGGGCGTCCACATCCACGTGGCCGAGGCCGAGGGCGACCGACGCCTGGTGGGCGAGCCGCTCGTGGCGCGCATGGAGCGCCTCGGCGCCCTGCTGCCCGGCTCCCTGCTGGCCCACTGCGTGCACCTCGGCCCCGAAGAGATGAGGCGCATCGACGACGCCGGCGCCTGGGTCTCCCACCAGGCGCGCTCCAACATGAACAACGCCGTGGGCTACGCGCCCCTGGCCCACTTCGGGCCCCACAGCGTGCTGGGCACCGACGGCATCGGCGCCGACATGATCGCCGAGCTGCAGGCGGCCTACTTCCGCTCCCAGGAGGGGCACGTGGGCTGGTTCGCGCCGCGCTTCCTGGAGCTGCTGCACGCCGGGGCCACCTTCGCCGGCCAGAAGCTGGGGGTGGACCTCGGGCACCTCGCCCCGGGCGCCGCCGCCGATCTCGTCGTGCTCGACCCCCTCCCCGGCCCGCCCCTGCTGGCCGAGAACCTGGCCAACGCCTACGTGTTCCGCTTCGGCTCCGGCATGGTCCGCCACGTGATGACCGGCGGCGCCTGGCGGCTGTGGGACCGCGACACCCCGGGCTTCGACCAGGCCGCCCTCGACCGGCGCGCGCGCCGCGCCGCCCAGGGCCTGTGGCGCCGGATGCTCGAGGCCGATCGCGCCCGGTAGCCCCTCAGCGCGGCTCCGCCCGGCACACGCGCTCGGAGGCGATGCACACCAGGTCGATGACATCTCCCGCGGACAGCGCGACCTGACCTGCGTCCACCGGTGGCTCGCCGGCGGCATAGCTGACACGGACCCGGTAGGTGGCGGGACGCAGGGTGCCCGGCCCGTGCTGGACGCCCTCCGGGTCTTCCAGGATGACCGCCACAGCGTCGCCGCGCAGCTCGACCGAGGCCTCGCCCAGCAGCGCCATGGTCCGCCGGGCCCACACATTGCGGGACGGAGCGTCCAGCGCCATCACCACCGCCCCCGCGATCAGAGCCATCAAGGCTGGCGCCGCCGCCGCGAGCCACAGCCACCCGCCGCTGCTCTGCCGGGGTGGCTCCGTGGCGTCATCCTCCAGGGCCTGCAGCAGGCGCCGGCGCCGGTACAGGATGTCGGCGTCCGGTCCGGCGCTGTCCACGTTGGTGATGACGGAGGGCTCGTCCTGGCAGAGGTCGGCGGTGGGCAGACCCGCCGTGGCGCGCGATCCGGGGCGCACCCCCAGGGGCGGAAGGGCCACGGGGACCGCCGGCAGGCCGGGCAACACCTCGGCCAGCGCCACCGCGAAGTGCCGCGCCGTGGGGAAGCGTTCCTCGGCCCGGAACCTGGTGGCCCGCCGGATCACCGCCGCCAGGTTGGGCTGGATTCCGGCCAGCAGGCTGGCGTCCTCACCGGCCACGAAGAGGTCGAAGGGCAGCTGGCCGGTGAGCACCGCGAAGAGGGTCGCGCCGATGGAGTAGAGGTCGCTCGCAGGCCCAGACGAACGCGGGTCCCGGCGTTGCTCTGGAGACATGAAGGGCCAGGTGCCGAGGGTCGAGCCGGTCCGGGTCAGGGAGGGGTTGTCGGCGGTTTCGAGGAGGCGGGCGATCCCGAAGTCGGTGACCCGCGGGAGACCGGCGGCATCCAGCAGGATGTTCTGGGGCTTGAGGTCCCGGTGGACCACCCCGGCGTCATGGGCCGCCCCCACGGCGTCGAGCACGGCCAGCATCGCCTGCACGGCCAGCCGCGGGGGCAGCGGCCCGTTGGCCGTCACCCATTCCCAGAGGGTGCCCCCGGCGACCAGCTCCATCACGATGAAGATCCGCCCCTCCTCCTCGCGGATGTCGTGGACGCCGACCACATGGGCGTGGCGCAGGCTCGCCATGGCGCGCGCTTCGGTCTCGATGCGTGCGCGCGCCTCCGGGTTCGCCACGGTCGCGGGAGAGAAGAGCTTGATCGCGCGCTCGACGCGGAGCGACTGATCCCAGGCCCGGAACACGGTGGCCATGCCCCCCTCCCCGAGGATCTCGTGGAGGTGGTAGCGACCTTGACACAGGGTGGTGGATGGAGGGGGAATCAACGCCGGGCAGGTGGATGGAGGTGACAGGGGATCCAGGTGTCTGGAGGGCCCATCGGATCGGGCCTTGCGTTTTCGATATTCTGGTACTATCCCTTCCATGTTGACGATGGAAGCGTCCCGGGGGCCCCCGGGACCAGCGGAGGCAGACGGTGTCCGACGCCCACGACGGCCAGATCGAGCAGGCAGGCGCTCACCCCCGGCGGTCGGAATTCTCCGCGATCGTCGCCGTGGCCACCCGCCGGCAGGTGCGCTTCGGGTCCAGCCTGACCATCGGGCGCCACCCCTCCAACGGCCTGTGCCTGGACGAGCCGCTGGTGTCGAGCTTCCACGCCGTCATCGAGTGGGGCGGGGACGGCTGGTCGGTGCGCGATCTCGGGTCCCGCAACGGCACCTCCCTGAACAGCCGGCGGCTGAGCGGGCGCGCCGCGCTCCGGGAGGGCGACATCCTGCGGTTCGCCCGCAGCGGGTCCTGGTGCGTGGAGCGTTTGCGGTCGGATCCGCCCGGCCCGGCCGACGCCACGCTGGAGCGGACCCTCGGGGTCGACCGCACCCTGCCCCCCGACCTGCGGCTCGATCTGCTGGCCATCGGGCCCGCCGAGGGCCTGCTGACCGCCCGCTGGGGCGAGCAGGTCCTGCAGCAGAACCTGGTGGGCACCCACTACCTGCTGCTCGACCGGCTGTGCCAGGGGTCCAGGAGCTGGGTCACCGACGCGGAGCTGCGCCGGTGCCTGTGGGGCCGGAAGTGGGAAGAGATGAGCCGCTCTGCCCTGCACCAGCCCATCTACACCCTGCGCCGCCTGTTCGAGAGCTGGGGTATCGTGGGTGCCATCATCGAGAAGGAGCACGGCGCGACGCGCCTGACCCTCGAGCCGGAGCAGGTGGCGCGGGTGGGCCAGAGGGGCGAGCAGCCCCCCGATCGAGGACCCGACGGCGAAGAGTGAACGCGTTTGTGAGCACTGAGTGAGCACACGGACGCGCGCCCCCTGCTACGATCCGCCTGTTCCGCGCCACCGCGTGCGCGGGAGGGAGTGTGGAGGGGTGGTTGACGCTCGCCGGGCAGGACGAAAGGGGGGGGCCCGGGGGGCGGGCTTCCCGGGATCAGCCCCTGGTAGCCCAGATTCCCACAAGTTGAACCGCCGTTTCCACCGCCTTGACCATGGCCGGCACCGCCACCCACTCGAACTTTGAGTGGAAGTTGACACCCCCGGCGAAGATGTTCGGGGTGGGCAGGCCCATGGCGGAGAGGCGCGCGCCGTCGGTGCCGCCGCGGATGGAGAGCAGGCGCGGCTCGACCCCGGAGAGGCGCACGGCGTCCATGGCGAACTCCACGGCCCGGGGCTCGGCCTGCAGGTGGTAGATCATGTTGCGGTACTGCTCCTTGATCTCCACCTCGACCTTCGACCCCTCGAACTCGCGCTCCAGGCTCATGGCCAACATCTTCATGAAGGCCTCGAGCCGCTCGAGCCCCTCCACCGTGAAGTCGCGCACGATGTAGGTGATGGTGGCGTTGGACGTGTCGGCGGACAGCCCCACCGGGTGCAGGTAGCCCTCGCGCCCCTCGGTGTGCTCGGGCGACAGCCCCATGGGGATGCACTCGATGAAGCGCGCGGCGACGCGGGCGGCGTTGATCATCTTGCCCTTGGCGTAGCCGGGGTGGACATCGCGCCCGGTGATGCGCACCACGGCGCCGTCGGCGGAGAAGGTCTCGTTCTCCACCTCGCCCATGGTGGAGCCGTCGAAGGTGTAGGCCACGGCTGCGCCGAAGCCCTGCACGTCGAAGTAGGCGGTGCCCATGCCCACCTCTTCGTCGGGGGTGAAGCCCAGGCGGACCTTGGGCCGGGGCAGCTCGGGGTGCTCCATCAGATGGGCCACGGCCTCGAGCACCTCGGCCACGCCGGCCTTGTCATCGGCGCCCAGCAGGGTGGTGCCCGAGGCGGTGATGATCTCCTCACCTACGAAGCGGGCCAGCTCGGGGTTCTCCTTGGCCTTGATGACGACGGATGGGTCGTCGGGCAGGACGATGTCGCCGCCGTCGTAGCGGCGCAGCAGGGGCTTGACGCCACGGCCGCTGACCCCGGGGTAGGTGTCGTAGTGGGCCAGGAGCCCGACCACGGGCCGCCCCTCGCAGCCAGGGCTGGCGGGCAGGGTGGCGGTGACGTAGCCGTGCTTGTCCAGCTTGACCTCGGAGAGGCCCATGGCCAGGAGGTCGTCGCGCAGGATGGCGGCCAGCTCGAGCTGCTGGGGCGTGCTGGGGTAGCGGTCCTCGACCCCGTCCTCGGACTGGGACCAGATCTGCACGTACTTGATGAAGCGGGCCTTGAGGCGTTCGACGTCGATGTTCATGGGAGCTCCTGAGGTTGGACAGCCCCCGTAACATGCTCCGCTAGAAACTCAGGGTGAGCTTGTTGGTCAGCTCGGTATCCAGCGGCACCAGCGGGGTCTCATCCGCGATCAGCTCGGCCGGGTCGCTGTCGTAGCGCATGGAGAAGGCGATCCCCAGGGAGAGGTGCTCGGTGACGGACAGGGAGAGCTCGGTCTCGTCCAGCAGGCGGAAGTCGCCCAGGCGGTCGAAGCGCGGCTGGATGTAGGCGGTGGAGGAGAGCCCGAGGGTCTCGGTCGGCTGCAGGCTGAAGCAGAGGTAGCTGGTCCAGCGGATCGCCAGGGTGTCGGCGTCCTCGGCCACCAGCGTCGCGTTCTGGCGCTCGAACTCGGCCATGGCGCCCGTTCCCAGGAAGACGCTGGCCTGCTCCTGCTGCAGCAGAGCGACCCGCGGGCCGGTCCCGCCGAGGGTGCGGAAATCCAGGCGCAGGAACTCGTCGTACTCCACCTGCCCGAACAGCTCCCAGGCCAGGCGCGGCTTCAGGTCGCGGTTGTAGCGCACGGCCCCCAGCAGCTTGTTGGCCCAGCGCGATTCATCGCCGAAGACGGAGCCCGACCAGTCCCCCTGGCCGGCGGCGTCCGTGTTCTTGGCCGCGTACTTGCCGGAGGCGACCACCATCAGCAGGTTGGGCCCGCGGCGGACGCCGGCCACGCCCGAGAGGTTGGCCTCGAAGGTGCGCACGTTGCCGGTCTTGGCGGCGGCCCCCAGCGAGAGGGAGCCGGAGGCGCCGTCCTCGGCCAGGGAGACGCGGTAGCGCTCGATGTTGACGGTGGCCCCGGCGGTGCTCGGGAGGAACAGGATGGCCAGGGCGAGGGCGGAGAGGGGGAGGAGGGTACGCATGGGGGCCGAGGTAGGCGGTTGGGGGGGGAGGCGCAAGTCGCGGTGTTAAGCAGCGATGGCCAGGCACACGGGAGCACACCTTGAACGACACCCGCACGAGCCCCTTCCTCTCCGTCGGCAAGGTCGCGCGCATGTGCGGCGTGTCCAACCGCACGGTGCTCAACTGGATCGCCCAGGGGCGCATCGAGGCCCACGCGCTGCCGTCCGGGCACTTCCGGGTGCACGTCGATGAGGTGCGGGCCTTCATGCAGTCCAACGAGATGGAGCTGCCCTCCAGGATCAGCGAGGCGGCGGCCCTGCGCGACACCCTCTGCTGGGCGCGCCGGGACCTGACGGAGGGGCATGCCTGCCACCGCTGCCAGGTGCTGGCCACCCAGGCGCTGCACTGCTTCGTGGCCCGGCGCGTGCTGGGAGATGCCGCCGTGGGCTGCAACGAGCCCTGCTCCTCCTGCCGCTACCTCAAGGCGGTCATCCGGCCGCTGGGGGCCAGCCTCGAGCTGGACTCGGAGGCCTGCGCGGTGAGCCGCGGCGGGGTCCTGCTGGGGGCCAACAGCCAGCTGTGCGCGCTGCTGCAGCGCACCCAGGCCGAGGTCATCGGGCTGCGCTGGGCCGAGCTGGTGCGGGTGACGGACCCCTCGCCCCTGCTCGCCTCGGATCACGACCCCTCCAGCGCCTCGGCCGTCCGCATCCAACGACTGGAGGGGCTGCTGCTGCGGCGGGACAGCGCGGCGGTCTCGGCCGGCTTCCTGCTGGCGCCCTTCCCGCGCCTGCTGGGCGCCCTGCTGGTGCGCGTGGAGGTCCTGGGTTGACAGATTCGCCCGGCGGCCCCATCGGCCCCGGCTCGGTCCTGGGCCAGTACCGGGTCCTGCGCTCCATCGGGCGCGGGGGCGCGGGCGAGGTGTTCCTGGCGCGGGACATGGCGCTGGGCCGCCGGGTGGCCCTGAAGGCCCTCTACGCCGATCGGCTCGGCGCGCCCGAGGCGGTGGAGCGCTTCCTGGCGGAGGCGCGCACGACGGCGCGCTTCTCCCACCCCCACATCGTCACGGTCTACGGCACGGGGATGCACTGGGGCAGCCCCTTCCTGGTGCTGGAGTACCTGGAGGGCGAGACCCTGCGCCGCCGCGTGGACCAGGGTCCCCTCGGGCTGCGCGAGGCCCTGCGCCTGGGGCGCGCGGTGGCCGACGCCCTCGCCGAGCTGCACCGCCACGGGATCCTGCACCGCGATCTCAAGCCCGAGAACGTCATCATCCCGGCCGACGGCCGCCCGCGGGTGCTCGACTTCGGCCTGGCCCGGCCCCTCGCCGCACCCGTGGCCCTCGCGGAGGGTGCCGACGAGGACGACGAGGAGGACACCGAGGACGACCTGGACCTGGCCGGGACCCCGCCCTACATGGCACCCGAGCTGTGGCTCGGGCGGCCTCCGGGCCCCGCGGCCGATCTGTGGGCCTTCGGCGTCCTGCTCTACGAGCTGATCGACGGGCGTGGACCCTACGGCGATCTGGCGCGCCGCGAGCTCATCCAGGCCCACGTGGACCCGGCCCCCGCCCCGCCGCTGCACCGCCGCGTACCCGAGGAGGTGGCCGCCCTGGTGGCCGCCTGCCTGGACAAACGCCCCGAGGCCCGGCCCGCCGCGGAGCGGGTGCTGGAGACCCTGGACGATCTGCTGGAGGGCCGCGGGCGCCGTGGCGATACCTCCCCCTTCCGTGGACTCATGCCCTGGGAGGAGGGCGACGCGCACCGCTTCTTCGGCCGCGAGGCCGAGGTGGCCGAGGCGGTGGAGCAGCTCCGGCGCGAGCCGGCCCTCTCGGTGGTGGGTCCCTCAGGCGCGGGCAAGAGCTCCTTCGTCCACGCGGGCGTGATCCCGCGCCTGCGCGAGCGCGGCAACCTCACGGTGCTCGATCTGCGGCCCGGGAAGAACCCCCTGCGCGCCCTGGCCGCGGCCCTGGTGGCAGCGGGCGGCGGGCGCGGCGGCGGCGACGAGCCCCTCGCAGTGGCCGAGGCCCTGCACGC
>JBDRKM010000018.1:0-14201 GCA_043814015.1 Pseudomonadota bacterium
ATCGCCGAGATTTCGGCCGTGAACCTAGGATCATTTACGGGGCGCGACCAAGCGCCCCGCGCCGCCCATCAGGCGGCGAAGAGGGGGGGAGGGCGCGTGTCGCGCCCGATCAGGGGGGGAAGAATCTGTCTTCCCCCCCCAAAAAAGGGGCGAGGTCCTCGTTGAGGCCGTGGCCGAAACGTGGACCGTAGCCCACGCCGAGCCGGCGGGTCCGGGTGGCCCTGCAGGGCTGGGCGTCGGTGTTCGCCGGGAGCCTGCTCGTCCTGCGCCTGGACGCGGTGAGCTACGCGCGCACCGCCACCGCACTGGAGGTCTGCGTTCTGCCCACAATCCAGGTCTGGAGCCAACAACGTCGCCTGCTGCACATGGAGGGAGCGTCCGATCTGGCCCTCGTGACCGCGTCGCTCGGGCCCATCGCCCAGCGAGCCGCCGCGCCCCCTCCCCCTGGAGCCAGGATCCTGGCTGAACATTTCGTGACAACCTGAGACTTCATTGGGGAATTCACGTATCGGCCCTCCGGGCAGATTCGTAGAGGTCTATGCGCGGCGCAGCGTCGCGGTGAAGAGACCCGTCCCCCACGAAAGGAACCGAGAGTTGAAGATCAGGCACCTCACTCCCCTGTCCCTCCTGGCCCTCTCCGGCCTGGCCTTCGCCGGCACCGTCGTCACGGTCCAGTACCTCGGCGAGCCCTACCACGAGACCGTGGCCATCTACCGGGACGGCGCCTACCACGGCTCCTTCTACGCCGGCCAGATGAGCCTGAGCGTCGGCGGCAGCCCGCAGGCCGCCTTCTGCATCGATCTCGACCACACGGTCTCCTCCTCCTGGTCCGCCGAGATCGTGGAGGTCCCGGCCGAGGATCCCTGGTGCGAGCTGGCCTGGATCATCGACAACTACCCGGTCACCAGCAACCACACCTCCGCCGTCAAGCAGACCGCCATCTGGAAGCTCTACTACGACGAGGTCTGGGGTGAGGACGTGACGGTCACCCCCGCCACCACCGACGCCGACGCGGAGGCCCTGCTGGCCGACTCCGCCGGGCACTGCCTGGTCACCTCCTGCACCGCCCCGATCTTCACCGAGGTCACCGTGGACGGCGCCAGCGACGGCCTGGTCTACGCCTCCCTCTACGTCGAGCAGGACGGCGCACCGCTGGCGGGCGTCGAGGCCACCGCCACCATCACCGGCGGCACCCTCCTCGATCCCGCCGACGGCGTCGCGCACACCGACGAGGACGGCTTCGCCACGGTGGTCATCGATCTGGACGGCGCCACCAGCACCTCGGTGGACTTCGCCTTCAGCGGCCAGTCCATCTTCGCCCTGGTGCCCACCACGCCCAGCCAGCAGCTCCTCACCTTCACCTCGGAGACCTGCGACTTCGAGGACGGCGGCTCCTACGCGGTCACCCCGCTGGGCAACCCCGAGACCATCGGGTTCTGGAAGCACCAGGCCAAGATCGCCTACACCGGCACCGGCGGGCATCCCCACGTGGACGCGGCCGTGCTCGAGTCCTGGCTGCCCATGACCGTGCTCGGCAACACCGTGGCCGACCTCGGCGACATGTACGGCACCCTGTGGCTGTCCAAGGCCACCATGCAGCAGCGGGCCCAGCAGCAGTGCCTGGCCACCATGCTGAACATGGCCTACGGCGAGCTCGGCTGGTTCTCCGCCATGGATCCCGACGGCGACGGCGTGGACTCCCTGTTCTGGGAGCTGTGGTCCGAGGCCGAGGCCGACTACGCCGCGGGCGACTACGAGGCCGCCAAGGACATCTGCGACGGGATCAACAACCTGTAGCGCTGCCCACGGCGCGCGCGAGCCGGCGCGGTCCTCAGGGCCGCGCCTCACTTGTTGTCACCATCACCCGCCCGGATTCGTAGAAGGGTCGCTCTCACCGGAGGTCTACATGCGCCCGTCCATCGCTTTGCTCCTCGTCACCGCCATCGGCTGCCAGCCGGGCGTCGATTCCGCCACGCTCGAGACCTTCGAGGCCCTGGAGCCCGGCAGCTACGACGCCACCACCCTGCTGGTGGGCCTCGACGGCGAGCTGCCCCAGCGGCTGCGGGCCGGTGAGGTCGGGCTCGACCGCACCCGCGCCTGGGCGGCCCTCGAGGTCGGCGCCTACGCCGTGCCCACGGGCGCCGATCTGGCCCAGACCGCGGCCGCGCTGGCCTCCCAACGCGGCGTGCGCTTCGTGGAGCCCAACCTGCTCCGCCAGGCCAGCGTCAGCGACCCCTTCTACTCCTACCAGTGGAACCTGGCGGCCATCGACGTCGAGGGCGCCTGGGCCACCGGCGACGGCAGCGGCGCGGTCGTGGCCGTGATCGACACCGGCCTGTCCAGCGCGGGCGAGGACACCCCGGCCTGGGCCGGCGGCTGGGACTTCGTGGGCGGAGACTCCGACCCCAACGATGAGAACGGCCACGGCACCCACGTGGCGGGCACCATCGCCCAGGCCACGGACAACGCCCTCGGCGTGGCCGGCATCGCCTACGGCGCCACCATCATGCCGGTCCGCGTGCTCGACGCCTCCGGCTCCGGCACCTCCGCCGACGTCATCGACGGCATCGTCTACGCCGCCGACCACGGCGCCGACGTCATCAACATGTCGCTGGGCTCCGCCTATGGCAGCACCGCCGAAGCCACCGCCGTGACCTACGCCTGGAACCAGGGCGTCACCATGGCATGCGCGGCCGGCAACTCCCGCGCGCGGCGGGTGGACTACCCGGCCCGCTATCCCGAGACCATCGCGGTGGGCGCCACCGACTACCGCAACCAGAAGGCCTCCTACTCCAGCTACGGCACGGGGCTCGACCTGATGGCCCCCGGCGGCGACACCGCCCGCGACGACAACGGCGACGGCTACGCCGACGGCATCCTGCAGGAGACCTTCGATCCGGACTGGGGCTACTTCTTCTGGCAGGGCACCAGCATGGCCACCCCGCACGTGGCCGCCGTGGCCGCCATCCTCTCCGGGCTGGGCGCGTCCAACGTCGAGGTCAAGGACACCCTGCTCGCCACCACCGTGGACCTCGGCAAGAGCGGCTACGACAGCACCTTCGGCTACGGCCTGCTGGACGCCGCCGCCGCGGTGGCGGCCTGGGCTCCGGTGGACACCGGCGACACGGGCACCGTGGACACCGGCGACACCGGCACCGTCGACACGGGCGACACCGGCACCCCGGCCGACACCACCCCGCCGGTCATCTCCGGGCTGTCGTACTCCATGAAGGGCAAGAACCTCAAGGTGACCTTCAGCACGGACGAGCCCGCCACGGGCCAGGCCTGCGACGACGGCGGCGCCTGCGGCACCTCCGTCCTGGGCACCTCCCACACCATCACGTTCAGGCCCAGCGGCACCCTGCTCACCGTGACCGCCACCGACGCGGCGGGAAACAGCACGGTCGAGGGGCCCTACAGTTTCTAGGCCCCCGAGCTACATCGCCGGCCCGCCCGCGGCCCGGATGCGGATGAGCGCGCTCTGGGAGAGGTTCTCCGCCACTTCGGGCGTGGCGCTGTCGTCGTTCCAGTAGACCCAGGCGCGGGTGGTGCCGTCCTCCTGCTCCGCCGTGGTCAGGATGGGCTGGCCCACGCCCTCGCCGGCCTGGTAGAGGGAGAGCATCAGGTCCTGCTGGAACTGCTCGAAGCCCTCGCCCGAGGGGTCCCAGACCATGGACAGGACGCAGGGCGCCGGGGTGCACGAGCGGTCCAGCACCACCGCCCCCACGGCGGGGTAGTCGGCGTCGGCCACGTAGCGGGTGACGCGCTCGTAGTCGGCGCCAGGGTCCTCGAGGGCCGCGTAGGTCTTGGCCAACTCGGCGATGAGCGCGACCGGGTCTACCGCGGGGGTGGCCGGGGCTGGCAGCCCGTCCTCCGCAGCGGCAGGCAGGGGGCGGCGGGCGGTGGATGGGGGGCGCCGCGGGCGTGCCGAGCACCGCGGGCGGGTGGCTGGGCGGCGCGAGCCCTGGGGTGCCCCCTGGACCCGGAGCGGTGCGCGCGGCCGGATCGCCTCGCAGCAGGAGCCAGGCCGCCCCACCGGCGGCCGCCAGGATCACGACGAGGGTTGCGATCTGTCGGGTGTTCATGACTCCTCCACGGGCAGCACGGACGACAGGGGACCGGTCGGCGGTGCCGGCCGGTCCCCATGGAAGCCCTGGGGATGGGACGCTACGGGGTGACGGTGTAGCCCGCCGCCGCGCCGCTGTTCACGGCCGGAGCCCCGGACTGATCGTGGGGCACGCTCACGTAGCAGGTGGCCTCGGTGGCGTTGCCGGCGGAGTCGGTCACGGAGAACTCGATCCCGTAGACGCGGCCGTCCAGCGAACCCTGGCGCTCGGCGCGCAGGTCGAAGGTGGCGTCGCCGGTGATGACGATGTCGGCGTTGGTGTTGCCGTCGCCGCCGCCGCGGGCGTCCTCGACCTCATCGCTCCAGATGGCCGTGATGACGCCGTCGGCGTCCACGTCCAGGCCGGCCTCGTCGCAGTTGTCCCAGGAGACGGCCGCGCAGTCGGACAGCGTGAAGCTCCAGTAGTTGTGGTTGGGGGGCCACATCTCGGGGGCCGCCGTGATGGTGACCTCGGGGGCGGTGGTGTCGATGACGGTCACGGTGCCCGTGCAGGAGTCGGTCTCGCCGGAAGGATCGGTGGCGGTGAGGGTGACCTCCGTGTCGCCCAGGGCGTAGTCGCAGCCCGGATCTTCCACGATGGTCAGGACGTCGCCGTCCGGATCCCAGGTGCCGCCGTCCACGGAGGCGCAGCCCATGCAGTACTCGTCGGCCTCGACCGTGACGTCCGTACACTCGGCCACGGGGGGCAGGTTGCAGGACGGCAGGGTCAGGCTGACGGCCTCCTGCCCGACGATGGCGCCGTCGGCGGTGGCGTCGATGGTGCCGGTCAGGGTGAGGTCGCCGCCCTCGTTGCAGGCGCCTTCGTAGTCCACCGTGAACACGAAGTCGGCCGGGGCGCTGGTGTCCACCGGGCCGTAGCCGCCGGCGGGGGTGATGCCGGTGACGTACGGGGCGATGTCGCCCGCGGCGGCCATGTCGATCTCGTCGATGGTGGTGACCGCGGTCTCGACCATGGCCTGGATCTGGGCGGCCAGGGTGGAGGGGTTGATGCCGGTGGTGTAGGAGCCGCCGGTGGCCGCGGTGATGCGGGTGGCCTGGCCAGCGGAGCCGCCGCGGGTGCAGTGGCTGTAGTCGTAGGAGTAGGGGTAGGGGTTCATGTCGAGGCCGTAGCCGGAGCTCACGCTGATGCCGAGCACCGCGATGCCGGCGGCCTGCAGATCGGCCGTGACCGTGGCCTCGGTGATGTCGTAGCCGAGCCCGGTGTAGTAGGCGCAGACCGGGTCGTGGGCCGACCAGTCGCCGAACCAGACCAGGATCTTCTCGGCGCCGGCGCGCCAGCCGATGTCGCCGCCCGCGGGATCCACGTCGTGGGCCAGGCGATCGAAGGCGTAGAACTCGCCCTCGGGGGCGTCCGCGCCGCCGGAGGCGTACCAGGAGTTGATGGCGCTGACCACCGTGGTCTGGTTGGTGGTGGGATCCACCTGATGGCGGAAGGCGTAGGAGTCGTAGGGGAAGTCTTTGTAGTTGCCGACGCCGATGCGCAGATCGACGCCCGGCATGCCCGTGATGAGGTTGTTCACCAAAGTCACGGCGTTTGTGCGCACATTGCCGATGGACCCACCCATGCTGCCGGTGGTGTCGGCCAGGATGTAGACGTCGGCCATGGGGGTGACGGCGCCAGCCTCCATGTGGAGGGTGACGTCCTCGCTGAAGGTCTCACCCTCGCCGAGGGTGAGGGTGAGGCTCTCCGGGTCGATGGACCAGGAGGAGACGTCGGCGCCGCTGATCAGCGGGAGGCCGCCGAGGGCCAGGACGAGGAAAGCAGGCAAGAGTCTTCGGGTTCTCATGAAGGTCGGGCTCCTTGTTTCCGGAGGGTTCCACCCGCTGGCACCAGGCCCCTAACGCGACAATCCGTGTCGTCGAGGAAGTGTCAAGGAAATATACGTGAAACCCCCGCGAAGACTGGTCGAAACCAATCTTCGCGGGGGCTGGCGGTCAGCTGGGCGGACTAGGGCGCGGCCGCGTCGATGGTGGTGGACACGCCGGTGAACAGGTCGGACAGGGAGGTGCCCAGGGCGGTCAGGGCCACGATGATGGCCACGGCGATGAGGGCGGCGATGAGGCCGTACTCGATGGCGGTGGCGCCCGTCTCCTCACGGATGAAACGCTGCAGCATGTTCTCTCCTCAGGTGGTGGCCTTGTGAAGGGCCGGGGTCAGGGGGAATAGAAGCCGGTGTCCTGCTGCTCCAGCAGCATGGTGCACACGGCGTGGTTGGCGGTCGGGCTTGGGACGAGGCCGACCAGGGGTTCGAAGGGGCGGTCCACCACCACGCGCAGCAGGCGGTAGCCGGACTCGGAGGCGACCGCACCGGTGATGGCGCAGGCGCCGAGGCAGGGCAGACCGGCGTCCTCCAGGACCTCCCCGGCCGCGGCCTCGGCCCGGGCGCCAGGGTCCACGCCGCCGGCGGCGTCCACGCCCATGCGGACGGCGTCCGCCGCCGCGCTCTGCACGCCGACCTGCACGAAGAAGAACCAGCCATAGTCGAGCACCCCGGCCAGCAACATCAGCAGCACCGGCAGGGTCAGGGCGAACTCGACGGTCACCGCCGCGCGGCGGGGGCTGCGGAGGGCGCGCATCAGGGGTGCTCCCACTGCTCGACGTGGACGCGGGTGGCGGCGGTCAGGTGGAGATCACCCACCGGCAGGACCAGGCCGGTGAGCCCCTGGAAGGGCACCGACAGCCGGCAGGTGAGCACATCGCGGTCCTGGGCGTCGGTGGTGAGGGCGACCTCCGGAACGCAGCTCTCCTCGGCTGGGCAGGCGTAGCGCCAGTCGGCCAGCAGGCCCTCGATGGCCGCGGTGGCGGCGGCCTCCGGATCGCTCTCGGCGTCCACCACCGCGCCCGCGCGACAGCCGGCGCGCAGGGAACGCGCCAGCACGCCGTGGTTGTAGAAGAGCCAGGCCCCGTCCGCCAGGCCCGTCACCAGCACGAGGAAGAGCGGCAGGACCAGGGCCAGCTCCACGGATGCGCTGCCGCGTCGCGCCCGCATCAGCGCACCAGCGCCAGCTTGTGGTAGACCACGCCGTAGTCCGGGCCGCCGCTGCCGGTGCCCAGGTCGTGGGTCTCGGTGGTCTCCAGCCGCATCTTGATGGTGCGGTTCGCGGCGGCGCCCGTGGTGACCACCTCGTAGATGGCGCCCCAGACGAACCCCGTGATCTCCTCGGTGCCGTTCATCGGGCCTGGCGAGGTGCAGTAGCTGTCGTCGTCGAAGACCGCGATGGGGCCCTCCAGCGTGTGGCCGTAGCGTGAGGAGGCGATCCCGCTGCGGGCCGCCTGGGCCGGCAGGGATCCCCAGAGGGCGGAGTCCCAGGTGGTGTCCGAGGCCTCGATCTTGTCGGCCAGGTCCGCCAGCACCGAGGCGATGAGGCCGTTGTTCAGCTCGACGCTGTCGATGACCTCGATGGAGCCTTCGTAGCTGCAGTTCCAGATCTGGCTGGAGAGCCAGGAGGCGCTGGGGTGCGCGTCGGGCCGCGCCCAGGCCACGTTGTTGACCCCCGGGGGGTTGAGGACCAGATCCACCTGGTTGATGTGGTCGATGCCGTAGACGTCCTCGATGACGCAGGAGGGCACGGCCAGGGGCAGGAAGCAGTCCACGCGGCCGGCGCCCTCGTAGGTGCGGCGGGCCACGGACTGGACCGAGGCCGCCAGGCTGTCGCGGCCGAAGGCCGCGCGGGCGAACCAGGCCGGGAGGTCATCCCGCCTGGCCGTGACCTGCACCGCGTCGATCATCTCCGTGGCGCCCCCGGCCGAGAAGCTGCCGCTCACCTCGTCCCAGATCCCGAGGAGGATGTCGGCGCTCGGATCGAGCTCCACGGGATCGCCCGCCGCGGAATTGAACGCCGCGAAGTCCAGCGCGGCCTGGGTGGCCGCGTCCAGGCCGTCCTCGGTGCCGTCGAGCTGCATGGCGCCCGCGTGGGCGGCGGCGTCGGCCGCGGCCTGCAGCTCGGCCTGGGAGGCCCCCTGGTAGCCGAGGTCGATCACCAGGGCCGCCATGCCCAGCAGGATCAGCAGCATGAGCGCCACGACCAGGGCCACCGCGCCGCGCCGGCGCTCGAGGCGGGGGCGGCGCGGTGCGTGCGCGGGTCGTCTGGGACGGAGGGGCATCAGGAGACCTCGCCGAAGGAGATATCGCCCGGACGCCAGCGCGCTTGAGGCATACTTCGGCTCTGCAAGCTCTACGGCCCCCGCGGGCCAAACGTGACACAATATCTCCATGTCCCGGAGACCAGGGCGACGGGGCCCGATCGGGTAGACTCAGGGCATGCACCCTGTGACCCACCTGCTGCTCGGCTGGGGCCTCGCCACCGCCACCCCGCTCCATCGCCGCGACCGGGCCCTGGTGGCGCTCGCGGGGGTCATCCCGGATCTGGACGGGCTGGGCATCGTGGCGGAGAAGCTCACGCTGCACACCGAGCACCCGCTGTACTGGTACGCCAGCTTCCACCACGTGCTGGCCCACAACCTGCCCTGCGCCCTGCTGGTCACCGCCACCGCCGCGGCCCTGGCCCGGCGCCGCGTGCGCACTCCCGTGCTGGTGGCGGCCTCCTTCCACGTGCACCTGTTGGCCGACCTCCTGGGTGCGCGCGGCCCCGACGGCGCCACCTGGCCCATCCGCTACCTCTGGCCGTTCTCGGGCCTGGAGCTCTCCTGGGCGGGCCAGTGGGAGTTCAACGCCTGGCCCAACTTCGCGATCACGCTGGCGGCCCTGGCCTGGATGTTCTGGGTGGCGGGCAGCCGGGGGTGCTCACCGCTGGAGCTGATCTCCAAGCGGGCGGACAAGGCGTTCTGCGGGACGGTGCGGGGGTGGTTGGGGAGGGGGTGATGGGGCGACAGGTCCCGCGCGGATCCCTACCCCTCCCCCCCCGATCTCCCCACCAACCACCGATTCACCCCCGCGAAAACCCCCAACGCCACCGCCCACTGTGCCAGGGCCGTGCCCACGGTGAAGGTCCCGAACGGGTTGTACCACCCCTGCGGGTCCCACGACACCGACTGTTGGAACCACCAACCCAGCATCACCACGAACTGGGCCGGGATGGCGAAGAGGATCCAATAGTCGAACGCCCGTTCGAGCAGCCGACCCTCGCGCTCGGAGAGGGCGTCGGCGCGGAAGCGCGCCAGCCCGTAGCGCACCACGGCCAGGGCCACGAACAGGCCGGAGAGCATCAGCCCCAGGCCCCAGGCCCAGTCCTGGTTCTGGAAGAAGGTCAGGTTGATGGCCGAGGGGATGCCCAGCACGATGCCCGCCCCGGCCACGAGGAGCACCGCCGGCCGGCGGGCCACGCCCATGTCGATCAGCACCCGCGCGGCCAGCTCCACCATGGCGATGAGCGAGGAGAGGGCGGCGAAGAAGAGGGTGAGGAAGAAGAGGGCGGTGAACAGGGAGCCCGCGGGCATGCGCTCGAAGAGGGCCGGGATCCAGATGAAGGTGAGCCCGGTGGAGGCCGGGCCGCCCGAGGTGAGGAAGGCCGCGGTGCCCCCCAGCTCGGCCAGGCGCTCGGGGCCCAGGGCGGCGGGGGCCAGGGCGAAGACGGCGGGGATGATGGCCATGGCGGCGATGATGGAGGCGAAGTTGTTGCCCAGCCCGGTGAAGATGGCGTTCTGGACGACGCTCTCGCGCCGGCTGACGTAGACGCCGTAGGTGAGCATGAGGCCCCAGCCGGCACCGGTGGACCAGGCCGACTGGCACAGGCCCTCGATCCATGTGTTGGCGTCGGCCAACAGCGGCCAGTCCACGGTGAAGAGGAACTTCAGCCCCTCCCCGGCGCCCGGCAGGGTCAGGGAGCGGCCCAGCGCCACGAACAGGAGCGTGAAGAGGGCCGGGATGAGCACCTTGTTGGCCCGCTCGATGCCCCTGACCACGCCGAAGAGCACGATCCCGCCGGCCAGGGCCATGGCCAGGACCTGGTAGATGACGGGCTCCCAGGAGCCGGAGAAGCCCAGGAAGGCCTGCTCGGCGCCCTCGCCGGACAACCCGTGCAGGGCGCCGCGCGCGGCGAGCTGCAGGTAGCGCAGGCACCAGCCGGCCACGACGGCGTAGTAGAACATGATGGCGCTGCAGGTGAAGGCCACGAAGGTGCCGAGGAAGCCGAGCTTCTTGCCGGCGAAGCTGGCGAAGGCCCCCACGCAGCCGCGTCGGCTCTGGCGGCCCATGCCCAGCTCGAGGACGAGCAGGGGGATGGACCAGGCGAACAGGAAGATCAACCAGGGGATGAGGAAGGCCCCACCGCCGCACTTGGCGACGATGCGGGGGAAGCGCCAGATGTTGCCGGTGCCGACGGCCATGCCCAGGGTGGTGAGCAGCAGCGCCAGCCGGGAGCTGAACAGCTCGCCGCCGGGCGCGGCGCGCTCTTCCCGCTGGGCACCCACGATCACACCTCCCCGGCCGGGGTGGCCTCGAGGCTGCGGAGGGCCTCGCCCACGGCGGGCAGCTCGGGGGCCAGCACCCGGGCGCGGCGCAGCAGCTCGCGGCCCTCGGCCAGCTCTCCCCGCGCGGCCAGCAGCCGCCCCAGGTACAGGTGCGCCAGGGCGTGGCCCGGATCGCGCCGGAGGGCCCGGCGCAGCTCGGGTTCACCCGCGGCCGGGTCGGCCGGGGCGGCGCGATGGCGGGCCTGGCCGAGCATGGCCAGCAGGTCGGAGGTCTCGCCCTCGAGCTGCACGGCCAGGCCGAAGAGGGCGGCGGCGCCCACGTACTCGCCCCGACGGTACAGGCCCCGGGCGTGCTCGGCGTGGAAGATGGCGTGGTCCTGGGCCTCGGCACCCAGCACCCCGGCGGCCTCCACGGTCTGCATCAGGTAGTCGTGGGCCAGGCGCCGGCGCGGGTGGGCGAGGGCGCGGCGCGCGGCCAGCACCTGGCGGTGCAGCTCGGTGGCGCGGCCCCGCTCTCGCACGGACAGGCCCGGGGGCAGGGTCTCGGGGCGGTAGCGCTCCAGGAGCCTGGCGGCGGCCTCGGTGGCCTCCGCGGCGGTGACGCTGGCCGAGACGCCCAGCACGGTGCAGGCATCGGCGCCACAGCCCACGGCCCAGGCGGCCTCCAGCCCCTCGCGGAAGTGCTCGATGTCGCTGCGTGCCAGCACCGAGGCCCGCCGGGCCGGGTCGGGGGGCTCGGCCGAGAGGCGCAGCACGCCTGTGTGTTTCAACAACGCCAGCAGGGGCAGCACGCGCTCACCCGCCAGCTCCCGCGCGTCCACCGGGCGTCCGCCGCCCAGCAGCACCAGCCGCAGGCCCGCGGCGCGGCCGCGCGGGTCGAACAGGTGCCAGATGGAGGCCAGATCGTCGCCGGCTACCACGTACTGCTCCAGCTCCTCGGTGCCGAGGGGGGGCACGGGGACGTGGACGTCGCCCAGGTGCCAGAGGGCCGCGGCGGCGTGGGTGGGGAAGCCCGCGCCGGGGTGGGCGAGGCCATCGCCCGGCCGCCAGGCCCCTGCGGGGAAGCGCAGCACCACCGCCAGGCGCCGGAGCGTCTGCAGCTGCAGGGCGTGATCGAGGCTGATGGGGTCCACCAGCTCGTGCAGTACGAGCAGCCGGCCGAGGGGCTGGCCCTGGCGCAGGGCCACCCGGGCCACCTGCTCCACCTGGGCGTCCGTGAGCTGCCCGCTCTCCACCAGCAGCCGGCCGAGGCCGGTCTCGGGGGAGCGCGTGGCCACGCTGGTGGGGTGCCCATCGCAGAAGGCGATGCGGGCCACCCGATCCTCGGCCTCGATCTCGACGACGCCGTTCAGGCGCTCCTCGAACCAGCCCAGCAGCAGCCGGGGGAGATCGGCCGCGGCGAACGAGCCTCCCCGGGCCTCCCGGCCCGACGCGGCCGACCCACTGAAGCGGCCCAGCACGGGCAGCGCGTCGAGCCGTGACCGCGCCCCGCGCTCGTGGCGCCCGCGGCGGTCCAGCACGCTGCGGACCAGGGCGGCCAGGTCCAGGGCCTCCACCGGCTGGGTCAGCACCGCGTCGGCCCCCGCCCGCCGGGCCCGCCCCTCGCCCCCGGGCCGCCCGGTGCAGGCGATGAGCGGAAGATCCGCTTCGAGGGCCGCCAGACGCAGGCGGGCGCACAGCACGAACCCGTCCTCGCCCGGCAGGTCCGTGTCGAGCACCACCAGATCGGGCGCGTCGCGCTCCATGCGCGCCAGGGCCTCGGCCCCGGACCGCAGCGGGACCACCATGCGCCCAGGGGCCTCGATCACCGCGGCGAGCTGGGCGGCGCGGGGGGAGTCGGGCTGGATGAGGAAGATCGAGGAGTCGCCCATGACACTTCCAGAGGCCGGAGGGGATCTGGAGCGTAACCGGGGACCTCAGGCGGCGGACCGTGGACGCGCTGCCTCCACCGCCCGCAGGATGCGCGCGAGAAGTTCCTCGGTGCTGACGTGCCGGAATTGGAGGTCCAGGGACCGGCAGAGCTGCTGCAGCTCTCGGCTGGCGCCCAGCGCCGCGTCCCGCGTGTCGGCGTGGGACCAGAACGCCAGCGCGATCCCGAGCACCATCGGCAGCAGGCCGGGCCAGGCGGCGTGGTAGAGGGCGGTGGCGGCCACGCTCATGGAATTGGTGTCGATCAGGGCGCCCCAGTCGAACCCGGAGGCGAGCAGCCCGAGCAGCGCCAGCGAGCTGAGGACGCCCACCCCCGCCAGCCACTGCGGGAGGTGGCGGCGCAGGAAGGCGGGGGGGCCCCCGCGCATCGTGCGCGCCTGCTCGTAGATGTGGACGTCGATGTCGAAGAATTCGGCCGCGCTGCGGGTGCGCCGCGGGCGGCCCCCAACGCTCACGAGGGTCGCGCGGAACGCATGCCAGGCGTCCAGCGCCGCGGGCGCGCCGAGCAGGGCGCGCGCCAGCACGTCGCGCACGGCGTCGTCACCAGCCTGCGTGGGACGGCCGGTGAGCGAGTCCAGCTCTCGTCTCGCGATCCTGAGGATACGCGCGAGGCGGCGCTCGATGCGCCGGTGATCGAGCGCACCCCAGCCCGCGACGGCCAGGAGAAGACCGCACACGAGCGAGGTGGCGATCAGCACTGGAGGAGAGGGTGTCATGCGGGGCCTCCGCGCCTGGGGTGCGCACCCCCCGCCATTGCAAGCTCGATGCCAGCCAGAAGCGCGGGTCCCGCTGTCCTTCACCGTGGCATTTCGCCCCGGTGGGGCGCGACGGCGTCCCCCGAATCGTGGGCTGCGTCGACGAGGCCACGGCTACGGGGACGGGATCGTGGCCGCAGGCGCGTCGCCCACCCAGGCCACCTGGAGGGTCTGGCTGCCGAGCATGGCCGCCCAGGCCTCCACCAGGGCGTCACTGAGCACCTCGCACACGTTGGCGTCGCTGGCCGCCCGGCCGTAGCGCGAGGCCTCGCCGGAGGCGTAGCCCGACCAGAGCAGGCTCCCGTCGCGAGCCTCGAGGCTGCCCTGCAGGTTGAGGCTGCCGCGGTAGCTGGCCCCGACGGCCTTGTTGAGCTCGCTGACGGTCGCCTGCAACAGGGTCACGGTGAGCACCCGTTCCGCCGCGCCCTCCGTCATGGGGACCCCCCACGAGGCGCCCTCGAGGGCCATGGCACGGTCCAGCTCGGGTAACAGATCCTGGGCGAGCGGCAGGGCGAGGATCCGGTCGTCATCGGTGGTCCAGGTGCCCAGCACGTCGCGGCTGCCCTCGGCGCGCCCATCCACCACCTGCACCCGCAGCGGCACGGTGCTGACGAGGGGCGGCAGCGCAGGGCGGGTGGAGTCCACCTGGTTGGTGGGCGTGAAGTGGAAAGACACGCTGCGCACCTCGCTGCGCGCGGCAATGGCGGTGGAGCCCAGGGCGAAGGTGAGGGCAAACGGGAGGGCGACGCGGCGGATCGGGTTCATGGTCGGCTCCGGAGCTGGTCGGGGAGTGGCCGGGCGCCCTGACACCTGCTGGCGCCGCGGTGCGGGCGGGCCGGCGCGCCGAGAGGTCAGGCAGGGGATGCGTGGCAGGCCGGACCTTCGCACCTTCCGTGCCAACCCAGGCCCGAATCGGCGACGCTCCTCGCCCAGATGAACCATCTCGGGCGGCTCTGTCGCGCGGGGCCCCGGATCGGCGACGCTCCTCGCCCAGATGAACCATCTCGGGCAGCTCTGTCGC